>CAZLTY010000142.1:0-11824 GCA_964562575.1 uncultured Pirellulales bacterium
CACGCCTTGCCAGGTACCGTCCAGACCTCTCTCTCACGACCTCCACATTTATCCCCTCGTAGTCCGATGCGGGAAAACCCGTGTAGATCCAGAGGAACGTGCATATTTGACTTCCATCATTGGAACCGGGTTTGCTCTGCACCATCCCATCGTCATTGAGCAGAACGACCTCACCCGGCTCGGCATTCTTTACGACCTCGAATTCGTTGTTCGGAAAGGCGCTCGTCTCGGCAGTCACTGCCCACGCATCGTCCCGCCTGCCGACAATCAGCGGAGTATATCCGCGTTTGTCTCTGGCGGCATATATTCCATCGGCGTGCAGCAACAGGAGTGAACACGAGCCCTCAATGGTGTCAAACGCCTTCTCTATGCCGTCGATCAAATCCTCGCCCTGATTGATCAACTTTGCCATCAATTCGGGAGTGTTGACCGCTCTGCCGCTGACCTCACTGAAGGATACTTTCTTGTTGAGCAGATCTGTCGCAAGCTCCTCGGCGTTTTCCACAAATCCGCTGGTGACTACGCAGAATGGCCCAAATCTTGAGTTCAGATAGATTGGCTGTTCGTCATAATCGCTGATAACCCCGATGCCCTTGTTACCTTTCACGTGTTCGTAGTCATCGTAGAATTTTGACTTGAACTGACTTCGACTCAGGTTGTGTATCTGGCGTGTGAAGTCACTGCCGTTGAGCACGGCGATGCCCCCGTATTCGGTGCCCAGATGTGAGTGATAATCAGTACAATAGAAAAGTGTTTCCGCACAGTTTCCCTTTGAGACTACTCCGAAAATGCCGCTCATACTATTGCCTCCTGCATGTCATTTCAGGACCACTTTGCCGGTCCCTGTGGTTATCCTACCTATGCGATAGACCTTCTCGCCGAATTTCGTCAGCTTCTTCGCTATCGAATCGGCGAAATCCTCAGCCACTACGAGTACAAACCCTATCCCCATGTTGAAGACCCGGAACATCTCCTCTTCTTCGACGGGGCCGGCATCCTGCAAAAATGTGAATATCTTCTGCATGGGCCAGCTTGATTTCTTTATAACCGCGTTGCAGTCCTTCGGCAATACTCGCGGAATGTTGCCCACCAGTCCTCCGCCGGTAATGTGCGCCATCCCGTGGACGACTCGCTTGACCTTGTACTTCGAGAGCAGTTTTGTCAGCGGACGAACGTAGATCCGGGTCGGTTCAAGCAGAACATCGCCCAGCACGGCGCCGCCGAGTGCTTCGGGCCGGTCGTTCATCTTGAGGCCGGCTCGTTTGAAACAGATATTGCGAACGAGCGTATATCCGTTGCTGTGTAATCCGTTCGAGGCAAGACCGAGAACCACGTCGCCTTTTCTAATGATCCGGCCTGTGATGATCTTCTTTCGCTCGATGACGCCAACCGCAAAGCCGGCCATGTCGAAATCACCGGACGCGTACGTATCCGGCATCTCGGCGGTTTCTCCCCCGATTAGTGCGCAGTCAGCCTGACGACACCCGGCCGCGATTCCTTTTACGAGCTCGGCCACGAATTGCGGCTCCAGCTTATGAACCGCCAGGTAGTCCAGGAAAAATAACGGCTCGGCGCCCTGAACGAGCATGTCGTTGACACTCATCGCCACCAGATCGATGCCGACGGTGTCAAATCTCTTCATATCACCCGCCAGTTGGACCTTGCTGCCCACACCATCCGTGCAGGCCACGAGAACAGGATTCTTGTAATTCCGTTTGAAGAGCCTTTCGTCGTAATCCAGACGAAACATCCCTGCAAAGCCATCTTTCGATTCGATTACTCGCGGGCCAAACGTGCTGGCGACGGCCGAATAGATCTGCCTGACCATCCGGTCGTTGGCGTCAATACTGACCCCGGACTGTTCGTAGCTGATATGCTTACTCATCGGCGAGCAGAATAATGGTTAAGAATCTCAGTCCAAATCATCAAACATGTTCATCTGGTAGTGTTCCATAGTGAATTTGTTGACGGCGACATCTATCGGTATTCTGTATTTGCCGTCCCAGCAGGCTGCGCAGTAGTGATCCGCGGGCAAGGCCGCGCACTGAAGAAGCCCTTCCAGTGACATGTAGCCAATACTGTCAACCTCGAGAAATTCCCTGATTTGCTCAAGATCGCGGTTGTTCGCCAGCAGCTCTCCTTTGGTAGGAAAATCCACTCCGTAAAAACAGGGAAACCTCAGAGGCGGGCAGCTTATTCGCATATGGATTTCTCTTGCCCCGGCTTGGCGCAACGCCCTGATCTTGCCCCTTGTCGTCGTGCCGCGCACAATTGAATCGTCCACCACAACGAGGCGCTTGCCGGCCACAACTTCATCTACCACCGACAGCTTGAGCCTTACCTCCAACTCGCGCGATCTCTGGTCCGGGGAGATGAACGTGCGGCCCACGTAATGGCTTCTGACTATCCCCATGTCGAAGGGTATCTTGCTCTGCTGAGCATACCCTATCGCCGCCGAGGTTCCTGAGTCCGGCACGGGTATCACCACGTCGGCATCGACAGGGTGTTCGACGGCGAGACGCCTTCCGAGCTTCTTTCTGAATCCGTGTACATTCTCGTCAAAAATAGTGCTGCTCTGCTTAGCAAAATAGACATGCTCGAAGATGCAGTGCGCCGGGGTGACGGTCCCGGGCGTAACAAAAAACCTGCTGGACAGACCGTCTTTATCCAGTCGCACGATTTCACCGGGCTCAACTTCGCGGATGAACCGAGCCCCGATGGCATCCAAACCACACGTCTCGCTGGCAACAACATAGGCACCCTGCTCGGTTTGACCTATGCACAGGGGTCTGATCCCGTGGGGGTCGCGGGCCGCCTCAATGCGATCCGAGAACAGAAAAAGCAGGCTGTACGCACCCTGCAGGTGGTTCAACACGTGTGCAAGCGGATCCGGCTTGCTGACATGGGTCGGCTTGGCGAGCAAATGAATAATCACCTCGGTATCGCTCGTGGACTTGAAGATACTCCCGTACGCCTCATACTCGTCGTGCAGCAGGGAAGCATTTATCAGGTTGCCGTTATGCGCTACGGCTACCTGGCCTCGGGAGTATTCCGCCAGGAGCGGCTGAGAGTTTGCCGCCCGGCCGGCGCCCGTCGTCGAATACCGGACGTGGCCAATCGCTACCGAGTTGGCCAATTTGTCAAAGACCGCCCTGCCCGAGCGGAAGACCCTGCTGACCGTACCCATGGCGGTATAGCACTGGATCGACTCACCGTCGCTCGACGCGATCCCCGCCGATTCCTGCCCCCGATGCTGAAGGCTATGCAGGCCAAAATACGTCTTTTCAACTGCTTCGGCATCGCCAAAAATGCCAAACAGACCACAATTCTCTCTTTTGTCTGAAGCCATGAATAGTTCAATTTCAAATCTAAGATTGTCTATTTCGCAACCAAAGCGCAGATCATAGCAGATCAATTTAGAATTTGAAATTTGAAATTTGAAATTTAGGCTTCTTTCTGCGGCTCGGGGTACATAAATCCGGGTAACCTGCGAATCTTGCCCTCGGCATTGACGCAGGCCAGCGTGCTGTCGCCCTCGGCCAGGATCACTCCGTCGCAGTTCGTCAATTTGTAGGTATGCTCGACCCTGCTGGCGGTAACCTTCGAGCAGGTCGTTTCCAGTTTCAGCTCCTCATCGTACAGTGCGGGCCGGCGATACTTGATGCTAAGACGGGCCACGACAAAAAACACACCGGCCAGTTCAAGATCCTTATAGACCAACCCGTTGGCGCGCAAAAGCTCGGTGCGCCCCATCTCGAACCACACCGGGTAGACGCTGTGATGAATGACCCCGCCCTTGTCGGTCTCGGCGTACCTCGGCACGACAGTTATCGTATGGCTCTCGACAGTTATTCTCTCCGGAAAATCCATTCGGCAACAAAAAATCAAATATTAAATGTCAAATATCAAAATTGCGGAATCGCCTCCGGCGAGACCGTTCTGATGAAAAACACAAGACAGCCCGCGGAGCGGCTCCTCAATTTTGCATTTTACTTCTTGCATTTTGATATTGTTGTCTAACGCATCCAGCGTTTTTCTATTTGCTCCAGCGTTTTGCCCTTGGTCTCGGGAACAAATCGCCAGACGAAAACCAGCAGGATGACACAAAATGTGCCATACAGCCAAAACGGGAAGGCGCGATGGAACGTCTCGAGCAGCCACTTGTTTTCGTCCATCATGGGAAACGTCTGTGAAATAACGTAGTTTGCCATCCATAGACATATCGTCGCGATGGCCATCGCCCTTCCGCGGATACGCGTGGGGAAGATCTCCGAAAGAATGACCCAGGTTACGGGGCCAACTGAAAGGGCGAAGCAGGCGATATAGCCAAGGATGAATAGCAAGATCCACAGTTCCGTTCTCTGACAGTAAGCTGCCAGGCCCATGGCCAGCAGGGAGATTCCCATCCCGGCCGAGCCGATCATCATCAAAGGCCTTCGGCCCAGTCGATCCACCGTCCAGATAGCGACAACGGTGAAACTCAGGTTAACCGCACCGACTATCACAGTCTGGGCGAGGGCGGCATTGGTCTCAGATCCCATCTTCTTGAAGATTTCCGTGCCGAAGTAGAGGAAGACATTGATCCCCGTAACCTGCTGGAGGACAGCTAACACAACGCCGATAACCAATACAATCTTCATTCCGGGTTGGAGCAGTTGCTTGAGCGATCCGCTTTCATGGGCGATGGTCTCCCTGATCTCAAGCAGTTCTGTCTCGGCATATTCGGCGCCGTCCACCTTCGTCAGAATCGCCAGCGCCTCATCACTGCGATTCTGCTTGGTCAGCCACCGCGGGCTCTCCGGCACGAAGAAAAGCAGAACCAGCAACAGCAGCGCCGGCAGTGCCTCGGAGCCGAACATCCACCTCCAGCCGAGCTGCTGATTCCACGTCGAATCGCCCTGGAGGGCGATGAAGTAATTCACAAAATAGACCACCAGAAAGCCGGTCACGATCGCAAACTGATTGACCGAAACCATTCGGCCTCTGATTCTCGCCGGGCTAATCTCAGCGATGTACATTGGCGATGACATCGCCGCCGCCCCGACACCGACGCCGCCAATTATGCGAAAAATGATAAAGGTAGCGATGTCCCTCGGTAGAGCGGTTCCCACCGCCGAGACAAAGAAAAGAATCACCGAGATGATAAGCACCTTTTTGCGACCCAATCGGTCGCTCAGCACGCCGGCGACCGCCGCCCCGATAGCGCAGCCGAGAAGGGCACAGCCGGTCGCCCAGCCTTTGGCCTGCGCGTCGAGGGCAAAATGTGCCTCCAGAGGGCCAATTGCTCCGTTAATCACACCTGTGTCGTAGCCGAACAAAAGCCCTCCGAGAGCTGCTGCAAGGCATACAAGCATCACATATACGAGACTGCCCTTTTCTTGGCTTACAAGCTGACTATTCATAGCAAATATTAGACATCAAATGTCAAAATTGTGGAGTCGCGGCAAGCCACGACGACTTCCTTAATTCTTCATTTTGCACTTTGATTTTTGATCTTCCCGATGTGATCATTCACGGCAATTCGCAATCGCATGCATCAGCGCCCAGTCGATGAACATTGCGTGATTGTTGTTTATGGGTGTCCCGTCCTGTTTTATGTACTTTGCTCTGGCATCGGCCATCTGTCCAACAACCGGGCGAGCCTTGCCGCCGAGACTCTGCAATTCGCGTGCGGCGTACAGGACCGTCTCTTCTCGTTCGTCTTCCAGACCCAAAGCCAATACGGGCAAAGCATTCTCACACCAACCCATTTTGCACAACACCCCGGCTGCGGCGAAGCGGACGTTTGGAGCCGGGTCTTCCAGCAGTCCGTTCAGCGTCTCGGCAGCCGCCTCGGCCTGGCTGCCAAGAGCCGTCAGAGCAATGACAGCCCAATAGCGAACGGCACTGTCCGAATCACCCAACAACTTGACCAGCTTCGAAACGTTCGCAGGTCTTGTGCCGACCAGTTCGGCCGTCATGAGGATGCGCCGCTGAGAATACTTGCGGGAACTGCCCGCCATCTCGTACGGCGTCGAGCATTCGGCGCGAATGTGCATCTCCGCCTCCGGCAGCAGGCCTGTGTCACGTGTCCGGAGCATCCATCTGCCCAGCACGCCGCGCAGCCCCCGTAGAATCCTGGCGTGTTGCGCCGAATCGACCAGATTCTCCATTTCATGCGGATCGGCCAACGTGTCATATAGTTCCTCAGCAGGCTTAGTCGGCATCCAGAGCGCTCTCTGCGCTTCCGAGAGTTCATCCTCGGCAGCCGCCCGTCGCAGTTCCTTCATGATCTCCGCTCTGTCGGGATATTCGCTCGGCTGGATGTACGGCAAATGTGGCATAAAATTGCGAATGTATTTGTAACGCTCGTTTCGCACGCAACGTGAGAATTCATAGGCCTCATCGACTCGGCTTGCCGCGGCGAAGATATATTCTCGCGCCGGAGCGGCTTGCTCACCGGCGAAAGCCCTGCCCTGCATATAGTTGGGGATCGTCAAGCCGAGAAAGCTCAAAACAGTCGGAGGAAAATCAACGGAACTTACCAATCTGTCGATTCTTCCACCCGCTCTGCCGGGCGCCAGGCTCTGATACGGTTTGGGGAAATGGATAAGCAGCGGCACATGGAGCCCTGTATCGTACAGCGTTCTCTTGAACCGGGGGATGCCCAGTCCGTGATCGGAGAAGAAGAACACTATCGTCTCATCAGCTAGGCCGTCGGCTTCGAGTTGGGCGAGCAGATCGGCGACCTGCTTGTCCATGAAGGTGATCAGATTGTAGTAGCGGGCCCAGATTTTCCGAACGAAGGGCGTATCGGGATAGTATGGTGGAAGAGACAATTCATCCGGGTCGTGACGTTCTGCGGGTTCGAGCTTCGAGCTGTACTTATCAAAGAACTCCTCATCGGAACCGTTGATTTGCCCCTGGTGTGTGGAGACAAAATTGAATACGCTGAAAAATGGCTGACCGTCTCTGCGCCCGCGCCAGTGGGCCTCGTGGCTCGATTCATCCCAGACGTCAACGTCAATGAAGTTGTAGTCTTTCTTGTAGTTGTTAGTGCAGTAGTATCCGGCCGATCGCAACAATTGGGGCAAACACCTGATTCGTTCCGGCAGCTTGACCTCGGATCGCAGATGTTGGGTCCCGAGAGAAGTGGCGTGCACCCCAGTAACCAGAGCTGAGCGGACCGGCGCGCATACCGGCGCGGTCACGAACGCCTTGGTATACAGCAGGGACTCGTCGGCCAGCTTGTCTATATTCGGTGTTCGTGCTTTGGCATCGCCATAGCAACCCAGATACGGGCTGACGTCCTCGCATGTGATCCAAAGAATGTTGGGCGACCCTTCAGGGGACTTGATCGCGCTCGGTGGCACTTGTTCTCGCAGAGGCATGCAGCCTGAAACAGCAAAGACCGAGGCGGAAAACCCCATGGCTTTGAGAAAGTCACGACGTGTGTTAACCGAAGCACTCATTATTCTTTTCTCCTAAATATTGTCTAATCGCAAGGACCATCCTTAGACTACTCGACAGATATGATCTTGAAATCCCGCACGCTGCGAATCTCATTGCCATCTGCCGTCACCAACTCGGCAACAAGCTGATATTCTCCAGCTTCGTCCGGAACCGTCAGGGCAAATGATAGTATCTCCCGACCCAGACCGTCAACACTGCAGTTGCTGGATTGCTGTGCGACGGTTTCTCCACTGCGCGCGATGCCAAAGCTGACTGGTCCTGTCCACTTGCTGTGGCGGTCATTGATAACATAGACTTCGAACTGCTTGTCCGAGCCTGCCACGAGTTCGTCATCCCAGAAATCGATCATTAGTCCCACGGCCGAAAAAGCGTCGCGGACGTATCGCTCGAAGTGAGGCTCCAAGATGAGTTTTTCAAGATCGATGAAATGATCGCTCGTGGCACCGCCTTCGGGGCGCGGCTTGTCACCGGCTCGCGAATAGCCGAGGCCGCAGAAGTGAAGCACGCCCGCACACTCGCGGTGACAGCGCCAGAATTCGGTCAGAGCAGACAGGTACTTCGCATACAGCAGTCGTCGCTGCTGCGTTGTCGAATCGGGTCCCAGCAGCTTCTCATAGACGTTGGCCGTCAGACAAGTGGACGTGCCGTCCCGATTGAGCCAGAGCCAGGCGTATTCGTTGATGATTATGGGCAAGTCGAGCGTGCGCTGGGCTTGCTGAAGACGGGGAACGCCTGATATTCTCTCCATGTCCTCAAGACCGGCAAAGTCGCCTCCGCCCCAAGACGGATTGTAAAGCCTGATGAAGAAGTATGGATGAGACTCAACACAGTCGGACACACTTTGCGGCTCGGCCCAACCGTTCTCCCACGGGCGATTCGACAGATCCAGGTGCCGCACCGCCTGGAGGGCCTTGCCCGTCTCCGGCGTGACGCTCTCGTTCTGGGCGTCCCAGATGACCACGCACGGATGATTCCATCGCTCGCGCATCCACGCAGTGTATTCGGGAATGATCTTTTCGCTTGTGGGTTTTTCCGGCGCTTCACTGAGCAGCCAGATGGGGAATTCATCCTGAATAAGGAATCCCTCCTCGTCGGCGATTTCGTACCAGATTTCCGGCGGAAAACCTATGCAATAGCGAATCGAATTCCAGTGCATGCTTTTGAACTTGCGATGCAGCCGACGGACCCATTCTTTTCGCCAGGGCTTGTCGCCTCGTTCGGCGTCCTCGAAGAATCTATATGCGCAGACATTGGTCCCCCGCATGTAGTAAGGCTTGCCGTTTAGAACGGCCCTGCCTGATTCGGAGTCAAACCGAAACGACCTCATCCCAAACCGCGTGCGCCGGTTGTCGCCCGCCGTCCAAAGCTCCAATTCGTACAGGAACGGATCTTCGGGACTCCACAGGTGACAGTTCGCGATGGGAATATCGAATGCAACGAGTTTGTTCTCGCGGTTCGGCGCTCCGGCGATTCCGATGGCGCCGCTGTGGACGGAATTGCCCGTGCGCGCCTCCGTCAATCTAAAGTGTACCTCGAATCCGGATGTGCCGGGAGCGTCGATTTCAGCCACAACCTTTACGCTGCCGCTGGCGATCTCGGGCACCGTCTGGATGTTGGAAATGTGTGGCGAGTCCGTCAGAATCAGCTCCACCGAGTCGTATATGCCGGGTATATACAGATATTTCTCAAAGTCCCAGCCTGTCGGTGTCCCTTCGGGCATTGACTCGCGGTCGGCGCCGACGCGGACAATCAGCTCATTCTGCTGGCCTGCACCCTTGAGCAACTCCTTCACATCCAGCAGAGCGGGCGTAAAGCAGGGCAGGTGCTCGCCGACAACAGCGCCGTTTAGGAACACTTTCGTGCCGTATTTCGCCTTGTGGATTTTCAAAATCGCGACATCACCAATCGCGGCATCCACCGCAAACTTTCGTCGATACCAAAACGCCTGCCGCCTCTCGCTCTTTTTTCCAACCTCATCGAAGGCCGGCTCAGCCATATCCACCAGACCCGGCACAGGCACATTGTGATCAAAAACTTCCGGAACCGAATCCATGGACCCTTGTGCAATTTCCCACGTGCCGTTTAGATCTACCACCAGTCTCTTGCTTGTCCGCCCCGCTCGGGTAATGCGATCTGCGGAGGCTTTCTTCTCCGTAGTACAACCATCGCAGACAAGCAGTGACGTCACAAGAACTATCAACCACAAACGCCTGAGCATTTTCGAAACTCCCTTTCTCGGAAAATTCAAATATCAAAGATGAAAATAGCCGAATCCGCCTCCGGCGGATAACTTCCTTAACTTTGCGTTTCGCATTCTACATTTTGAATTCCGCCTTCACATCTCTGCCCAACGCCTCAAACATCGCCGCGACGTTCTCGGTCGGCGTGTTGCATTGAATATTGTGAACGGTGCTGAAGACGAAGCCTTTCTTTGCGTTGAATATCTGCACTCGCTCTGCGACCTGTCGGCGGACCTGGTCGGGCTCGCCGAACGGCAGCGTCTGTTGCGTGTCGGCGCCGCCTCCCCAGAAGACAATTCTGCCGCCGTATTTGTCAACTAACAGCTGTGGATCCATACCCTGGGCGGAGGTTTGAACTGGATTTAAAATGTCGAAACCCGCATCGATGAATCCCTCGATCAACGGCTCACAGCCTCCGCAGCAATGTTTCATCGTCTTCCATTTGGTGTGGGTATGGATCCAGTCGTTCAGCTTTCTGCTGAACGGCAGATAAAGCTCTCTGTACGTATCGGGGCCGCAGAACAGCGTGTTCTGTGCGGCCAGGTCCGTGCCATCGAGCCAGACGGCGCACAGCCTGTCACCCACTGCCTGGTAAATCCGCTCGAGATTCTTGATGGCGATTTGGGCCTGTCCGGCGAAGACCTCCTTGATATATTCGGTTCGCGAGACGGTGCTGATATACCATTCCTCGATATCGCGAATCCCCTTGGGATGTTTGAGAAATGCCGCCGGCACGAGCGCTATGTCACCGAAGGCAGTTCCGGGCAATCCGGTCGTGATCGCAAGATCGGTATTGTCATATAGATCGCATGCCCGCTGTTCGTACAGTTTCAGATCTTCATCACTGACAATTGCAAAATCCTCGAGATTGTCGGCGGGGTTCAGCTTGGCCTCATCGATCGGCTCCTGGCGAATAATGTCGTCGAAGTAATATCCTCCCTTGGGCATCCGCCCCGACGGCGGCGCCGACTTGTCGCCCTGGGGATACTGTAGAACGTCGCCGTTCGATTCGGGCTCGGTGTTGAATTTGCCTCCGACCAGTACATCCGTGCCGTCGAAGGTTCTCCAGGGTTTGAAATCGGCATCTGCAAAGCCGAAATGATTCTTTGGCCCGGGCAGGTTCACCGTGTCGATGCCCAGCATCTCCCGCAGGTCCGCAGCGACTTCACCCAACATCTGGTAGGGCTCGACAACCTTCACGCACGCACCGCCCTTATCCAGACCGAGGGCCCGGCGCAGATTTGCAATGACGCTGACGTGCGCCCCTGTGCCGAGCGTTCCGCCCAAATCGACGGCAACGCGATCCACCTGCTCATAGCTCAGCGTCCTGAGCACGCGCTGCCGTGATGTCATGGTCGAACTGTTGTCAGATTTGCTGCTCATTACGAATCTCCACGTAGATTTCAGAGTCTGGAATATGGAATTCTCAAGTTCCACATTCGCGATTCTCGCCATTCTACCAAGTCTTCGGCGCCATTACAAAGGTTGCGTTCGGCGAACGTATCGAAGAACATGCTCGAAGAGGCAATCAACACCGAACAATGACGGTAAGAACAGATTGAGCTTGACAATCGTGCCCTTATTTGGGATAATGTACGGGTCAAACCTCAATTGAGGGGCTACAGTTCGATTTGGGATTTTGAGATTTTGTTTCTTTCTGCGAAAGGATGTCAATTATGCGAATTTACATACTTGGATTGAGAGTACTGGCCTGCACAGCGATGTTTCTGGCAGTTCTTTCTGGGGGCTGTCGGTCCGAGGAGCCTGAGGAATCAGGGGCCGATAACTCCGAGCCAAATGCCATCGCGGCATCGGTCACCGACGGCGTGGCAGTCACGGTCACCGGCACGGAAATCACCAGGAGCAGAATAGAGCAACTCATCAAACCTCAGCTTGACTCGCTGGCCTACAAGACCAGACAACTGCCGGCCCACGTCATCGAGCAATACACCCAGCAGTTCCGCCAGCAAGCTGTAGAACGGCTTATTCGCGAAGAATTGCTGGATGCAAAGATACGACAGGCCAACATCACAATCACCGACGCCGAAGTGATGAGCCAGATGGAAGAGATTGCTTCGGTCCAGGGAGTGTCACTGGAGGACTTTCTAAAGACAATGGGCCAGCACGACCTC
>CAZLTY010000142.1:11844-12449 GCA_964562575.1 uncultured Pirellulales bacterium
AATGGAAACTCAGTGGGCAGGCATTATAAACGTCACTTCCGTCGACGCCAAGAAGTACCATGACGAGAAGCCGGAACAGTTTAAGATGCCCGAGCAGGTCAGGGTCAGTCATATCCTGATAAAGCCCGAACAGGGCGCCGATTTGAACGAGGCCACGGCAAGAGCCAGGACAAGAATCGAAGGGTTGCTCAAACAAATCAAAGACGGCGCTGATTTTGCCGAATTAGCCAAGGCGAACTCGACCTGTCCCTCAGCCCCGAATGGCGGGGATCTGAACTTCTTCCCAAGAGGCAAGACTACGCCGGCTTTCGAGAAGGTGGCCTTCGAGCTTCAAGTCGGGCAGGTCAGTGGCGTTGTGGAGACCGAATACGGATTCCACATCATAAAGGTCACCGATCATGAGGATCCCTCCGATATCACTTTCGAGCAGGCCAAGGAAAAGATAATTGAGCAGCTCACTGCGGAAAAACAATCCGAATTCGCCGATGAGTATCTCAAGAAACTCAAGGCAGAGGCGAAGATAGTCTATCCGACAAGTATATAGCGGGCGCTAGGAGTCTGTCGGAGCACTCCGTCGTTGGCCCGAGAGCGAGCGGTTTTGTGAC
>CAZLTY010000143.1:0-12405 GCA_964562575.1 uncultured Pirellulales bacterium
TCCCATCATTATTAGGCCCATAATCCATATTTACACCCTGTGAACGGTTACAATTCTAGGTAACAGTTTTGCAGGATTGGCGATGCTAGTGAAGTCGCAAATCACATACCGGATTAGAGTTTTTGGTTCACGGTTCAAGGTTCACGGTTAGAAGCCTTGAATCAGTTCTCCCTTCAACTTCTGAACCGTCAAGCCGGAACCCCGAACCACGCCGTTTCTTTTGGACTTTTTTGGCCGATATTCAAGTCGCACCGGCCACCTAGTGACGACACAAGGGGCCGATAACCACCCCAAATCCCATCTGAAATCCTTTGAATGGCCAATGTTCAACTATTTATAGGACTGGACATCATAGAACCACGCAATTCAGCCTGCACAATAGTTGCAATTTCTAAGTAAAACGCCTTCCTTTTCAAGCCGATGAAAGGGAATACGGAGTGGGATTTTCGATTCGAGAGTTGGGACTTTTTGTAAGGATGTACAGGCTTGGACTGGAAACGGATACTTAGTTTTATCAGGAGAGAACTTGTGGGGCTGGATATCGGTTCGTCTGCAGTGAAGTTAGTCGCCTTGCGCAAAGATGATGCCGGCTATACAGTGACCGCAGCCGGCATCGCCGAGATTGCCCCCGCTACTTCATCTTGCCAAGCAGATGGAGACAGCGAAGATAATAATCATCATCGAAAAACAGACACGATCAAAGCAATTCATGAATGCCTTGCATCGACCGGGCGCAAAGCGAAATTGGCAGTTTGCGGCTTGAGCGGCCCGGAAGTGGCGGTGCGCGACTTTGAGTTTCCGCTGTTATCCGCATCGGAGATAGATGGAGCTGTTTCATTCGAGGCCTCACAGGTTTGCCCGTTGGATGCGGCAGAGAGTACTGTTGATTATCATCTGATACCTGATGATGACGACAAGACAAGAGGCATCTTAGTAGCGGCGACAAATGCGCTGATAAAAAGCAAGGAAAAACTCGCTAAAGACTCCGCCCTTAAGTGCGTTCTGATGGACGTTGAGGGATTGGCACTTTTGAACTGCTTCAAGGGTCTGGCCGATGGATCTGATGAGCCCACAACAGCTATCCTGAATGTCGGAAGCTCCGGCACAACTGTGGCAATTATGGGCGGTAATGGCCGTCCGTTCATTCGCGATACGACCTTTGCCGGTGATGATATTATAAAGCAGATTGCGGCTGACAAGTATATGTCAACAGAAGACGTCAAGGGGATTTTGTCTGGCGATTCGGCGGGGGCTCAAAAGGAGCTTCATGATAGTCTTGAAAAAGCCTGTCTGGAACTGATAGTCAATGTTTCCGAAACGTTGCGCTATTATGCGACCCACGAGCAATCGACACCCGTTGAGAAGATACTTGTTTGCGGCGGTTTTGCTCTTACAAAAGGATTTGTCGAGTTGTTGAACAGCCGGCTCGAAGTCGAAGCCCTCCTGTGGAATCCATTCGAGAAAGTACCCTGCGACCCAGCTCAGCAGCTCGGAGATATTTGTGACAAGAGAGGCCCTGCACTGGCAGTGGCAGCCGGCCTTGCAATGAGGACAGTCTGAAATAGCGTACTCGATGCGGGATACTTGATGCTCGCAAGAAAAAAAATGAGAATCGAGTATTTGGAATCTGGTATCGAGAATCAACATTATGTTTACGATTGATTTGTTAAAGGGACAAAACGTCCCAGTTAAGAGCAGTTCCGGAGGCATAGCCATTGTCGTGGCAACCGTTGTAGTACCCCTTACCGTTGAAATAGTAATGTTTGGCTCCTATCTGAACAACAAATTAGTCGTGTCAAAAAATGAGCAGGAAATAACCAGATGCCAAGCAGAGATCGGCGAATTGTCGGATGCGGTGGAGATGCAGGCATCATTAGAGAAACAAAAAACTACTTACGGCAATTACTTGTCGGAAGTTAAGTCCTCTATCAACAGATATGCGCAATGGTCCCCTGTGTTGGTGACATTGGTGGAGAATATGCCGAACTCGCTGATGTTGACCAAGCTTGAGGTAAAGGAGCATACTGTGAGAAAAAAGGTTCCCAAGAGAGATAACCCACAGGAGATGATTGAGAAAAACGTCCCTGTAAGAACGTTGCGGATCAGTGTAAACGGTAGTCCGCAATACAACTGCGACAAAGCAGTCAGGGATTTTCGGGACAGCCTTTGTTCTTCAGCTTTCCTCGGGCCGAAGCTCGATAACGTCGGAGTCTCACAAGAATCAGCGACGCTTGAAGGCAAAGATATTGCCTCTTACGACATAGACTGTGTCTTTAAGGCGAGCTTATAGAATGTCTTTCATAAAGACTCATAGAAATTATCTTATGGTCGCAGGAGCGATATGGGCAGCTAGCGCTGTAGTGTTCCTGCTTGCCTATTTATTTGTGTTAGGACCTCAAAAGAACTACATAAAACACACCGAAAACAAGCTCACCGAGAAAAAACAGGCCGTCGAGTCAGCGATGAGAGCGGCACAGGAGGAAACCAAAATCCAGTTGAATGAACAAATCGAGCGTTTACAAAGCAGGCTGAAAGATTTCGTCATTGATTTCGAGGATTCAGCAAATTTGACGTTTGATATAAGTCAAATTGCCAACGACCAGAATGTTGCTTCGTTTAGCATCAAAACTAAAGACAGCCGCGGACTTTCAGCAATACCTGACTGCAGCTACATTTACGAGAACCATATTGAAATCAACTTCACTGGAGGTTTTAGGCAGTTCGCGACATTCCTGAGTGCCCTGGAGAGACATCGGCCGGTTCTCTTCGTAGACAAGTTGAAGATAGCTCGCTCGGGGCGGGAGGGCGTCGAGTATCAGGTGGGTCTGAATGTGACCTTTCTAGTCGGAAAACCGCAGGAGCGTGAAACCGCCAGTAGGCAACCGGCTCAAATTTACGGAAGAGAAATATGAGAACAATAGCAATAGCAAATCAGAAAGGCGGTTGCGGCAAGACGACGACCGCAGTGAATCTCGCAGCGGCTTTTGCCAAGCGACAATACAAGACGCTGCTGATCGACCTCGATCCGCAGGCTCAAAGCACGATAGGGTTTGGTTATGACCCTGATGAGCTGTCTACGACTGTTTATGATGTTCTTATGAAGTCTCAAATCGAGCTCTCTGACGCTATCGTACGTACAAAGGTCGAGCACCTTGATCTGGCCCCAAGCAATGTCCTGCTTTCAGGGGCCGAGATTGAACTGGTCAGCGTGGTCGGTAGAGAATTCGTCCTGACCGAAAGGCTCAAAACAGTAGAGGGCGAATATGACATCTGCGTTATCGACTGCCTGCCGTCGCTTGGTCTGTTGACTCTTAATGCACTCGTCGCCAGCACTGATGTTATCGTTCCTGTTCAGTTGCATTACTATGCAATGGAGGGCCTCAAACAACTATTCGAGACAGCGGCTATCATACAAGAGAATTTGCGGCCATGTGAAGTGAAATTCTCAGGCTTATTGTTGACTTTCGTGGACAAAACAACCCTGCTCAGCAAGCAGGCCGAAAAACAAATGCGGGAATATTTCGGCGACTTGGTGCTTGATACGGTTATTCACAGAAGTGTAAGGTTGGCTGAGGCACCAAGCACCGGTCAGTCGATTTTTTCCTATGCGCCCGAAAGCCGGTCGGCGGCTGAATACGGGGCTTTGGCTGAGGAGATACTCAATGCCAAGGAATCGGTTGAGCAGAAAACAAATCACGAGACTTCAACCGAGCAGACGACGACTGACCAAGCCTCAACTGAGCAAACAATCAGCGATGAGGCTTCCGCGAAGCAGAAATCGAAGATCAGGCTTTGATCCAGGAGAAAATAGTCAATGTCTGAACGAGAAAGAAATAAGGCAGGACTCCATAAGGAAATCTCATCAATTTTCAAGGGGGTACCGATTCCGCAAAACGGCGGCCACCAAAAGCTTTCCGGTACTCCTGCATTAGAGCGAACCGACCATAGCGAGCACAAACCGCCAGCGACGGAGCCACAGAAGCTCGAGGCTCCAGAGCCCGATCAAGTTACGCAATCATTACCCGAAGCTGCACCAGAGCATACCGACCATAGCGAGCGCAAACCACCGGCGGCAGAGGCGCAAAAGCCCAACGTCCGGCAACCTGCCGGCAACCACGCACAAGAGTACGCCGGCGAACCTCCTGCAGCCGCGACGACCAAGGGCCTTCAGCCTCCGGCGAGTCCCCAGATCGAGAAACCTCATCGACTCGAGCAGCCCGCGGCCAAAGCCGCACAGACCAAGAAGCCCAAGGCTCCAGGCCAGATGGTTCACTCCGGCAATGCACAGGTCGTGACCATCAAGCGGTCCCTCATGCATCGGATTAAAGACAAGCTGTTTACAACAGAAGCAGGCGGCAGTACCACAAAGCAAAAGACAATGGTCACAATGATGCCGGTTCTCTTTATCATCCTATTAGTTTTTGCATTCAGAGGAGGCGTCTTTGGCAAAAAAGTGCGTAAGACAAATGCGTTTGGACAAGACAACGTGTCCAACGTTGCCACTGCTGATTCTAATAATGAAATCGATTGGGAGATTCCGGCGCCATATCCGACGACGCTTCGCGATCCTATGCGGTTGGGCCCGGAAGAAAATGCCCAGATCGAAACCGAAACCGAAACCGAGACCGAAACCAGAACAGTCCCAACACTAATCGTAAAAGGCATTCTGTATAGTGAGGACAGCCGATCGGCAGTTATTGGCAGCCAAATAGTGCACGAAGGTGACCAAATACGGGGTGTAACCGTTGTAAGAATAAATAAAGACAGTCTCGAATTCGAAATGAACGGGAAGAAATGGGCCCATGCGGTTCAATGATAAAGGTAATCCCGGCATGCTTTGGCAGAGGCCGAATCGCTTAGACCAATTTGGAAAGGAGCTGTTGTGAGAGGCTTTGTAATAAGACGTGGGGTACTGAAGCTACTGACGGTTATCGCCGTGGTTTGCCTTAGCTGGACTATCGCTGTGGCCGAAAGCGACGGTGCCATGGTCGAAACCGACGCCGCTGTGGTCGAAGCTGGCAGTGATGCCGGTCAGGTTGACATTGATGTGGTCGAGGCCGACAATAAGGACTCAGAGGAAGAAACGGCTCTGACGGACCTTGAGCAGCGGATGAAAAAGAGGGTATATGTCGACCATAATGACGTGTCTATCGATATGGTAATAAGACAATTGGCTGAGCAGGCAGACGTGGATATTATCGTAAGCCCCAAGGTTATCGGCAACGTAACCGTTACGCTTACAGACGTGCCGCTCGAAGAAGCCCTGAACAGTATTCTCTCGGTGCACGGCTGCAGCTATGTGCTGAGCGACAATGTGCTGAGAGTAATAACTTCTGAAGAAATGGTTGCAAAAGTCGAACCAATGCTGACCAAAACCTATGAGATTGTCTATATAGATGCTACACAAGTCGTAGAGGCTCTGGACAAATTCAAATCGGCCCGGGGCTCGGTATCCTCCATCAAGGGTACAAGTCACATAATTGTTACAGACACCGAGAGCAAAATCAGGGAGATATCTGCACTACTTGATAAAATAGACCGCATCACGCCCCAAGTACTGGTGGAGGCAAGAATCTACGACATAACCAGCCGGGACAAGCTCGACTTCGGGGTCGAATGGACAGCAGGCCGTAACAGCACATATCAAGCCGGGCCGATAGGTACAAATCCTACCGACGGGCCTCGGAACCCATTCGCCACAAGCGGCTTCAGCGCTCCGACCGCCAAAACCGCTGCCGGTACCAGCGGATTTCTGCGCATTGGCACGCTCAATAAACATGTTGATATCGACGCACAATTAAGGGCCGAGAAGGAAATCACTGACGCCAAGCTTCTTGCCAATCCGAGAATATTAGTGCTTGACAATGAAACGGCCCTTTTCGATATCGTAACCGAACATCCCTACGTGGAACGAACTATATCCGAGGGCAGTATCACGGAAACGATTAATTTCAAGGAAGTCGGCGTTAAGCTTGAAGTCACACCTCATGTTACAAGGGACGGCATGCTAAGGTTGCACATCATGCCGGAATTCGGCGTTTTCGTGGAGCGGGTTACGCTTACTACAAGTGATGTACCAGTTGTTGATACTCGCAAAGTTGACACGATCGCATTGGTCAAAGACGGCCAGACGGTAGTTTTGGGCGGGATGCGCAAAAAGGATGTCAGCAAAGAGATAAACAAAGTACCGCTGCTTGGTGATATACCTGTTCTGGGCCGGCTGTTCAGATTTGAAGGTGAAGATACGGCAGTAACCGAACTGATTGTTTTCATAACCCCGCGGATTATCTTACAACAGCCGGTTTTGTCGTCAGACGAGCAGCGCGCGCTTGATGAAACCAACTTTGGCGGCCCGAAGCCGTCTTCTACCAGAGCGGAGAGAAAGATTGCCGAAGGTAATTGACTATCCGTTCGACTTCGCTCAGAGCCTGCCCTGAGCATAGCCGAACGGGACAAGCTTACTATTGACGATTGACTATTGGTTTGGAATTTAGAGTCCTGTTTCTCTGTTTCAATAGTCAACAATAGTCTATCAGTCTTTATTCATATAAAGCGTCTGGGTGGGGAAGGCGAACTCGATCTGCTCGGCCTCGAACCGCTTCATAATCTCGAAGTTGACCCGCTCGTTGACCTCCTGGTACAGCCAATAGTCGGGCGGTTTGACCCAATAGCTCATATAGATATTCAGCGACCAATCGTTGAAATCACTGAAGTATACCCTCGGCGGCCTGTCGGGATCGGTATTGATCTCGGGTACACCGGCGAGGACCTCTTTTACAATCTCAACGGCCCTGCCCGTTTTGGCATGACCCGAGTCGTAAGTTATGGTCAGATTAGACGTCCGGCGAATAAACGGACGCTGGCCGATATTTTCCACCGCCGTATTGACGATCGCGCTGTTGGGTATCGTGACAAGATGACCCTGCAGCGTCCGGACGCGAGTGCTGCGAAAACCCACCTCCTCGACCGGCCCCGAATGGTCGCCGATCTTTACCATCTCGCCCATCTGGAAGGGCCGATCCGCGAAGATCGTAATTGAGCCGAAGAAGTTCGCTATCGTATCCTTGGCCGCCAAGGCAATCGCAACGCCGCCCACGCCAGCTCCGAGCAGGATCGACTGGACGTCCTGTTCGAGTATGTTGTCGATGATAAAGATCACCGCGATGATGGCGATTGTGATACGCATCGCCTTGCGAACCACCGGCACGAGCATGTCGTCGAGCGTCGTCTCGGTCTTGCCGGCCAGGTGATCCAGGTAGTACTCGATCACGTCCACGAGTTTGTAGAGGGCATAGGCCACGGCAATAGCCGCCACTACCCGGGCAATCGTCGTCCAGCCATCGCTGATGGCCATGCCGATGCCTTTTTCGTCGTCGAAGTACAGCGGGATCTTGGCGCAAAACACACCGCCTGCAAATACAGCGACATATAACGGCTTGACGATCGCCTTCAGCAGCAGTGTCACTGGACTCTCGCCCTTCTTTCTCGCCAATCGCCCGGCATAACTGCCGATAGCGAACTGAACGATCCGCCCGGCCACCATCGCCGCAACCACTACAAGCAGCATGAGCAGGAACCGCCAGACGGTATTGCCCGCGTAAACCTCTTTGCCGATAATATCCGACCACCACCGCACCTCACCCAGCATTGCCGCCACCGATACCGTCATATCTTAGCCCTATACAATTGATTATTGATAATTGATAAATGATTATTGCAACGGATGTCAGAAGCAATCCACGCGCAACGAACTTATGTTAGCGCTCTATTTATATCGAATCACAACCACAAGACAACCATTTTTCTGTTCACCCGTCCACAACGCGCCGGATCCTTCGGCGCCAACAAATCCCCGCAAATCCGGAGTTCTCGGCCGTTTGACGCGGACGTCAGTTCTGCACAAAAGCCTCTGTGAAATGTCCTTGCTTAGGATTTAGAGTTGAGTACTTGCTTTGTGTGGAGCCTTCTGATATATTGATCGTTAGTTAAGGCACATTCGCAGGGCTGGGGTAATCTCGCTTTTTCCTCTCCCTCCGCACCTCAGCCCTGCATCCTCCTTTTGTCAGCGGAGCCATCCGGGGTTTCTTCTGCATCCTTTCGCTGTTTGCAGTTGTCTACAACAGGCCTGCCTGTTCTTGGACAGGACGCCAAGAACAACGGCGCTGGGTGTGGGAACTATGCGCGGAGAATGTGTAACTACTGAAAAATCCACAAGACTGTTGTCTGTGTCCATGCCGAAAACATCACGCGAGAGACCCATGATATCAGTACCCCCTGCGGGCGCTGTTTCACCCCAAGAACCAACAGCAGCGGCTCCCGCATACTGCAAAGCCTCGACCACATTTGAGAGAGGATTGGAGTTGAATCGTATACGTAGACACAAACACGAACATTCTTCTGAGGCTATCAACTCTTTTCTTTGCATTTTTCACCTTTTTGTTCAAAAAAATGCCCATTTTGTCACCAAGAAGGGCGAAATGGGAAAAATACGTAGTTGCCGCATTCATTCCCAGACTTTGATGTGGTATAATATAACAGCTCGTGCGAGTTAAACTGGGATATTCTTGTAGGACGAGACGATTGGAGTGCAGGAATGGTAGACAGAATGAGCAGGAGCAAGGGTATGTTGGGGCGAAACTACAAACGAGGGTGGAGGCAGATGGTGATGGAAACGTGTCAACGATAAGAAGAAACAGTACGAAAGGCGTACTATTTAGTCGTGCTGTTTGCGCAATGTTGTTCGTAGTATTTGCGCCAACTGCCGGCACGGCATTGCCGATTGCCGAGGCATTTGAAGCAATAGCAGACCGATTGGTGGCTGAACAGGGCCCCGATGGAGCGTGGCCAGGTGAACCGGAATATACGGGCTCGATCGTGGCGGGATTGGCCAATGTCTACGAAGCCACACCCAGAGCCGAGTACAGGACTGCCGCGGAGTTGGGCGGCAGGTATATTCTTGATTCATCCGGAGGTAATTTTTATGGCGACGGGGCATACGCATTGACCTTAGTGAGTGACATTACCGGGGATTCTTCCTATGCGGATGCTGCGCGGAATTTTTACAATGAACGCGATACCGTTGCGTACATTCGCGGCTTCACAGAAACTGACCCTTCAAAAGCCGTATTCTATTTAGCCCAGCATACGGTGGCAGCAAGCAAGGTTGGAGCAACGGATGCGGGAATTTGGCGCGACGCCCTCATCCAGTTTCTTTCTCAGGTGGACGACGACGTAGCTTACTGGCCAGTTATGGGCCTGGGCGTCGCAACATGGGCACTGGCCCAGACAGGGCCGATGGATGATACGAGGATAGATCTGTCCGGCCTCATGAGCGGGGACTATTGGAGGGACGTAGAACTGAGCGATTTGCCAGGGATACTTGCTGACCACCAGGTCGTGTCAGGTGAATATGCAGGCGCCTTCTACTACAGATTTGATCATGCGGGTGAGGAAGCGGGCGCTGATTATGAGGCGAGCGCTTACACACAAGACACTGTCTACGGTCTTCTTGGCATGATTGCAGCCGATAATGCTGACCCAAGCTTAGATTTTGCTACCAACATTCTTGCGGGAAGAAGACTTCTGACCCTGTCGGTGACTGCCAACGGGCATGTGCGCGAGCACATACGGCCAGGAGGGGTTGTGCGTTATACCTTTGGCGGTGAAATGCTTCAGACGGCAATTCCTGAGCCGGCTCCTCCGTCGATCGGTGAAGTAGCCAAGACAGTTGCAGACAGTCTCGCAGCCGAGCAGATAAAAGACGGTGTCGGCGCAGGAACCTGGCCCAACGAAGCTGACTTTACCGGCTCAATTGTAGCAGGGATGGTCAGTGCCCACGAGTTGACCGGCGACAGTGCTCACAGAAGTTCTGCCGCATTGGGCGCCGACTATATCATTTGGGCTGCTCAAGGCAATTTCTATGGCGACGAAGCTTTTGCATTGACGCGTTTGAGTCAAATCGCAACTGACCCGTGCGATAATCCCTGGCGGACGGCAGTAAGCGATTTTTGTTACGATGTGAAACATAGCGCCGATGGCACGGAGGGCTACATTTCCAGCTTTGCTGACATCGATCCATCCACGGCGGTGTTTTACCTCGCAAACAGCGTCGTTGCTGCTTTCTATGTCGAGGCTGAGGATCGGCAAATCTGGCGACATGGACTGATCAATTCTCTGTCGCGCGTCGATGATTCCTCCAGTTTTCCGGTGATGGCACTGGGCGCGGCCACATGGGCGCTGGCGCAGACCGGAGCGTTGGATGAAACGCCCATAGCTGCTTCGGGCCAGGACGTGGCCTATTGGAACGCCAAGACGCTGTCAGATCTGCCGGGGCTTCTCATGGATCACCAGGTGCCTGACGGTCAGCCCGGTGCGGGTAGCTTCTACTGGCAATTCGGGCATGCCAATGACAACCACGGCTACACTGAGGATACGATATTTGCCACACGCGGGCTCATTGCTATCTCTCGGGTCAGTCCCGATCCGGACCTTGAGTCGGCTATTGCGGCCGCCCGTACAGCCTTGCTGGATGGCATAGGCGTCGATGGCATCGTCAGTGAGCAGCTCTGGAAGGATGGTTTGAGTTACTATTTGTATGCCGGCGAGATGCTCGAAGTTCTTTCAGAGATGGTCGTCCCCGGCGACCTGGACTCAGATGGCGACGTGGATTCGGATGACCTTACGCCTCTGATTACAGTTCTTGTCAACAATTTCAACGCCTCTGATTGCAGCCGGTCCCGCTGGTGCAATGGCGCCGACCTTGATCGGAGCGGACAGGTGGATGATGACGATTTTCTCATAATGGAAGATCTGTGGCTCGAGTATGCGGGCCAGGAAGTTCCGGGTCCAGGAGAGTAGATACCGGATATTTTTGCGTGTTGATTGTGTAGTATGTACGGCAGTGTAGAGAAGAAAAGGAGATTAGTATGGGTAACAGGAGGAGCAGGCTAAGTACGAAGTGCATAGTTTTGCTGGGAACCCTGGCGGCCGTGGCTATCTTGACAGGTCTGAGCGCGACAGCATATGCGGCAGACGGAGACACAACGTCGAAGATATTGCCACCGGAACGGACAGGCATCTTTGATCCGTTTACGTTGAGCGTTATTGTGCCCGCCGAAAGCGGCTCGAGTTCGCCCGACTCAGGTCTGCCCCTGGCGGTGCGGCCTTCGATACGGATACCAGCTCGACCAGCGTACCGTAGTTCCTTCCGGCCGCCTTTGTCACTTCGCTGAGTTGGGTCTGAGGTGAATGGATAAATACGTATGGGTAGGGGGATAGTAGGTGATGTGCGCGCCAATTGAGGAGGCGGCCGTGATTATTTGACAAGTCCGAAGCGAGGTGATATGAGGATGGTTGCCGCCTCGCAAATAGTTCGGAGGAGGTTTTTGAAGTGAACTTCGTGAACTGTAGCCGTGCTTTAGTTGCGCGCATATCAAGAACGCAAATCGTCTTTTGTCCGTTGCTGGTTTTACTGCTCTCTGTAGGCTTCATTGGCTGTAGCGACGAGGTTCATCTGCCTTCCCCTGAGGGATTGGCTCAATTCGAGAACGCCGGTCCCTCGCGTCCCACGGTTGATATGGATCGTCTGATAGACGCAAGGATAGGCGGAGGCCCCCACCGTGTAGCCCCTGGCGAGGTGCTTGAGCTAACGATGCCGACCATATTGCAGGTTGTCACCGCCGCAGAGCCGGAAATCAGCGGCCAAATGGCTCCTTACGTATGCCGGATCGGCGAAGCTGGAACCATCACATTTCCGGTTGTTGGCCAAATGGCCGTGGCAGGAAAGACTCTCGCTGAGATAGAACTGGCCGTTATTAATGCATACCATCCTGAGTATACCGTAACTCGCCCCTCTGTGTTCGCCCAGGTACTGGAGTACAAGACGGCCGACGTCTCGGTAACCGGAGCGGTCCACAAACCTGGCATCTATTCACTGCGCAGCGACCAGATGTCGGTCGTGGCGCTTCTCATGCAAGCAGAAGGCATAGTCGATGAAGGAGCGGCTTTCATCCGGATTGTACATTCTGACCAGACCGCACCTGGTGATGAAGCTACAGAGACCGAAGGACTCGACGGACCAGCTATACGGTTACTCCAGTTACATGAACGCAGGCTGACCGGGCCTTCTGCGCATCATACCAACCTCAAGAAGATCAACGTTCAACTGAAATTCAAACCACGAGCTGAATCGGGCACAAAAGGTGGGTTGACCATTACAGATGGCCGCAGAGCCCTGCTGGTCGAACAGTTGGATATTGCCAATGAAACTGAGAGAAGGGCCCTGCTTGAGAGGCTGATCCGGCACGAGCCGCGGGTCCCAACTGCCGTTGTGAACAAAGGGCTGTGCGAGCTGGCGGAACTGCTCCAAGGCGGCCACCACCAGCGACTGCTCTCGTGCGAAGAGAG
>CAZLTY010000144.1:0-12363 GCA_964562575.1 uncultured Pirellulales bacterium
CCGAATAGTCTGGGTACCAAGCCGGGGCGCAGGTTGATATCAGACGTACTACTGGCGGGTGGATGAAGTCAATGCCCCGCCCGAGGCCGGGATAATTAAGGGCGACCTCTGGAGCTTTACGACAGTCAACTTCGTTGTTGTGGACGATTTCGAGAACTACAGCGACTTTGCGCCCGACGATATATTCAGCACCTGGATAGACGGATTCGGCATCGAAACAAACGGCGCCTTGATTGGCTATGATGAGCCTGATTTTGACGCCGGCGAACATTTCGTCGAGACCTCAATTGTCCATGGCGGCAGTCAGTCAATGCCGTTCGTCTATGAGAATAATATGAAGCATTCACAGGCGGACAGACCGTTGAGTGGCTCGGCCACCGACTGGACCGCAAATGGGGTTGTAGATCTTTCGATTTGGTTTAGAGGCAACCGGCCCTATGTCGGCGACTTCGTAGAAGAGCCAGCCGGAACCTTTACGCTGGCCGGCTCCGGCGCTGATATTTGGGCTGACGCCGATGAGTTCCACTTTGCTTTTAAGCAGGCCAGCGGCGCAAGTGCGATTGTTGCAAAAGTCGAGAGCCTGGATAACACGGACCCCTTTGCCAAGGCCGGGGTAATGATTCGTGATACGCTTGATGCGAACTCGCGCTACGCCGGAGTGTTCGTTACTCCCGAGAATGGCGTCAGGTTCCAGTATCGCAACGCTGCAGGGGCCATAACAGAAAGGTCGTTCGAAGAAGGCATAACCACCCCTCAGTGGGTGAAACTGGAGCGCACGGCGGGCGGACTCATCCGGTCGTATTATTCGGCGGACGGTAACACATGGACGCGATTCAATTTGATTCAAGTTGCGATGCAATTGCCGGTTTACGTTGGCTTGGCAGTCACCAGCCACAATGCTGAGCTTACGTGCCAAGCTGAGTTTTCCGATGTGAGCCTGCCCAATACCAGCGTTAGCACTGAGTGGACCGACCAGGACGTCGGCATGGTGAGCAACCACGTTGAGCCGATGTATTTGGCTCTCAATGGCGAGGCCGTCTATCATGATGATCCCAATGCAGTACTGATAGATGCCTGGACGCAGTGGACCGTTCCCCTGGAGGCATTTGCGGCCCAGGGCGTGGATCTGACCAATGTTGATACGATTGCCATCGGTTTCGGCGACAAAGACAATCTTCGACCCAGCGGCTCGGGCACGGTATTCTTTGACGATATCAGGCTATATCGGCCTTAGGTGGCTGCCGGACCAGTACTGGTAGCGATCGAAAACTCCAGATTTGAGCTGCCCGGCACGGATAAGCAAACAGGCTCTGACAGTGTCGCCGGCTGGAACATGGTCGTGGGCCAATGACGAAACCGGTGCTATAATGGGCCAGGTCGTCTGCTTCGATTGCCGAGCGGTGTCGGCGACAGCACGGGACTATTAGTGTGATGCTTTCACGGATGAAAGGAACCTTGGGATGACGGAGTCAAGTCGACACACTATTTTTCTGATTGTATTTTCCCTTGGCCTGACGTGCGGGTCTCTGTATGCGCAGCCTCAGGCAAAACACGGCCTTCACTACACGACTCCAGCAACGGTCTGGGACGAGGCGATGCCTGTGGGAAACGGGCTGCTCGGTGCACTCCTCTGGGGTGACGGCAAGCCGCTAAAGATTTCTCTGGACCGGACGGACCTTTGGGATCTCAGACCTGTGCCTCAGTTTCACACGAAGGAGTATTCGTACAAGACTATGCGTCAGTGGGTCAGGGCCGGCAGAATAGAGGATCTTCATCGGTTGTACGACGATCCCTACGGCAATCCCGGACCGACGAAGATACCGGCGGGCAGGATCGAACTGACTATCGGTGACAAGGTCTTCGAAAGTGCGTCACTTGATCTTGCCGGCGCGCAGGCGACGATGGACTTCGAAGACAAGACCAGTGCCCGCGTGTTCGTCCATGCGACAGAGCCCGTGGGTGTAATACAGATTCAATCCGATGAAGCCGTGAATGTTGAGTTGCTCGCGCCGCCGTTTGCGGGCCAGATCACCGACGAAGCAGGGCCCGGCAAGATCAGCGCCGGTGATCTTGCGAGCTTGAGATACAGAGCGCCCGTGCACAGACAAGGCGACAACTGGACAGGATACCTCCAGGAGGGCTGGGGCGGATTCAGGTTTGCAGTTGTGGCCGCCTGGCAAACGACCGGCGACAAATGGATAGGCGTCTGGTCGGTAGCGACGAGCAATGAGTCAGAGGCTCCACTGAGGACCGCCCGGGACAATTGTGCAAAGGCCCTCAACGCAGGATTTGACCGGTTGCAGGCAGTCCATCGCAGGTGGTGGGATTCTTATTGGAGCAGATCGTCGGTGCGTGTTCCAAATGCGGTCATCGAGAGGCAGTGGTATCTGGAGATGTACAAATTCGGCGCCGCTGCGCGGGCCAATACACCTCCGATCACGCTCCAGGGGCCGTGGACGGCGGATAACATGAAGATCCCGCCGTGGAAGGGCGATTACCACCACGACCTGAACACCGAACTGAGCTATTGGCCGGCCTACAGCGGCAATCAACTGGAAGGTGCGCTCGGGTTCGTGAACTGGCTCTGGGATACGAAAGATACGGCCAAGGCTTGGACCAAACGCTTCTTCGGTCTGCCGGGGCTCAACGTCCCTATGACGGCGGACCTCAACCAGGAGCAGATCGGCGGCTGGCATCAGTATACGCACTCAGCTACGACTGCAGCCTGGCTGGCCCATCATTTCTACCTGCATTGGCGATACAGTATGGACGCCGATTTCTTGCGCGACCGCGCGTATCCCTGGCTGCGCGAGACATCGGTATTCCTGGAGGCGGTCACGGAGAAGGGCCCCGACGGCAAGCGGACATTGCCCCTGAGTTCATCGCCCGAGATAAATGACACGAATTATGACCTCGCTTTGATCCGCTGGACATTTGAGACAACCGCTGAACTGGCCGACGATCTGGGCAAAACCGGAGACGCCCGCCGCTGGCGGACTTTGCTGGCGGAGATGCCCGAATTTGCAATCGACCGACAGAGCACAAAGATGCTGGTTGCCAAGGATTATCCTCTCGCCGCTTCCCACAGGCATTTCTCGAATCTGATGGCGATCCATCCTCTCGGGACTATCCGCTGGGAAAACGGACCCGATGATCAGGCGATCATCAAAGCTTCGCTTGCAGATCTCAATGAAAAAGGAACCGCCTGGTGGACGGGCTACAGCTTTAGCTGGCTTGCCAATCTGGCCGCGCGATCGCGTGACGGTGAGAAGGCGGAAAGAGCACTGGAGCTTTTCTCAACGGCGTTTTGCCTGCGCAGCAGCTTCCACTGTAACGGTGATCAGTCGGACAAGGGTCACTCGAACTTTCGCTACAGACCTTTCACGCTGGAGGGCAATTTCGCCGCCGCCGCCGGTCTGCAGGAGATGTTGCTCCAAAGCTACAGCGGAACGATCAGGATATTTCCAGCGATACCGCCGGCGTGGAAAGATGTCTCATTCAAGACATTGCGCGCCGAAGGGGCCTTTCTCATAACAGCAAAGCGCACGGCCGGTCAAACCCAGCACGTCGAGATCACGTCGGAAAAGGGCGGTCTCTGCCGGATAGAAAATCCCTTCGGTCCGGCAGGCTGTGAGATAACAGGCGCCGAGAACACCGATTTGAAAGAAAGGAACGGAGAGTTTGCCATAATGACAAGGCCGGGCCGGAAGGTCACGTTGATCCGCAGGGGACGCTGAACGAAGCGTTACGGTGCATTCATCTTACGAAAGGGAAGACGATGAGCAGTTCAAGATACTGGATCCTGTCAATTGCCGTTTGCTTGCTCACAGTCAATTGGGCCAGCGCCGCCGAGGCCGTCTATGACGTGCGCGACTACGGTGCAAAGGCGGATGGCAAAATACTGTGTACCCAGGGGATCCAGACGGCGATAGATGAGTGTGCGGCTGGAGGCGGGGGGGCGGTCTATTTTCCGCCGGGAAAGTGGCTCTCCGGAACTCTCTACATGGGAAACCATGTCACGCTCCGGCTGGATTCGGGCAGCATGCTTTTAGGCAGTCGAGATCCGAATGACTATGCCCGCCGGCGCGGAGACTTTAGCTCATGGAGCCTCATCGCAGGTAAGGATCTCGAGCACATCGCGATACGCGGCTCAGGCACTATCGATGTCCAGGGCTCGGCGTTTCGCTGGAAGGACCGCAGCCGTCCCAAGGGCATATACATCGAGAGCTGCCGTGACATCCTCATCGAAGGGGTCGCGATGCGCAGCGCTGGAAGCTGGATGCAGCACTACTTCGACTGCGACAGGCTGATTGTCCGAGACATTTCTGTGTTCAACCATGTCGCGTACAATAACGACGGTCTGAACATCGACAGTTGCCGGGACGTGCGCATCACCGGATGCGTCATCGACTCGGATGACGACGCGATCGTGCTCAAGAGCCGCTCGCTCAAGCCGTGCGAGAACGTGACGATTGCCAACTGTGTGGTCAGCAGCCACTGCAATTCGATTAAGATGGGCACCGAATCCGGCGGCGGCTTTCAGAATATCACAGTAACGAATTGCACGATCTGTTCGCCTCGCTATTCTAAAGTCACCTACGGCAAACAGAGGGGGCTCGCCGGCCTTGCCCTGGAGATCGTCGACGGAGGAACGCTGGATCGTGTCGCTATTTCCAACATTACGATAAAGGGTGTCAGCGTTCCTATCTTCATGCGTCTGGGCAACAGGGCCAGGCAGTATGGTCCGGGCGAGAGGCAACCCGGTGTGGGAACCTTCCGCAACGTCGTTGTCAACAATATCGTGGCAACCCAGGTCTCCAGCATCGGCTGCTCGATCACCGGTTTGCCCGGGGGGCATCGGATTGAAAATGTGTCGCTGAGCAACATCAAGCTGACCTTCGATGGCGGCGGAACCAGAAAAGACGCGTCGAGAGAAATCCCGGAGAAGGCGGCGAGTTATCCGGAAAGCACCATGTTCGGGACGCTGCCGGCGTATGGATTCTATTGCCGTCATGTCAACGGACTGACGTTAACCAACGTGCAATTACAAACGGCCTCACCCGATCTGCGCCATGCGGTCGTCTGTGAGGACGTTGAAGACGTCTCAATTGACGGCCTTGACTGTCATTACTCACCAGGCGGTAAGGCGACAATCCGGTTGACGGACAGCAGGGGGGTTCTGGTGCGGGGCTGCAGACCGAAGGCGCCAAGCGAGCTGTTCCTGAAGCTGCGAGGCGCCAGGAGCGAGCGGATCGTACTGACGGGCAACGATCTTAGCGGCGTGGGGAAAATCGCCGACGTTGGTCCGGATGTTGCCAAAAGCGCACTGGCCGAACTTGGCAATTATACAGGCGAATGACAACCCTGCATCTTCCTGTGGCTCAGCGGCCATTATGACGATAAGCCCAGCCCGCGGCCATATAGTCGATGTCCAATGTCTGGCCTGCCGGGGGGTACTCGATGCCGTAGTTTGTTACGCCTTGAGTTATCAGCTTGTCAACTCGCTCAATGGTGAAGCGATCTCGCCATTTCCGCACTTCCGAATGACCGTCGCAGAATCCCAGGATGCTGCTGTCACCGTGGTTAACGGCCATCGGTCCCCACCAACCCCACTCAGTGTTTCCCGTATACTCCGGCGCTCCGATGATAAAACGCTGGTTCATATTGAAGTTGCGAGTCTCGGCAGTCTCTACAAAGACATAGCGTTTCGACGGAGAAGTGATCTCATCGAAAATCCTGATCTGGATGTTGTATCGAGCGTGACTCTTGCTGGGCGCCTGGTAGAGACATGCAGGTATGGCATACGAGACGAAGACTGTCGTCTGGTCATACATGCTCTTGCGAACGTTGTCCGCCGGGCAGCGATATGCCTTCGGCGACTTGATGTAGGGATAGAGGACGCCCATCTTGATCCCGCGGACCTCATCCTCGTCGGTTACCGCTGGTGCCGTCTGGCTGCCTCCGAGCCGGTTGCCATTCTGGTCGCGGGGCTCCCGGCACCATCCGACGTGCGTGCCGTCGTCTTCCGTTGCCTCTGCGGTGGAACTCATGATCCGGCCGTCGTTGTCTCCCATGTACATATACCAGCCTATGGAAAGATTCTTGGTATTGCTCAGGCACACGGTGGTCGCGGCCTTGCGTTTGACCATGTTCAACGCAGGCAGAATGATCGCCATCAACAACGCGATGATTGCGATGACCACCAGTAATTCAATCAGCGTGAAGGCTCTCGTCTTCATCCGGATTGCCCGTCGTTCTATGGTCAGCGGCCGTTATGTCGATACGGCCAACCGGCGGCCATGTAGTCGATGTCCAGCGTCTGGCCTGCAGGAGGGTACTCTTGTCCATAGGTTCCTACACCTTGAGTGATCAGCTTGTCCACGCGCTCTATCGTGAAACGATCTCGCCATTTTCGGACTTCCGAATGGCCGTCACAGAACCCCAAAACGCTGCTGTCTCCGTGGTTGACGGCCATCGGTCCCCACCAGCCCCACTCGGCGCGATTTGTATATTCGGGGGCTGCCATCACGAAATGATGGCTCGAATTCCAGTTTCGCGTCTCGGCGCTCTCGACGAACACGTAGCGGGTCGCCGGGCGCGTAATTTCATCGAAGATTTTGATCTGTGTATTGTACCCCGAACTGCCCGGGTTCGTGTATCCGTACAGGCACATGGGGACTCCGTATGAGACAAAAACCGTGGTCTGGTCGTACATGCTCTTGCGAACATTGTCGGCGGGGCAATGATATGCCCCGGAATCTCCGACGTAAGAATACAAGAGTCCCTCCTGGATTCCACGGATCTCGTCGTTATCGGTCACTGCCGGGCTTGTTTGGGTATTGCTCATTCGGTTGCCATTTTCGTTTAGCGGCACCGCACACCATCCGACATAATTGCCATTCCTATCGGTGCCCGTATCTTCGGAACTCATAATGCGGCCGTCATTGTCCCCCATATACATGTACCAGCCCAGGGAAAGGTTCTTGGTATTGCTGAGGCACACGGTTGTCGCAGCTTTCCTCTTTACGGAGTTCAACGCCGGCAGAATGATGGCCATCAGCAGCGCGATAATAGCGATCACCACCAGCAACTCGATTAAGGTAAAGGCCTTCGTTTTCATTTGCATCCCCTTCGGAGCCAGATTCACCGCGACACAGGCTTTATAACCACGACTCTGCGGTTTGTCAAGTGCGCAAACTGGCCCGATGAGCTGTGCAACCTTGACGCGACGTACCGCCAAACAAACGGGGCCTATACCGTGTAAATCGGCATAGGCCCCAACCGGTGTCAATCCCTGTGCTCCTATATCACTGGCCGGCGACTCTCAGGGCCGATACAGCCGAAGATCGTCAATGTACATCACACCTGAGCCGCCGACGGCAACGTTGTTCTTGTCGCCCAGGCCAATGGAAATGGTATTTACATTGGTCAAATCGACTCCCAGGTCGGCAAATGCCTGCAACGGAATGACCCACTCGGTCCATATGGTTGTCTGTGCCACAGCGGTATCACCATTGTACCGCGCAACTCCGTTAACAGCAACATACAGCCGCTCTGCTGCATTGTCCGAATCGCCTCGGATCCACAGCGACAGGTTGCCAACACCCTCCGAGGTCCAGTCGGTCGGATAAACCAGCGTCGCCGTTACCTCAGAGTACTTGAGATTGTTGTCGTAGAATAACGGCATCGTCTGGTCGCCGCCGTGAACGACCACGGTCTCGACATAATGCTCTCCGTCTGTAAAGATCGGATCGGGATAACCTGCCGTAGAGCCATTCGTCGTGGTGCCGAATCCGTCTATCCAGGTGTTCCATATCTCGTCAGGCGGATAGTCGTTGTAGTCCTCGAAGTCTTCCACGATGAGGAAATCACCAGTCGAAAAGCTCCAGACAGTGCCCGTCCAAGGACTGTCGGTGTTGGTGTTATTGACCTCGTCGACGCGCCAGTAGTAAGTAGTGTCCCATGTGAGCGTGCCGGCGTCGTAGCCCTCGTCTCCGAGCCCTCTGGTCCCCTTATACTCCGGCGAACTTTTGTCGGCGTTCTGCACGGCCTCCATATCGGTGCCGAAGTACACATCGTGTGAAGCAGCGTGATCCCCGGCCATCCAGTCCAGAGTATCAATGAGTTTGACCCCGACGATGCCGTTGAGCGGCTGCGGATTGCGGGCCCTGACGGGCAATGACAATGCCGCCTGCGGGATGATTTGCTTGGGTGTCCGCGGGCTCGACCAGAGAAGTTCCGCCACAGCGGCGCCGGTGGCATCGTAATGCTCCATTTGAAGACTGTATATCTGGCCGGCGACGAGATCCATGTTCCCGCTATTCTCTGTGTTGTCGTGATCGGTCCAGTTGTTGACAAGCTGTATGCCGTCGATCCAGAGACGCACGCCATCGGCGCTGTTTGTGTAGAACGTGTGGGTCTCTGTAAATGCCGCTTCGAGTTCGCCGGACCATCTGACCGAGAAGCCGTCCTCCGAGACCGCCGGGTCGGGGGCGCCGCTCCAGTTGAAGTTGATCTGAGGATCAGTCCTGGTCAGTGCGACTGTGTTGAGGTTTTGGCCCTGATAATACTCACCCTTAACGCCTCCACCGGCGCCGGCGACTGTAAAGCTCCATACATCGCCTGTGTATGTGGTGAGGGCGTCGAATTCATCCACCCGCCAATAGTAGGTCTTACCCGGTTCGAGCGCGCCCGGCGCGAAGTTTGTGGTTCCCTGTGCGGCTCCACCGGTGGCGTTCGTAACGTCGTCGAAGTTGTCGCCGAAATACACGGTGTGCAGCTTGGCGCCGAAGCCCGCCGTCCAGTTCAGTTCGATATTCGCGTCGATAAACTTGGACCCTTCGGTCGGGACAGGCTCATAGGCCTTCTTCGGGGGGACCAGGAAACTCCACACACTACCTTTCCAAGGGCTGTCCGGATTGGCTTGATCGACCCCATCGATCCGCCAGTAATACCTTGTCCCCGGGACCAGGCCATCGGGGACAGCAAAGCCGGGGAAGCCGACAACCAAAAACGTACCGGTTTGGTTGCCGCGGAATGTGTCGCCGGTGCCGTCATTGACGTCGTCGAAATTGTCGCCGAGGTAGACATCGTGTGAGGTGGCAAGAGGTCCCGGGGCCCAGCTCAGGTTGGCCCATGTGTCCGGATGCAGGGCGCCGTCGGCAGGGGTTGGACCATAAGCATAGGGCCATATTTCCAGTTGCATTATTGCCTGAATCTCCTCGGCCGACATCGGTCGGTCGTAGATGCGGACATCGTCCATGGCACCCGGGAACATTCTAGCAAGTCCCCGTTCATCGTCGAGGATGCCTAGAGCAACGCCAAAGGTATCGCCCGGGTTGAACTCGCTGGTATCTCCCGTCGAGTCCACCTCTTCGCCGTTTATGTAGAGCGTTATCTTATTCTGGGCCTTGACCATCGCGGCATGGTACCAGGCACCGTCGTCATAAGTTGTGGTCGTGTAGATATTCGTGCCCCCGCCGGTTCCAAGGGGATAGCGATGCAGATAGCGCAGCGTACCCCCGGCCTGCATCTCCAGGAGTATGCCGTGCTGTACGCCCACAGCGTAAGCCGACAAGATGTCTCGCTGACCAGTTCCGCCATCGACTCGGAACCAGAAGGCCATCGTGTAGACCGGCAGGTTAAAGTGTCCGTCGATGAAGACGTAATCGTCCGTGCCGTCAAACTCCAGGACGCCTCTGTGCTCGCCGTCGAAGCCCCATGTCGGACCGCCGAAAAACGTTCCCGCGACGCTTTTTCCACTAAGCTCCCCAGCGGCATTGCCGGCACCTTCGTCGAATGTCCACCAGCCGACAAGGGCCGGGTCAATATTCTGGGCTGTGCTTGTCCCAACCAGAGCCAATACCAGGACAAGAGCTAACATATGAGTCAATTTTCCACACATAACAGTCCTCCCTAAAAGAAGTTTTATTGAAATGACCGATGACAATTCTTGCTAAAAAAAGGATCCCGGATTGCATTTGCCGAGACAGTTTCTAATGCTTCTGGCGATGCCTCCTTCCCTGCGAACTCCAACATAAGACCCCTCATAACAGAGCGAATATCCACGGCAAGCGACAAGCATCCCGCCTGCCGGAGAACCTCAGATCCACAAACACCAGCGACTATACTTATACCAGATTACCCACCTTGCCGTCAAGGAGAATCTTCGGACAAAATGTGATCGTGTTTTCATGAGAAGATGACCAGAGAATCAGGTTTTCTCGGTGTTTGTCGAAAACTTTTCCTGATAGTTGCAATAAAGATCGCTGCGAAACGTCTTACCGATGAGAAGTCAACGTACGAAGAGTAAAGCAGGGGCAGTTCTGAAAGGGCGGGAAATGCCAAGGAATCTCATGACTCACCTCAGAGCGGTGGTTACGCTGATAGCAACCGAGAATCTAAGGGCCCTGCGCGTTCTTCTCAAGAGTATTGCCGAGTCGCTCTCCAAATCCACCCACGCTGGCAGAAGGACTTGACGCCGACTTTCGTCTCCACTTGCTTTCTCATCGTTGCGAAATTCCCCTCCCGAGAGTCCAGTGATCTGACGTGTTTGATTCGACATGTCCGGTCACCAGACAGACGGCATCCAGGCAGAGTCTGTTTTTGACTTGAAACCCCGTCGCGTGCGGTATAGACTTGCCTGTGTATCTGTGATATTCAGTCAGGTTTCAACATCATTTAAGGAGTGGTTATCATGACAAAGCGAACTCGCCGACAGTTCCTGCAAGATTCGATGTTATCTGCCGCTGCAGTAACGGCCCCGATGATCAGCGGCGCCGCCAAAGCGCGCAGCCGCAGCGCTAATGAGAGGCTCCGTTGTGCCGTGGTCGGCTGCAAGGGTCGCGGCGGCAGTCACATAAGCGCATTTTCTGCTCGCGAGGATTGCGAAATCGCGTACATCGTCGATATTGATGAAAAGGTAGGCCAGGACCGCTGCAACTCTATCGAGAAACGTACGGGCCGCCGGCCCAGGTTTGTCAAGGACATGCGCGAAGCGTTCGACGACAACTCCGTCAATATCGTCTCGACGGCCACCCCGAATCACTGGCACGCGCTGTGTGGCGTCTGGGCCATGCAGGCGGGCAAAGATGTGTACATTGAGAAGCCCATCAGCCACGATATTCCAGAAGGAGCTGCGCTCGTGGCCGCCGCAAAGAAATACAAAAGGATGTGTCAGGTCGGGACGCAGTGCCGCTCGAATGCCGCCCTTGTGGGTGCTATGAAGTTCATTGAAGACGGCGGTATCGGCGAGGTCAACTTCGCGCGGGGGCTCTGTTACAAGCGTCGAGGATCGATCGGCGCGTTAGGCGATTATCCGATCCCTCAAGAAGTCGACTTCAATCTGTGGAGCGGCCCGGCGCCGTACACCACGCCGAAGCTTACCCGCAAGCGATTCCATTACGACTGGCATTGGCAGCGGCTGTACGGCAACGGCGACTCTGGCAACCAGGGACCTCATCAGACCGACATCGCCCGATGGGGCCTGGGCATCAACCGCCACCCGAGAAGTGTCATTGCATACGGAGGGCGGCTGGGTTATCAGGCCGAACAGAAAGATCCCAACTATGTCGATGCCGGTGACACGGCCAACACCGAGATCGCCATCTACGATTACGGCGACAAGTGCATGGTCTTCGAGACACGAGGCCTCTCGGTCAACAACTCGGCGGATCTCGAGATCAGCACGATGTTCGACAGTAGCAAAGGCAACCGGATCGGCGTGATCTTCTACGGCACCGAAGGCTATCTCGTCCAGAAGTCCTACACTCACTGTATGGTCTTCGATCTCAAGGGCAAGCTGGTCAAAGAATTCAAAGGTGGCGGCGACCACTTCGACAATTTTGTCCGGGCCGTCCGCAGCCGCAGGTCGCGGGACCTCAACTCCGACGCCTTCCAGGGACATCTCTCGGCGGCTCTCGCACATCTGGCCAACATCAGCTATTATCTGGGCGAGGACAACAAAGTCTCCGTCAAGGAAGCTAAAGCCGTGCTGGAGAATGTAAAGAGCCGGGACAACAACATCCTGACACTGAATCGGACCGTTCGACATTTCCAGGATAACGGCGTCGATCTGGACAAGTACCCCATGTCGATGGGACCGCTGCTCGAGTTCGACCCCAGGAAGGAACGGTTCACCAACAGCGCCGAGGCCAACAAGGTGTTGCACCGTGAATATCGCAAGCCTTTCATTTGCCCTGTGCCGGAAAGAGTGTAGAACTCGGGATGTGCTCTCCGTGACCGTCGCAGCGCTGTCGGATTATTCGTGCGCTTGCCATCTGTCCGTTGCGAATTATTAATAGACCCCAGAGGTGTATGTGTGCCGCCGGGCAATGAATTGTCCACAGTCTTTTGTCGGTAGTT
>CAZLTY010000145.1:0-12238 GCA_964562575.1 uncultured Pirellulales bacterium
CGCAGAGGATGATGCCAATAGAGGGATTGTCCTGCGGCGTGCGTTCCTTGTCGTTGAGCAGGTTCAGGTAGAAGTCCATCTTGCCTGCGTGTTCCGGAGCGAACGGCCCGACCTTGAGATCAAAGGCCACCAACGCCTTGAGGAAGCGATGGTAGAAGAGCAGGTCGATGAAGTATTCCTTTCTTCCCAGTGTGATCCGGTGTTGGCGCCCCTCCAGGCAAAAGCCGTAGCCCAGTTCGAGCAGGAAATCGCGCAGCCGTTCGATCAGCCGATCCTCCAGTTCCCGCTCCTTCATGTGACGGCGGATGCCGAGGAACTCAAGATTGTAGCTGCTCTTCATCATTTCTTCGGCCTGCTCGGCAAGGTGCTCCGGCAAGGCAAGGGCGAAATTGTGGGTCTTGCCCTCTTTGAGTGCACGTTCAAAGGCCCCGGCGTTGATCTGGTTGAGCAGAACATTGCGCGTCCAACCGAATTGGGCGGTGGCCCGCAGGTAATAGAGCCGGGCAGCGGGGTCGGCGAGCTTGGCCAGTGCGTTGGCATGATGCCCCCAGGGGACAAGGGCCACCATTTCTCTCACACGCTGTGAGAGTTCTGCTGCATCGAGTTTTCCCTGGGTGCCGCCGTCTATTTCTCTCACAACCTGTGAGAGAAACTCGGAGGCCGTGTGTGTACGGTAGAATTGCAGCATGCGCCAGACGTTCTGGGGTGAAAAACCCTTCGATCCGGGGAAGGCCTGGCGCAGGTCCCTGGCCACCATCTCCACCACCGAGTCGCCCCATCCCAGTCCTTCCTGTTTTTCCATGATCGCCTGACCGATATCCCAGTAGAGCAGGATCATATCACGGTTCACGGCACGTGCGACAGAGAGCCGGGCCGCTGCAACACGGCTTTTCAGCGCCTCGATGAAGCGCTCGTACTCGGGCAAGGCAATCTCGCTGCCGCGTGCCTTCTTCATCTCGCCAGCCCCTCCGCCCGCTTCGCCTCGCGCCACGTAATCAGCACGCACTCCAAGCGGCGGATCACAATCATCGGCAAGATAGCGTTCTGGTATTCATAAGCCTTGAATTTGCCCCGCAAACGCTCGGCCGATTTCCAGATATCGCTGGGGAGGTTGTTCAGTTTGGGTATATTCAGAGCAAGGGTCATTGCCTGGCGGTTCTTATCGTCTGGTTTTCAATTGAGTGCTCGGTTTCACAGGCGTCAAACATTCTAAAACTGTAGGTACACGAAATCAACCAGATTCCCGGCGCCAAAGCCCGTAAAGCCAAGTCAACAAGCCAATAACGACGGCAAATCCAACACCTTCTATAATATATGGCGTTTCACGGTATGAGTAAAGTGCAGGGCTCCTTCAAAGCTGGTGACAAATCGTCTTTTATTTGGCGAGAAGATTTGATCAGCCCGGCGGTAGCGAAGCTTCTTTGGTTTCAGAACAAGCAATCTCCCTACCTCGAAAGAGGGTGGGCAGGAAGGTTGTCCGCCGCAGGCGGATGCGAACACAGAAGATGTCTGGGACTGTACGTGAAGTAGATTTTCGAATTTGGGGTCCAAGTGTGCAGTAGATTCCGGTGCGATCGATTGGGTGGAGCCGGAACTGTAGCTATTGTATCCCGGCGTGCCGGGAAGGATTCCACGATTGAGGAGCAGCCGAAGATGCGGTGCAATTGCCCAGCCAAAACGGGAAGTTATTTCATGCACGGTCCTTTGCAGCGGAGGGTACTTTCGTTAAGGCGTCAGGACAGCAGGGAATCGGGACGCAAACAGCAGTAGAATATCTAATGTCGAACAAGGAACATCCAATGTCGAAGTGCAACTTAGTGCCTTCATGGTGAACAAAGAATCCGCGTTATCCGCGAAATCCGTGGTTGTTTTGCCTTTTGCCTTTGTCCTTTTCACTTTCTCTAAGCTCTCTGTGGCCCCTGTAGTTGATTATTGACTATTGTTCTCATCTTAACTTTGTGGTGAACAAGAATCCGTGTCCATCAGTGAAATCTGTGTCTAATGGAGTTGATTGTTGATTATTGTTCTTCTTCCTTCGATCGTGCCCGGGACAGGTATCGAAATACCGAACAAGCGCGGTTGACGCAGACCCGAAATCAAGAATATCCACCGAAGCAGACGGTCAATAGCGGTAGTGGTCGGGTTTGTAAGGTCCGTCGATCGGGATGCCGAGATAGTCTGCCTGCTCCTTGGTGAGCCGAGTCAGCTTGGCGTTCAGGTGAGTAAGATGGAGTCTCGCGACTTCCTCGTCGAGTTTCTTGGGCAATGTGTAAACACCGGGTTCGAGGTCCTGTTCGGCGAGCATTATCTGGGCGAGGCACTGGTTCGTGAAGCTGTTGCTCATGACAAAGCTCGGATGGCCCGTGGCGCAGCCGAGGTTCACGAGTCTGCCCTCGGCGAGGAGCAGGATCGATCTGCCCGACTTGAGGGTCCACTTGTCGACCTGAGGCTTAATGTTCGTCATCTCGCACTCGGGCGTGTCCTCGAGGTAGCTCGTCTGTATCTCGCTGTCGAAGTGGCCGATATTGCAAATGATGGCTTCGTTTCGCATCTGCTCCATTTGCTCGCCGGTAATGACGTCGCAGTTTCCTGTCGCGGTGATGAAGATATCTCCGACTCGGGCGGCGTCCTCCATCGTGATGACCTCGTAGCCTTCCATTACCGCCTGGAGGGCACAGATCGGGTCAATCTCAGTGATCAACACGCGGGCTCCGAGACCCCGCATGGACTGAGCGCAGCCCTTTCCGACGTCACCGTATCCGCAGATCACGACGACCTTGCCCGCAACCATGACGTCGGTTGCGCGTTTGATTCCGTCGGCGAGTGATTCGCGACAACCGTAGAGATTATCGAACTTGGATTTTGTTACTGAGTCATTCACGTTGACGGCTGCGAAAGGCAGCTTGCCGGCCTCGGCCAACTGGTAGAGACGGTGAACGCCGGTAGTGGTCTCTTCGGAAACGCCGCGGAGCTTGGCGGCGATTTTAGTCCATTTCTGCGGATCGTCCTTTACGCTGTCGGCAAGCCGGTTCATGACGATCTGGAACTCCTTGTTCTCGTACGTCTTTTCCAACAGAGAGGGATCCTTTTCGACCTTCATGCCCTGGACGACCATGAGGGTCGCGTCTCCGCCGTCATCGACGATCATGTCCGGCCCGGAACCATCAGGCCATGTGAGCGCCTGCTCGGTACACCACCAGTATTCTTCGAGCGTCTCACCCTTCCACGCAAAAACCGGGCTTCGGCCCTCTTTGGCGATAGCCGCCGCCGCATGGTCCTGGGTGGAGAAGATGTTGCAGGAAGCCCAGCGCACGTCGGCGCCGAGGGCTTCGAGCGTCTCTATCAGCATGGCGGTCTGAATCGTCATGTGGAGCGAACCCATGACCTTGAGGCCCTTGAGCGGCCTTGTCGGGCCGTACTTCTTGCGGGTCGCCATCAGGCCGGGCATCTCGTTTTCCGCCAGGGCCATTTCAAGCCGACCCCATTCGGCTAAAGAAACATCTGCAACCTTGTGCTTGAGAACCGGTTCAATTGCTGTCAATGCCATGAATCTTTCCTTTTATTATTTGGACAAATACAACTCTGAGTTTTCAGACCCGCTCGGGCGGGGCATAGCAGCACGTCATCCACGTGATGACCTCCTGCGAATACTCCTCTATATATACCCTTGAAGGGTAATAAATTCCCGCGAGCTAAACCATAACCTGTTATTGTAAAGCCGCCTGCCCACGCAAGCGCCGGAATTTTCAGTCAGTGGCACTATAACAAAACTCGGATGATTTGTCAATTGCGGCCGCTACCTTTACAAACAGGCGCTGACCATCCCTCGAAATTTCTACGCTCACAGACGCATGACCCGCACGTTACGATACCAGACGGGCCGACCATGGTCCTGCAAACCGATGTACCCCACCCGGGCGAAATCTTTCAATGCAGTACCGAACTTGTTCTTGGTGTCGTCTGGATTCTTGTGCGCCGTTGTCCATTTATCCAGATCCATATCTATGACCTGCTCGTCGTTGAGCACCACCTTGACGCGACTGCCCTTGCAGGTGAGCACACAGTGATTCCACTGCCCAGGTTTATTGATAGCATTCTTTGTCGGTTTGAGGCAATCGTAAACCGCCCCGGCCGTACCCTTGTTGTTGATATTGCTGCGGCCGTAAGAATTGCACACCTGAACCTCGATGCCCGTATAGACCGGGTCTTTCAGATCCGACGTGCGAAAGAAGATGCCGCTGTTCGTGCCGTCGATGACTTTGAACTCCAGATCGAGAATGAAGTCCCCATACTTCTCTTTTGTCCAGATATAGTCGAAGTTATGTTCTTGACCGTCCATCTCCTGCCGCTTAACCGTTAGGACACCATCTCTGATCATCCACGCATTGTCAGGTCCTGTGATCGCGTCTCTGAGGTCTTCGCGTTGAAACAAGCTTCGAAATTCCGGTTCTGTTGCCGCCGCACGCGGTTCCTGTTTTTCCAGCCGCCTTATCCAGTTATTGCGGAACTGGATCAGACTCGAAGCCGGGCTCATCTCGCCGGTTCTCGCATTCTTGCCCCCGTGGTGTTGCAAACCGATGGGACCGCTTTCGGCAATGTCGGGTATCTGAGCGTTATCAATCACGATCTTACCGTTGAGCGTGATCGTCACGCGGTCGCCCACCAAAGTGACATCCATAGAGTTCCACTGCCCTACCGGGTTGTCCGCTCGCACCTTCGGGACGGCCGCGGCGCGTAACTCCGGTGTGAGCTTCTTGTTGTTACGGACCGACCAGAGTTCACCCGAGCCTATCGGCCAGCACCAGAGATTTGCCTGGCCGCCGGTGGTTCCACGAAGGAGTATCCCTGAGTCGGCATTCGGCGTCGGTGTCTTTATCACGTTGCCGTCGCCATCAGTTTTGAGCGAGCCGTCGGGTAGAATCGTCGGCATCTGGTACAGGCCCGACGTGCGCTTGAAACGCCATTCTACGTGCAGAGCATAATCGCCGAATGATTCCTCTGTCCAGAGACTCTTATTTGCTTTGGATTCGGACATCGCGTCGTAGTCGATCACGCCGTCGACGACTTTCCAATGGCCGTTGTCACCTTCCGGCACTTTCCAGCCGGACAGGTCCTTGGTATTGAACAAGACCTGATATCTCGGCCATTCTCTCCATGTGGGATAGCTCTCATGGGCCGGCAGCTTGTGTGCGTTGCGCGGCGTCGTTGGCTCGCCGTGGTTGTAGAATACGTAGAGTCCACCCTTGCCGGCGATGATGACATCTTCGCGACCGTCCTTGTCCATGTCGGCAACGTTGAGCTTCATACCGACGCTAACCACGTAATTCGGCGGCGGATTGATGCCTCCCTCGTCGGGGTAATACGGCAGATGGTTGAATGACAGGACATGCCGCTCAAATTGCCCGCCCTTGATGTCGTACCAGAAGGCATATAGAGGCTCGAATGCCCCGATGTCGTTGCCGTGGTGGGCGAAAAGACGCTTGCCCGTGACAATGTCGTCCTTGCCGTCGCCGTTGAGATCGCCCATCGCAAGTGTATGAAACTGGCTGAATTCCGTCTCGGCCCAGTGCGTCTTGAAGCTGCGCCTGCCGCCGACAACGACCTGTTCGAGCCAGGCCAGGCCGTACGCGTGGGACGATCCGATGACAACATCGTTAAGGCCGTCTTCGTCAACATCGTGCACGAGGATCGGGTGCGAAGCGCCGCCTCCCCTGCTCTTGGCCGGCTCGAACTTGTAGTCGTCGTGAAATTTCCAGGGCGCAAGAGTCGCACGCCTGGGCTGCTCGTACCAGCCCACCGGCGTAACGATATCAACCCGTCCATCGCCGTTGATGTCACCCAATCCGTTGCCGTGCACGTCACCCTGTGTGCCCACGACGTGCTCGATGAACCAGGGGTCTTTGTCGATGTGTTCGAGCCACGTCATCCCCTGGCCCTTCACCAGCGACCAGTGGTTGCAGAGGATATCATCGTCGCCGTCGCCGTCGATGTCACCGTGGATTACACCTTCCATATTCAGAGCAAAATGAATCCTCCTGGATTTCCATACGACGTCTTTCTTTCCCGGATTTTCGTACCAGAAAGCCCCCTTCATGAACATCCAGCCCGAGCTGACGATGTCCGTCCGCCCGTCGAAGTTGACGTCCATTGCAAACTCGCTGTTGTCGTCGGTTTCCGGGCCGTTGGTCTCGGCGCCGTCGCGGTAGTTGGCGTGTTTGATCCAGTCGGGGGCCTCGTACCAGTTTCGCCCCGAAGCAATGTCGAGGTCGCCGTCGCCGTCGACGTCCAGAATCGAGGCGCATTCACAAAACGGGCCGAACCAGTAGGTGTGGTTGGCCGGATCGTGGACGGGACCGTCAATCTTGACGGGGATAAGAATCGGCTCGCCCGCCTGCAAGTTAACAGATGTCACAGCCAATAATCCAAGCAAAAAGTATCTGAAAGTTCGCATAGTCAAATCTCCTAAACGTTGGTCACAAAGTCCATCCCGAACGGTAGTCCGGCGTTACGTACTCATTCGCCTTGTCATTATTGGCAAACTTTATCTTCTCGGCGTCCCATTGAAGATCCTTGCCTGCCCTGATTGCGATGTTACCTAACAGGACGGCCTCGGTGATGATAGCCGCCCAGTCAAAATTGCAGCCTGCCGGCTCGCCGCCCCTGATGGCTTCGACCCATTCGCCCCAGGTCCCCGACCGGCGCTTAAGTGTCTTGGGCGGCAATCTGTAAGCCTTCATTTTCGACTCGGGGATGATCCGATTGTCCAGTATCACGCCTTTGTCTCCGATGTACATGTTACCCGAGGCGGGTAGTTCTCTGCCCGCTTCCAATTGCCGCGGGCGCGGAGGCTTGAGGCCGCCGTCGTACCAGACCAAACGCAGGGGCGGCATACCCTCGCGCGCGGGAAACTCGAAGGTCACTATCGAAGCCAGAGGCGCAGTTTCATCGAATACCATGCTGGCGCTGGCGCTTATGCTGGTTGGATAGCACAGCTTAAGCGCTTTGAACACGTGGTTGAAATGATGACAGCCCATATCGCCGAGGGCTCCGGTGCCAAAATCCCACCAGCCGCGGAAGTTCCACGGATGGTACACCGCCGGGCGAGGTTTCCTGCTCGCCTTGACCTGCTTGAGCACCGTGTCACCATCTTGCCACTCGGCAACAAAGGGCCGCATCTGCGCCGGGCCGATCCACAAGTCCCAGTCCAATGTCTTCGGAACCGGGTCGCGCCCGGGCGGGCGGAGCATCCCCTGAGGCCACAAAGGCCGGTTGGACCAGACGTGGACCTCGCGAACGTCACCGATGGCGCCGTCCCAGATCATCTCGCAGAGCCGGCACGCAGAATCGGAGGTGTTCGACGAGGCGGTAACCTGTGTGGCGACGCCAGCCTCTTTCGCGGCCCGGACCAGGAAGCGATTCTCATGAATAGTTCGCGTCAGCGGCTTGACACACAGTACGTGCTTACCCTTTCTCAGGGCCGCCAGACTGATAACCGTATGGGTATGATCGGGCGTACCGCAATAGACTGCGTCGATCCTGTCGTCCTCGGCATCAAGCATCTCACGATAATCCCGATATACCCTGGCTTTCCGAAAACGGTCGTATGTCCGCTTGGCGTAGACGTCGTCAACGTCACACAAGAAAGCGATTCGCGTACCGGCCTGCTTGCCTATGCTGGCGATTTGCCCGCTCCCGACGCCGCCGATTCCGATGCCTGCGACCTGAATCGTCTCACTGGGCGGGATGCGGCCTACTCCGCCGAGAACGTGACGAGGGACAATGGTCATACCCGCCAGGACGGGACCGGCAGCCCGGATAAACTGGCGCCGGGATAATCCTGGACTCTTTTCTTTGGCGTCTCTGGTTTTGCGCTTCATAATGGTTCTCCTCTTACCGATTACCTGCGGTTGAAGCCGCATCAATTTGTTAGACCTGCTATGGCGGCGCCGATCAGCGTCGCGTCTCCCACGTGCACGAACTCAACAAACCGGCCGTGTTCGTCCTGTAGAAAGCTTCTCATGGGAGGACAACCTATAGAGCCAGGAATTGTTTGAGATATTGGCGGCTCTGCACCAATGATTTCTTTCTTACTTTCAGGGAACCTTCGTACGAGCGATCCTCGACTTCGACGCAAGCCGCACCTTTGTATCCCACGTCGGTAAGAGCCGAGAAGAACTTGCCCCAGTCCACGTCACCGAGCCCTGGCAGCTTGGGCCGATGGAACGAAAGCGGCGTCGCGAGAATTCCCACGTCATCGAGCTGTTCGCGCAGCACCTTGGCGTCCTTGATGTGAACATGGAATATACGATCCTTGAACTCGTAAATCGGCTTGATGTAATCCATGAACTGCCACACGAGATGGGAGGGATCGTAGTTCAGGCCGAAATTCGCCGACGGAATCTCCTTGAACATCCTTCGCCAGATAGCGGGCGATGACGCAAGATTCTTGCCGCCGGGCCACTCGTCGTTCGTGAAGAACATCGGACAGTTCTCAATGCCGATCTTCACAGATCGCTTCTCGGCGTATTTGACGATGGGGGGCCAGACCTTCTTGAACCGCTTGAAGTTGTCCTCGATGCCGCCTCCGTGGTCCCTGCCGATAAATGTGTTTACGTTCTTAAGCCCTAATCGCTTTGCGCCATCGATAACCTTCTTGAGGTGCGCGACATAACGGCCGGCATTTTTCCTGTCGGCCTCCAGCACATTGGGATAATAGCCAAGGCCCGATATGGTGACACCCTTCTGTTCGAGCAGGCTGTGGATTTCATCTATCTTCTTCTTCGACAGGTTCCCCACGTCGATGTGCGTAATTCCGGCGTAGCGCCTTTCGGCCTTTCCCACGGGCCAGCACATGATCTCGACACAGGAATATCCCGTCCGGCCGGCGAAAGATATCACTTTCTCAAACGCCTGATCCGGCAATATCGCACTTACAAAACCGAGCTTTATCATCGTCACAACTCCTTATGAAACTTTGGTCCAAGCCTTTTTCTGATTGCTCTCCATGATCTTTTCACACAGGACAAGCTCGCGCAACCCGTCCCGGAAAGTCGGGTAAGAGGCGGGGCCTGACTTCTCGCCAGATATATGACCGTACACTTCCTTAGCCAGTTGCTTGAAGGTATCGGGGAATCCCTCGTTGTGGCCGCCGGGATAGTCAATCAGGTCCATGCAATCGGGATATACCAGTGACGGGTCCCTCATCATGATCTCATTGTTGCCGTCGCGCTTTCCTATCCAGATTTGATTAGGCGCCTCGGACTCCCACGCGACGGCCTGCTTGGACCCGTCCATTTCGAAAGAGAGTCTGTTCTTTCTTCCGGCGGCGACCTGATTGACGGTCATGACACCGCGGCCGTCGTTTTCGAATTTGAAGATGACCGTTGCGTAGTCCTCGGTGTCTATTGGCATGTCTTTGTAGTCTTCGGGCTTGAGGACCTTGCCCGCATAGGTCTCGACCGGTTTCAACGGTTTCTTCCTGATCTTGTGGAACGTCGCAAGGTCGGCGCAGACCTCCATGATTTTAAGTCCCGTGACAAACTCGATCAGATCCATCCAGTGGGAACCGATATCGGCGACAGCCCTTGATTGGCCCGACTGATCGGGCTCTAACCGCCAGTTGTAATCCGTGGGGTGGAAAAGCCAGTCCTGCAGATAGGAGCCATGAACGGCGAAGACCTCGCCGATGTCACCTTTATCGACCATCAATCGAAGCTGCCTCATCAGCGGGTAGTAGCGGATGTTAAAGTTGACGGCATTGACAACGCCCTTCTTCTGAGCCAGATCAACGAGTTCGTCGGCCTCGGCTACGCTGATCGCAAGAGGCTTTTCGCAAATAACGTGCTTGCCGGCATCCAGGACTGCTTTGGCCATCTCGTAATGCAGATAATTCGGCGAGCAGATGTGAACGCTCTGAATACTGCCGTCTTTTAGAAGCTCTCTGTAATCGCCGTAATGCCTTTCAATCCCGAGCATTTCGGCTTTTGACTTCGCAACGTCATCGGAGTATTCCGCTAGAGCAACAACATCGATATTGCCCAACCTCCTGAGCGCCTCGACGTGCGCCGGGCCAATAAATCCCGTGCCTATAACACCAACTTTGATTTTTCCCATGTCCCTTATCCCTTCGCCTTATAGCATTGCTCCATGATGCCTTCCGTTCGGGTCGCCCCGAATCTCGTGCAACCGACCTGACGGACCTTTATCGCCATCTCCAAATCGCGCACACCGCCGGCGGCCTTGACCTGTACCTTCTCGGACACATGCTCGCGCATAAGCTTGAGATCCTCCAGCGTAGCGCCACCGTCTGCGAAGCCGGTCGAGGTCTTGACGAAATCGACTCCGGCATCTTCGGCCAACCGGCAGGCAACTTTCTTCTGCTCATCGGTAAGGTAGTAATTCTCGAAAATCACCTTGACCGCTGCGTTGTGACGATGGGCCACTTCAACAACCGCCTGGATGTCCTTCTTGACGTAATCGTGGTCGCCATCCAGAAGCTTGCCTATATTGAGCACCATATCAAGCTCGAGGGCCCCGTCTGCGATGGCCTGCTCGGCCTCGAAGACTTTTGTCTCGGTCTTGTTGCAGCCGTGCGGAAAGCCGATGACGGTCGTCGGCTTGACATCCGAATCCTGCAGGAGCTGCGTAACCAGCGCAAGCTCGGACGGACGGCAGCAAACAGTGGCAACCTTGTACTTCTTCGCGACCTCACAGCCTGCGCGAACATCTTTTTCGGTCAGTTCCGGACGAAGTAGCGAGTGGTCGATCATTTGCGCAATATCATGACAAGTGTAGTCCATAGATACCTCCTGAACTCAAGGTGAATTGTGATCATAATTCATATTCAGCACTCCAGCGGCACCTCCAGCTTGGGGTCGAACAGACAGGACCCATATTAACTGTATGTGATCCGGCGGCAAGGAAAAAATGAAAAAGCGACCTTGAACGATGAACAACAATAATCATATCAGCCTGCTGCAGCAGCAGATCAGCCGAAGTCTGGCGGAAGTAAATTCCATGGTGTTACAACTGGGCGCCAGCTCAAGGCAGCTCTTTTCACAGCTCAAGCCGGAGCAGCGCAGCAGTCTTCAAAAGGCGATGAACGCCATACTGGAAGACTACTTCAGAGTCAGAAAGTGGCCGCCACGGGAGCACTCAACCGGCCTATCCGAACATGCCCTTTTTAATACCCAGGTATACAAAGACAATGACGGCAAGGATAACATTTACCCCAAGGACTCCCAGCCAATACTTGCGCTCTTCGGGATAGGCCCATACCATAAAAAGCGCCACCGGCCAAACTACAAGCCCTACTATGGTAAGGTAGACGATACGTCGAATACGAAGAATAGGTCCAAGGGGATTGTCCATTATGTTCTCACAAGTTCACAGGCTGGGCTAAACCACATGGGAGTCTTACGGCTAACGATGGGACTCACGGGCCGAGCGTCAGCGAGATCCCTTGAAGCCCTTGGTTCGATGTCCTTTCAAGAAAACATATATGGCAACACACAACCTGAGATGAACTTGCCGGAATCGGAACACAACATAGCAACTCCTTCAGCAATGTCTTGTGGAGTGACAGATTTTCTGTCTTGCCATTTTGGACCGTGTTCACAGAGTTCCACGGCATCGTCCAAGCTGGCCATTTCCTCAACTGGGCCGGGTGCCATCACATTGATTGTTACACCGTGCTTCCATGCTTCTTTATGAGCTAGAAGCAAGGCATTGGTTCTGGCCGCTTTTCCTGAATTATATGCATATGAAGGAGATGGGATGGTGGATAGTAGCGAGATTGCAATGATTCGTCCCCACTTCCGACTATACATGCCCGGCAAAACCAAGGGCATAAGATTGTAAACAGGAGCAAGTTCTTTATGCGCATCATCTAATGCTGCTTGCGAATTGAGTTTGTCAATAGTCTCTGGATGCCAACCCCCACCTGGCCCAATGACACAGATGTCAATTTGGCCAAACGTCTCGATGGTAGCATCCACAAGCGCTCTGCACTGATCTTGCTGAGTTACGTCTGCTTGAAAAACGAGGGCCTGACCGCCTTGCTCTTTGACATGTGCGGAAATGACTGTAGCGCTGTCCCCACTCGTCAGATAGTTCACGACAACATTGACACCTTCACGAGCAAGGGTCAGGGCGATGCTGCGTCCCATACCTTTTCCGGCAGCTCCTGTAACAATTGCCGTTTTCCCTTTAAGCATCATTATACGCTTCCTATCGAACG
>CAZLTY010000146.1:0-12097 GCA_964562575.1 uncultured Pirellulales bacterium
TCTCCCGTGACGGGGTGTACTGCAGGTGGGTCCGCAATCGCCAAACTCACGCTGAACAGAGTGAAAATTCCCACCAAAAGGCATTTCTTAGCTAACATTTTTGTTCCTCCTAATTTTAGTTTAGAACTGATACCAAATTCTTCTCCAGCCACACACTTAAGTGTCAGCAAGACAAATCGTTTTCTTACACATAATGGTCCTCCCAGAAGAAGAGTGTAAATAAATGCCCTTTGGCTACGCACACGATAGCCGGGATATGTTTCGCTCTCGTGAGAAGTTCCCCGCATCCGGCCAGATGGCTTTGCATGATTTGTCGATACGTCCTTCCTGCACCCAAAACGGGCGGTTGGCAGATTGTGGCAGCCCGGGACAATCCCCGAGGCTCCTCCAATATCCGATGCCAGATACCCACACATCCAATACTCTCATTTATACCAAGTTCGCCGCCTGCCCGTCAAGGAAAAATAACGTCCGCCCGTTTAAAATCGGCAATTACCGGCCGGGGCCGTGCCGTACATGTGCGCCGCGGCGTGCCGCCTGGAGGGCCTAGTGCGCGTCCTGCGGGGCGCCTGGATCACCCTGCGCGTGCATCCAGCCTGGTAGAGCGAGGCTTGCCCAACGGTTCTCACCGGTTGACGCTTTTTAGCGCTGTTGTTTATGATTTGGCGTGACACGTATAATCGCTACCGGCTATGTCCCGCAGCGGATCAGCCATGGCGATGAGGTTACCGTTTCGAGCCGGATCGGCGCCGGCGATGCTGTCGATGAGCGGGTCGCCGTCGGCAAAAACAATCGGGGCCCGTACCGAATCAATCAGTACAGGCCCCGAACTGATGCACAGTCATTGGCTGACGACTTGGCCTCGCATGTGCGGATGCGGCCTACTGGGGCCACAATCGCTTCTCAAGCCACACATTCCCAGGTCAAGGCCCAAAGACAAACGGAAATCACAGACCTTGCATAATTGCCAGGATCTCGTCCTGCGACAGCGCCCGCGTATACATGCGGAACTCATCCATAAGCCCGGTGAAAGGTCTTCCGTCATCAATAGTCAATCCTACGCGAGCACCCAGGTCCCAATCTCCGGCTATATCCGCGGGGTCTGCAACGTCAAGCTCCTCAATCAGTTCCCCGTTGATATACAGAGCCGCCTTGCCGGACTCTTTGTCGTACGTGCCTGCGAAATGCAGCCATTGATCCCACGTCACAGTACCTGCACGTATCTGGAAGATTGTAGTCCCGCCATAAGAGCGGAGCAGCCATCTGATGTCGCCGCTGCTTTTGGGCTCAGGGTGAATAAGCCAGCTTTCGTCAGATGCTCTGGCGCTGAATATCTCGTGATCTCCGCCTGTATTGGCAATGTTTATCCAGGCGGCGAGCGTCATAGCGGATGTCGGAATATCTTCGGCGGGAATACTTGGGCCGTCCAGATCGAGGTAGCTGCCGGTCGCGAAATTGGCGGCTCCATTGTACATTCCGCTGGCCTCTGGCGTAACGTCACCGACTACAACGCCGTCATGGCCTTTGCCGGATTGGTCCGCGACAATATCACTTACTTCGTCAAAGGAGTAGTAGATAACCAGAGACGGATCTACTGCCCGTTCACCCGCCAGGTAACGAATCTCACCAGCAGACAAAGCCCTGTCGTACATAATAACTTCATCCAGGGCACCATTCATTCTGCGCGAGACCCAACCTGCTGTGCCATCACCACCCAGGTAAACATTGCTGTTCCATAGGGCGGGATCATGAGTAACCTCATTTACGGATCCTTGCTCACCATTGACATAGAACGTTGCCTTATCGGGTTCGATCGTAACGGCGGCAAAGGTCCAGTCATCTTCCGCGATCATGTCGCCTCCGCGGAAGCTCCACGACCCTGAATCATCATTCCAGTGATAGGCCAACTGATAACCGAGTACGTTGAAACCGGTTGCAAGACCGGGATCGCGGGTCATAATGATCGAGGACCAGTCAGGCTGTGGACCGTTCGGCTTGATCCATCCGGCCATCGTGGCTTCCGCAAGCTCCATATCCAGAGGTGGGATTTCGATCAAAGTGGGCCCGACGAGTTCCACGGCGGTCCCGCTGACACCCTCAACCCAGGCCGGATCGCCAAATACGAATGCTCCGTCGCGGCCATTGCCGGAGATATCAGCCACAATGCCGCCTTCGCCTTCATCACAAGCCCACCAGGCTAAAAGACCATCAGTACCGGGATCAACCGGGACCGCTCGTAGATCTGCAAGGAACATAATCTCGCCGGCAGACAGAGCCCTGTTGTAGATACTCACATCACTCATCAACCCGGCCCAATTCTCTCCTTCACTACCTTCGTTGTCACCGCCAAAGAAAAGTGGCTGAGGAACGTCAAGGGGTTGTGTGAACGTCCCTGAGCTGGCTGCAATGCCGTTGCGGTAATAGGTCAACTGGTCCCCGGTTTTTACTACTGCATGGTGAAGCCAGACATCTGCTGGAATGTCGTCATATTCCAGGTTGTCGTCGCCGTTGCCATTCATGTGCCATTCGAATTTAGTCGGAGTGAACTTAATGAACTGACGCGGGACAAAATCGACTGCATTCTCGTCCATCCGATTGCCGAGAATAATATCATTGTCCGCCGTGTTTTCATCGCTGTGCTTCGCCCAAAAGGCCCAGGTAAAGTCGTTAGTCAGTGTCATTTGGGGAATTTCTCCGGCGCGAACATGAGCACCTTCGGCCGTTCCGTTAAAGCTAATGACAGTGCCACGTTCCGGGTCGTCCACCCAAACCGAGCCACCATCGCCCAAGCCGCCGGTGTCGGCGTTGTGGATTGTCCCGTCAATGCCGTTGCCGGAGCTGTCATTAGGATCGCCGTCCAGTGCATAGGATGCAACCAAACCATCAGTACCGGGATTAACCGGAACCGGCTCTGGAACGACGGCGCGGATTTCGATGTTGTCAATCGCCCACCACCAGTCATTGCCGGCATCGAATAAGCCAAACGTTAAAACAAGTTTCCTGGCCCCTTCTGGTATGTCCAGATCGACAGTGACCGTTTCATTGGTAGCGTAGGGATGGAAATTATCGCTTGCACCATCCGACTCCCACAACAACACCTCGACGGGATCTCCGCCATCGAAGGAAGCGGTTATGTTTGCAGTCTGATGGAAGTTGTTGTCGAATTCCGGACGCCAGCTCGAATCGAACTTGAGCTGCAGTGTACCTGCCTCAGCATCGGCGATATCAATTGCAGGTGTAGTAAGCCAGGTATCATAGGGGTCCGCAGAAATTGGTATCGGCAGACGTTCATCGTCATCCCACTCATCAGGATCTGCAACAGCCACGGTGCCGCTTCCCAATTCGAAAAGTGAACGGTCCTGATCTCCGGCCGCTTCCGTCCACCATGCCTTATCGGTGAAGGCCCAACCAGCCCATTCGGTCACACCATCGGTTGCGTCCAAACCAATCCCAGGGATACCACTTTCGTCAACTGCCCAACCTTCCGGCGGCGTATCCGTCCAGACTTGTTCGCCGACGAGTGACTCATCGACATTCGGACCCAAAGCCAGGCCTTCGAAATTTTCTGTAAACAACAAGGTCCTTTCGACGGCGGTCAATGTAGTCTTGCCGGCATTGCTTTTATCGTAGTCTGCTTTAAGCACGCCGTCGCCGCCGTAGGCGGTAATCTGTCCTGCGGCGATAAGGTCATTGACTTTCGCCGTGTCATCGCCTTCCAGCACTAACGTACCTTCCGTGATATCGATCAGGCCGTTAGCGTTCATCTGGAGGCCGTCGGGCTTGGTGACGCTGTAGGTGCCGCCTTGGAGAAACAATTCCCCAAATACTCCACTGCCAGTGGGAATTACTGCCTTGCCGGCGTTGATCGTACCGCCGGTCATGGTCAAAGTCCCTGCGCCGTCGCCCCATCCAAGTTCGAATTCATCGGCAACATCCACGGTGCCGCCACTCATTGTCCAGATACCAAAGGAGTCCGCTCCGTCGCCCCACCAAATCCAATCTCCGACCGCAAGCGATCCGCCGGTTATCGTCAACGTTGGCTCACCGGGAGCTTCCGTCCAGATCCCATGGCACTCGGCAGCGATCCCGTCCTGGATGACCGGGCCATTCGGTGCTGCCGCGGCTGGCACGTCGATCAAGACGTCGTCGGCCGCGGTGGGGACTGTGCCCAGGTCCCAGTTCTCCGGATTGCTCCAGAGGTGGTCGGCGCCGAGATCGGTCCACACGATGTCTGCAGCGCTGCTGACCGAGCCCAACACTAAAACAAAAGATAGTAGATAAACTGTTTTCTTACACATTAATGGTCCTCCCAAAATAAAGAGTGTGAATAAATGTTCTTTGGCTACGCACACGATAGCCGGGATATGTTTCGCTCTTGTCACAGATTTCCAGCATACCCCCAGATGGCCTTGCATGGTTTGTCGATACCTCCTTCCTACACCCAAACGGGTGGTTGGCTGATTGTAAGAGCCCGGGACAGACCCTGAGGCTCTCACACAATACGATGCCAGATACCCACGGCATCAGATGCTCTCATTTATACCAAATTGACTGCCTGCCCGTCAAGCAAAAATAATGTTCGTCTCAAATCAACAATCACCGGCCTGCGGCCGTGCCGTACATGTGCGCGCCGCGACGAGCCGCCTGGATGGCCTGGTGCGTGTCCTGCGGGGCGCCCGGATCGCCTTGCGCGGTCATCCAGCGGTCGAGTTCGGCGCTGAGCCGGGCCTTGACGGCCGAGAACGCCACATCGTCGGCGAGATTGGTCATCTCGTAGGGGTCCTCGGCGCTGTTGTACAACTGCTCGGCAGGGCGGTGCATGTATCGCTTGACCATCTCGTACGTGTGAGGATTGGTCCAGGCCTCTCTTATCCAGGTGGCCCAGTACGGATTGTTCAGTTTGCCTTGCCCGGACCAGCCCATCAGGTGTTTCTCGATGTAGATCTCGTCGGGGCTCAGATTGCGGATGTAGCGGTATTGGCCGTCGCTGATCGTGCGAATCGGGTAGGCGGGCCCTTCGGGAATGTTGTTGTGCATGCCGTAAACAAATTTGCGATGCGCCGATTTGGCGCCTAACAGGACGGGCAGAAAGCTCGTCCCGTCGAAGGCGCGCCTGGATGGTTTGCCCCCGGCGGCGTCGATAAGTGTGGGCAAGACATCGGCGTACTGAATCAGGGCGTCGGTGCGATGCCCTCGCGCGACCTTACCGGGCCAGCGGGCGATCAATGCCGTGTGCAAACCGGTGTCCCAGTTGGTCCACTTGCAGCCGGGGAATTGGCTGCCTTGCTCGGATGTAAACAGGACGATCGTGTTGTCGGCCCGGCCCGATTGGTCCAACACTTCGAGTATCTCGCCGACCTGGCCGTCCATATAGGTGATCTCGGCCAGGTAGCGCGAGAAGTCTTCGCGCGTGCGCGGCGTATCGGCGATGTTGGGTGGCAACTTGACTTTCTTCGGCGCGTACTTCGATGCATCGCCCATAACCCACGGCACATGCGGCTCGACCAATGCGACCACCAGACAAAACGGGTCATCACCTGCCATGAAACGTCGAATATGCTGTGTGTCGTGCGGCCTGGTTGGATCGCGAACGCAGTTCGGATCGAAGCCGCCAATCTTCTCGAAGTCAAACGCCTTGTCCGGTTTGACGTGCACTTTGCCCGCAAGGCCGACGCGATATCCCAGAGGCCTCAAATGGTGAGGCATACTGGTGACATCGGGCCGGCTGGCCGAATGGTTCCAAGCGCAACCGTTTCGCATCGGATAAAGTCCCGTGTACAGCTCGGCCCGGCAGGGCTGGCACATCGCCGAGGCGAGGTACGCCCGGTTGAAGACAAGGGCGTCCGAGGCCAGTCGATCGATATTCGGCGTTGCGGCATTCTGCCCTCCATAGATCGGCAGGTCGTTATGTGTGCAATCGTCGGCCATGATGATAAGGACATTGGGCTGCGCTTGTGTCGCCGATTTCGCCGCTGGTAAAAGCCCCCGACCCGTCACGGCGGATCCCGCCGCCAATCCTGCGTATCCCAGGAAGTTTCGTCTGCTCAACATCTTTGTCGCTCCGGTTTAATGTTAATATCAGGACTTTACCAGCAGAATCCTTGGTATCTTTCACGGCTCGTCTCAAAGCCGCCTTCAATCCTCACCAAATCTATTATGTCTTTGTCCGGATAACAAGATGGCAAATCGGCATAGTAACCGTTCACGGGGTAAAATCCTGTTTCTTGATCCAAAAATGGCGGTATTTGATGTGACCATAGGTTGACATTGCCGGTGACATTATAGTGAAGCTTCATTATTGGTCCAATAAGGGCGTTTCTACCGGTGAACGGCTACTCGGCATACTGCTCTTCTTTGTTTGCCACTATTATGAGATCGGAGTTGTTGATCACCCCATCCAAATCATCGGTGATGATCTTCTCGAGATGAGGGATCTTTTCGTTTACATACTGTTTGTTTCTGCCGATCAAATTGGAAAGATGTACGTTCTTGTCATGAACCCTGAGATCGTATCCCTTTCCGAGAAGAATCTCAGCAACCTCAACGATGGGGCTTTCTCGCAGGTCGTCCGTGCCCGGCTTGAAGCTGAACCCGAGGATTCCAATCTTCTTGATGCCTGTCTCGGCGATCATGTCAACCAGGCGTTGCTTTTGATACTTGTTGCTCGGCTCGACTGCGTTGATCACCGGCGTATCGACATGGTTGTCATGGGCGATCAATCTCAGTGCCCTGAGATCCTTGGGCAAACACGAACCGCCGTAGGCGAAGCCCGGCTTCAGATAGTAAGCAGACAAATTGAGTTTCCTGTCCTGACAGAACAGGTCCATCACCTCATGAGAGTCAATGCCAAGCTGCTTGCAGATATTGCCGACTTCGTTGGCGAAGGTGACTTTCAGGGCGTGAAAACTGTTGCTGACTAACTTGATCGTTTCGGCCACGGTAATTGAAGTCATTCTCACAGGCGCATTGACCTTGTGATAGGCAGATTTGACGATTTCGAATGCCCGCTCACAAGACGTACCTATTACGGTTACGGGGGGATTGTAAAAATCCTCGACCGCCGTACCTTCTCGCAGGAATTCCGGATTCGAGACCACCTCGAAATCCTCTCGGCGTTTGGTGCCGGAACGTTCTTCTATGATGGTCCCAACCTTCTGGTTTGTTCCGGGCACTACGGTGCTTCTGATTAGCACGACGTGGAATTTTGTGGCCTTGGCCAGAGCCGAGCCGATGTTTTGAGCAACCGCATAGATGCTGCCTATATTCAAGTATCCCGTCTTGTTGCCCGGGGTGCCGACACAGATTATGGAAACATCCGCGTCCTGGAGGGCAGCCTCGTAGTCATCGGTGGCTTCTATGTTTCCGGCTTCCCATCCCTTTTTCACAAGGCAGTCTACGTCCTTTTCCACAATGGGGGGGCAGCCGGTATTTATCAGATTGACCTTGGAGACATTTACGTCAACGCCCACCACGCGATTGCCGTCGTCAGCCAGGCAGGCCATCGAAACGCATCCAACATATCCCAAGCCAAAGATGCAAATCTTCATGATACCCGGTATATCGACTAAATGCAGCCGGTTTGCGTAGTATAGTGCTCCCGATTGAAAATTTCCGTTTTTGCGCGGGTAAGTAGCTTTACAATAACAGTTTATGATCCTACTCGCGCGAATTTACTACCCTTCAAGGGTATAATTTGGCTTGGGGTGTCTCCGAAGTTAACGATGGCTGCCCGCACCAACCGCGGTATCTAAGCTTGTCTTGCTGAGAAGGAATCCCGCTTCGGGAATAATCCTATTGATATGTTGGTCAATCCACTGATTGAGTTCTACAATCTTGGTCGCAGGCACAAACACGATGTCCCTGGCCCGCAGACAGAACGGCTTGGTCTCATTGCCGGCAATCGTGCGTCTCAGGTCGAGCTTGTATGCATATCGGCGGCCATCTGTGTAGCGAATTACAATTACGTTCCTGGATTTGGCCGCCCGCAGATCGAATCCGCCGACTTCCATAATGGCCTCCAGCGCCGTCATCTCTCCGTGCATCTGCGCTACGCCCGGACTGCTGACCTGGCCTCCGACAAACACCCGCTGGCTGTAGAAAGACCGAATCGCCGCGTCAACATCACGATCCCTCAATCTTCCGGTCGCCAGAGACCGGGCCGGCTTGATTTGTATTATTCTGTGTTCACGAAGCGGGCTGCACGCTGTTGCGGGTCGCCCGGCAATAAACTCCAGCTCATTTTCAGTCAAGAGCTTGCCGTCCTTGACGCTGTCGGCGGGCCGCTTGGCCTTGACTGGCGCGGCCGTCGGAGGCGATCTGTCGTAGAGTGACTTGACCTTGGCTTGCCCAGCCGGGCGAACCGGCTTGTCGGTTGTCTGAACACTCGACGAGGTCGGTTCGTTTGTCGGCGCGGCATTGCGTGCCTTTTCACTCAATTTGCCCAATTTCTTCTGCTCAGCAGCGGTCAGGTATTTCCGGTGCTGTGCTGCTCGGCGAAACGACTGCCCTGCGGCTTCGAAAAGAGACCGATCATACTGTTCTTTGCCAACCTTCATCCATTCCTGAGCCACTTTGCGGAGTACATTGTGTTTTGCAGTCTCGTCGGCCTGGCACCGGATTGCATGTGGAATCGTCACCGTAAGCAAGAGAGCGAGTGCAAGAATGCTCGCACGAAGCTTGTTGCGGGAAAATTCAAACGCAGTTTTTGATTTACTCAAAATCGACCTCCCATAAAAACGTCTTGCCATGTGCATATTCGAGAGCCTCTTTTATGTTGACGGTACCTGCGGCGCCGAAGAATAACTCTTAGAGCGCTTGCCTTTTTCAAGTCCTTTGTGGAAGTGCGATACGCGGGCAATAAATGATTGTGCCCCCTCCTGCTTTTTCCCCAGCCGTGGCCTCGCAAACTGGGCCGCTTATCAGCCAGTTAGACACCATTATAGCAAAAGCGACCGGTGCAAGTCAAGGGATTTCTGGTCGGACCGGCGCTTTCTCTGACTCGTCTAAAAGCCACCTGGCGCGGGCGCGGCGGAGCCCTGCGCAGAAAAAGTGGGCAAAAAAGCCACAGCCACCGGGCCATCAGGCCGATTAAAGATTTGTAGACGGATAGAGCCTGCACACAACTGGCCAGAGGCGCAGTGCAGGTGCGACGAAAAGCAAACGCTGAGCCGTCCTATAACGTGATGCCTGCGAGTCACCGAGAGCAGCAGGCGTGATGTTGTCCCTAATCAGGGAGGAAGCAGACATGTACGGAAGTTCGAGAGCCGGAATCGTTATCGGCCTATGGCTGCAAAGCCTGGCACTGTTATTCTTTGCCGGTTGCCGGCAGCAACAGAGCGAGGTTGCTCTGTATGTCGATGCCATGACCCTGAGAGAGGCCGGCCAAAACGTGATGGCCATAGAGAAGCTCAACGCGGCGGTGAAGGCGGATGAAAACTTTACACTGGCCCATTCCTTACTCTGTGAGATCCATCAGGAAATGAACGATTATACGAGAAGCGCCGCTGCCTGCCGGAGAGCTGTAGAACTGAATCCGTGGTCCTTCGAAGATCATCTCAATCTCGGATGGAGCTTTCTCTCGTTGCAAAGGCCCGAACTTGCGGCCAGGGCTTTCAGCAGGGCCTGTGAACTCAAACCCGATCATCTCACCGCAAATGTCAACGCGGCCATGAGCTGCTACGAAATGAGAGATTACCGCCGGGCCCTGTTCTATGGCAAACGGATCCGGCAGATTGACCCGAACACAGAGGGAATCGAGGATTTCATCAGCGATGTTCAATGGGCCGCCGGTCAGAAGCCCCCGCCAGGCGTGGCACGCGGCCGGCCGTTGAGATGAGACGTTAGGCTCTGTCGGAAAACTCGATCTGGCTTCGAGCGGCTTGTTTTCCGCCTGACTGTCCCGATGTACATCGGGAGCTGCATCGACGATAAAACAAATATCGCCTGCTTCGCCGTCCTTGTCAGGCGAAAAACCGCTCGCTCTCGAGCCGACGACGGAGTTTTCCGACAGAGCCTAGTAGAACAATGCCGGCACTGCCCTTGCGACTCATGAAGCGCAAGGGCAGCTCGCCGGATTCCTTTTGTTGTCGGTTTAACCGTCAATGGTCCAGCCGGGGCGACACTCGCGGCCCAGCAGGGCGTTGGCCTCGGCGCTGTTGGTCACGCGACCGGTGGCGCCGTCGTACTCCAGTTTCTTGCCGACGCGATAGGCCACCAGACCCAGATGCATCATCTCGATCGCATTGCCTCCGTACTCGAAATCACAATGCGTCTTCAGGTCGCCGCCCTTACATGCTTCGACCCATTCTCCCTGGAAGTGGCCCAGCGGGGGAATCACCTCATCTTTCGACCGCTTATTGTAGTATGTCATGTCGGCGTCGTTGCCGAACGGCAGCAGAATCCGCGAATCGTAATCACACACGACGTAACCCTTGGTGCCCTTGAACATCGCACCGTGTCCGATCTTGTTCAGATCGACGTAGCCCTTCGGCGATCTCGGCATCATGCCGCCCTGATACCAGTGGACGCGAACGGGCCCGCGCCAATCGTTCTTCGGAATATCGAAGGATGTGTGCAATTCAACGGGTGTAACTTCAGGATTGTACTTCTCACCTTCGCCTTCGGCCGTTGTGGGCAGACCCGCATCAATCGCGTTCCACACGAGGTCGATCGTGTGGCTTCCCATGTCGCCGACCTGGCCGGTGCCGTAATCCCAGTACATGTTCCAGCTCAGACAGTTCATGCCGGGACCGCCCTTGAAATAGTCCGGGTTATACGGATGGAAGGGAGCTGGGCCGAACCACAGATCATAGTGGAGCGTCTTGGGCGGCGTGCCCTTGGCCGGCGGATACCCGGGCCTGCGAATCTGGCGGTTGCCCCATGCGTAGGCATCGGTCAGCTCGCCGATAGCGCCGTCCTTGACCAGCTCGCGCACGCGCTCGAAGTTCGGCTTTGCGTGGCGCTGCGTGCCCACCTGCGTGGCGAGTTTGTGCTTTTTCTTGAGATAGTTCGCCCGGACGATGCGTGTCTCTTCAACAGTGTGGGCCAGCGGTTTCTCCATATAGCAGTGCAGGTCGCGGTTGAGAGTCCAGTTGGCGATAAAACCGTGTGTCTGGTCCGTGGTACAGCAGATCACGGCGTCCAGGTCCTTCTGGTCGAGGCACTTGCGCCAGTCGATGTAGTGTTTGGCCTTCGGGAATCTCTTGGCCGCGTGGGCGAGGTGGTTCTCATCGACGTCGCACAAAGCCACCACGTTTTCCTTGGCGATCGTGCTGAAATGCGCGTCGCCCCGGCCCCAGGTGCCGATCAGGGCGACATTGAGTTTATTGCCTGCTGCGTTGGCCCCCGAGAGCGTGCCGCTGGGCAAAATGATCAATCCGGCCCCCGTCGCTACGGTTGATTTCAGGAACTGGCGTCGTTTCATGATTCTGGCCTCCATCATTCTATTTCGATTGTCATGGTTTCTTGGCTGCTTGCTCTGAACTTGCGAAAAAATCAATTCTATGTACCGGCGCAACCGGATGCAAGCGAAAAAGCCATTTCAATTATACCCTTCAGGGTAGTAAATTCCCGCGAGCAAGATCATAAGCTGTTATTGTAAAGCTACTTGCCCGCGCAAAAACCCGAAATTTCAATCTGGAGCAGTATACAGAGAATCGAACCATGCCGAAAACACAACTATGGAGGCGTTCCTGGTCTGCACGCCGAATATCGAGGCAGGGAACGATCGGCTCGTGAGAAGGACCCGTTTTTGGCCCCATAACATCGCCAAACCAAAGCTGAGCAGCAAGCGACTATTCCTTCTCTTCCAAGATTGCTCAGAACGATACAGAGACTCCCGCGTCAAAAGTCGATTTCCGTATTGGGAATCAGACTTCAAGATGCGGAAAACGGCCTTCACAAATACTCACGACGCTGGCGTCTACTGAGCGTCAGGCCTTGTGTTCGTCAACGGCGGCCCTTCTTGCAGAATTTCCCTAAAGGCTTTCATGTGCTGGACTTAGACGTTTCTCCGGGGCTTGAGCAAGAATTGTCGTATTCTTGGATTTTCTTCTTGACGCAAGCCGGTACGATTTGATACAAATAACATTACTGGACC
>CAZLTY010000147.1:0-8975 GCA_964562575.1 uncultured Pirellulales bacterium
ATCGAAGCGGCCAACGCCGCCGGCAACGACATGATCGACTTGAGGGTCGATTATTTCGAACGTCTCAGCGCCGATATGGTCGCAGGGCTGGACGGCGAGATCAATGACGCCGGCCACGATGCTATCGGGCTGATTGTGACCTGCCGAGATGAAAAGCAGGGGGGGGCGAGGGCCTATCCGCAGGAGTTGCGGGTTGATACACTCATAGCGGCACTGAAAGCCGGGGCGGAGTTCATCGACTTCGAGTACGACAATTTCCTCGACGGGCCGAGCCGGGAGAAAATAGAGGCCGCAATTTCGCAATGTTCGAACGCCAGGCTGATTTTGTCCGCCCACAATTTCGATGGCCGTTTCGACGACATCGGCAAGTTGTGTCGTGACATCCTGGCCGTCTCGCCGACTGCTATCCCGAAGCTTGTCTGCACGGCCAACCATATCAACGATTGCTTTGAGGCCTTCGATCTGCTGCACGAAGCCGACGGCGAGCGGATTGTTCTTTGCATGGGCGCTGGCGGTCTGATCAGCAGAATCATCGCCGGGAAACTGGGCAGCTTCGTGACATTCGCCAGCGTCGATCCCGAAAGTGCAACTGCGCCGGGGCAGTTGACTATCGAGCAGTTCAAGAATCTGTACCGCGCCGACTGCCTCAATGCCGAGACGGAACTGTTCGGCGTGATCGCCGATCCGGTCGGGCATTCACTGAGCCCGGCGATTCATAACGCCTGCTTCGCAGAGCAGAACATGGACAGATTATACCTGCCGCTGCTGGTCCAGGGCGGGCAACAGGAATTCGACTCGTTCCTGCGCAATGCGTTTGAGCGAGAGTGGTTAAACTTCCGCGGTTTTAGCGTGACAATCCCACACAAGCAAAGTGCCCTGGACTACGTCCGGGCCAGCGACGGTTTCGTCGAGCCTTTGGCCGAAAAGATCGGAGCGGCCAACACCGTGATCGCCGGCCGCGACGGCAAGCTGGCCGCCTACAACACCGACTACGCCGGCGCGTTGGATGCGATTACCGCCGGGATGGAAATCACGCGAGCCGACTTCGAGAACATGCCGGTCGCCGTCGTGGGCGCGGGCGGCGTATCGAGGGCGATTGTGGCGGGGCTGAGAGACGCCGGCGCAGAGGTCAAGATCTACAACCGCACGCTCGAAAAAGCCGAGAGGCTCGCCGCCGAGTTCCATTGCGAGTTCGCCTCGTTGGACGAATTGCCGAATCTCGACGCCAAGTTGGTGATAAACTGCACAAGCATCGGAATGCACCCGAAGGTCGATGCAACTCCAGTGCCGGCCGAGTCTCTGAAAGGGGGTATGGCCGTTTTCGATACCGTCTACAACCCTGCAAAGACTCTATTGCTACAACAAGCTGCGGACAAAAGCGCCAAAACAATCGACGGCATCTCAATGTTCGTAAACCAGGCAATGGCCCAATTCAAGCTTTTCACAGAGGAGGACGGCGACCCAAAGCTTATGAGGAAGGTTGTTCTGGAGAACCTCGGGTGTTAGCGAAGCCAAAGCAGATAGTTATTGATAAGGATGTGTTTAGTGGCAGTTCTACCGGACGACTTGTTCAGTTTGTGCAAGACCATTTCTTAATACTCCCTGAAGTACTCCTGTACGAGTGCGTTACTGACGACGATGATCCACATCGAAAGTTGCTGAGACGTTTCAGAGATACCATGCTTGCCGGCGCATATACTTGTCCAAGCAGTTGGCACATCATCAAGAAAGAGGCCCGGATGCTGCAGCCCTACGGTTTCTTGGCAGATCTCAGCGAAACATCAAGGATCCGGAGTGAATTTGAAAAGTATAAGGATGTCTCCATATCAGAAGGTGTCGGGCGCATTTATGAGAACTCCATAGACCAAGCCAGAACTCTTCTTGAGTTGGCCGAAAGTGCGTCGACGACAATCACCTCCATGATTCCTGAGGCCGATAAGGATGCGCGAAAACTAGAGGGTTATGATAAGCCCCATCGTTTTGTGCTGTGGCTGGATAACGCTCAGAACTACGGCGTGCACAAATTGGCCGTCGAAAAGGCGGGACATCTTACAAGTTCGCCAGACAAGTATTGCTTGTCAAAACAATGGGTAACGTGGCACTATCTTCGTCTAATCTCGGCACTCTCTTTTGAGTACACCTTTCTGAGAAGAGGTAAGGGCGGAAACGCTGAGCTAGTTCGTGCCGAACATGACCTTCAAGATATCGAATACGTTCTCCTTCTGAGTCGGGCCGATGCTTTGTTGACGAGAGACGAAAAGTTAGTCAAACCTTTAGCCCAGGCTGCTTTTCCAGATAAAGACGTATTCTCCAGCCTTGATGAAGTGCCGGAAGAGTACGTGAGTCATTGGAGTTAGGATTGACATTGGCTGATTTCATCATTGCCCTGGAGTTGATGGTGTTGGTATATTGGACGTAGTAAACGATTGGATTCCTGTTTTCGCAGGAATGACAGTCTGAGCTCATGTTGGCGGCCGTAAGCAGCAACGGATTTCATGATGGTCGCGATTGGTGAGATAGAAGAGTTTGGCCGGCGGATTGGGCGCGAGTTTGAGGCCGAACGGGTCATATTGTTCGGTTCCTACGCACAAAGGACGGTCACAGACAATTCGGATGTGGACCTGCTGGTAGTCGCTGATACTGATCTTCCTCTGCGCGAAGGAATTGTCATTGATGCCTGACAATTTGTGGTCCTTCATTCTCGTCGAGGCCCCGTCCAGCGTCGCCTGACGCCTGAAATCCCCCGCGAAAAAACACTTGCAATTGCCCCACGCCGTGTTAACATGAAGCGGCAAGTGTGTGGTTTTGGCGGGTTGCGACCCCAATTCATGTGAAAGGAGCAAATTATGGTCAGGTCCAGGAGTACTCTGTTCTTCTACGTTGTGCTGTTATCGTCAGTTGGCTTGATGCTGTCAAACGCCGCTTTTGCCGCCGGTTCGCCGACGGACGAGTTGGTGAAGGTCTTGCCCGATGACGTGCTGGGCTTTATCGCGACCGGTGGCGGCGATAGTCTGAAGGCCGATTTCGAGAAGTCTGTTCTAGGCCGGATGTGGCATGATCAGGGGGTGAAAACTTTTCGCGACTCGATAAAGAAGGAGCTGCTGGGCAAGCTGGAGCAGGAGATAGACGATCCTAAAGCTACCGAGGCTATCGACTCTGCGCGGAACCTTGCCAAACTTATCCTGGCCAGGCCAATCATTGCTGGCGTCGCGCAAAAGCAGGCTAGCGACGGCCCACCCGTTTACGGGTTTGTGATTCTTGAGGCCGGGCCGCGCAAAGCCGAGATCGCCTCGGCACTGCGCCACCTGGAATCGCTGGCCGATGAGGGCGACATAGTCGAGGTCGAAATCGGCTCGGCGAAAATGCACGCCCCAGATGGCACCGGCGATCTCTCCGTATATTGGGGATGGGTCGGCAGTCACTTCATGATTGCCGTGAACGATCGCGACGGGCTGGCTATGAAGCACGTGTCGGCGCCCCGTGCGACCGCGCCCGGTTATCTCAAGAGTCTCCCGGGCAGCGGCGATATTCTCGCTGTCCACGGTGATTTTGCGAAGATAGGCGCCCTGGTGAAGGCCGTCGCTGGACAGGGGCAGGTTCCGGAAGAGTTCGGCATCGTCCTGGCGGTGCTCAGGGAACTCGGGCTGAACAACGTCAAGAGCGGCTCGGCGAGGATTGGATTTGCCGGGCCCGATGTGGTCAGCAACTCGCTTCTCGAAATGCCCGCGCCGCGGACTGGGCTGTTTGCAAATCTCAGGATCATAGACATGTCGATGTTCGACATGGTCGACGCCGGTGCGATGAGCGCCACCGCCGTCAATTGCGACCTGGCGGGTGTCTATGATACAGTGATCGGAGCGGTCAAGACCGTAGCCGGCGAGAATTTTGCCGAGGTCGAGCAGATGATTGCCGCGGCCGAAGCTGAGTTGAACTTCAAGATTCGCGGCGGTCTGCTGGAAAGCCTAAGCGGCCAAACAATCTTCTATGCACTTCCCAGCGGTTTTTCGACGCAATCGCCTATGGGCGGTCTCGTGTTTATCGCCAAACTTGAGGATGCAAAGCTGTTGGAGCAGACGCTTGGCGCCATTGGAAAGCTTGCGGCTGAGAAGAGTGGCGGCATGGTCCAGATCAGCTCGCAGGTCCAGGGAGAAAGGACCGTCCATACGTGGGCGATCATGCCGCTTGCGATGGTGCAGATCATGCCCACCTGGACGGTGGTGGGCGATAAGGTCGTGATAGCCTCCAGCCCGGTTGTATCCAGTCTGGCCGTCAAGCAGATCGAGTCAGGCACGACGTCGATTCGGAGCACGGATGGTTTCAAAAGGGCGACAGCCGAGCTGCCGGGCAATTTGGTCTCGCTCAAATACGGCGACTCGAAGCTACAGTTCAACCAGGTGATGACGAGTGCACAGCAATTCTGGCCGATGGCGACCATGGCCGCGAGCAACGCGGGCTTGAAACTACCGTTTGTGCTGCCCAATCTGTCGCATATCGCCGAAGATATGGGGCCCTCGTGTCAGTACTCGTGGTTCGATGCCCAGGGGCTGCGCTCTCGCTATCGCGGGGCCGGCTTTGAGGTGAGTCTGGGCGCGGTCGCCGGCGGCGCCGTGGGGCTGGGCGTTATGATGCCGGCTCTGATGCGGGTGCGAGGGGTGGCGGGAGAGGCCAAAAGGACCCAGGCAAAGGCCCACATGGCAACGCTCAGCGTGGCACTGGAAACATTTCAACTGGACTGTGGACGCTACCCGGACGATGCCGAGGGGCTGGCGGCCCTCTCTAATCCGCCTGCGAAACTTGCGCAATACTGGCGGGGGCCCTATGTGGAGCAAGACTCACTTAGCGATCCGTGGGGCAATCCTTTTGTCTATGTGGCAGAGAGTACGCGCAATCCGGGCGGCTTCGATCTGATCAGCTATGGCGCCGACGGGCAAGAAGGAGGCGATGGCGACAACGCAGACATAGTTAACGATTAGAGCGCGGCCCAGCGGCTCGCCATTTGACGATCATATGCCTGCGTCTGCCGGCACTTTGAGAAGCGGTCTACAATCGGACTCGGTCCTCCCTCGCCACGCCGAATTCCCGCAAAAAAGCACTTGCAATTGTCTCGCCCGGTACTAACATGAAGTGATAGCTGTGTGATTCTGGAGGATTGTAACCCCTGTCTATTTGAAAGGAGCGGACTATGATTAGCTCTCGGAGCATTCCATTTGTCTGTGTCGGCCTGGTGTTCTCGATCAGTTTTGTCGTCTCGAGCGAGGCTTTCGCGGCCGGTTCGCCGGCCGAAGAGCTGACGAGAGTACTGCCTGACGATGTGCTTGGATTTGTCGCCACCAGCGGCGGAGAGAGTCTGAAGGTGGGTTTCGAGAAGTCCATTCTGGGTAGAATGTGGAACGATCCGGCCCTGTTGGCTTTCGTCAAGTCGATTGAGAAGGAGGTTCTGCCGAAGATCCTGCAGGAGATAAACGACCCCGACGCTCCACGTATAATTGAAGATGGGCTAGGTTATGCGAAACTTGCCCTGAGCAGGCCCATTGTTGTCGGTGCCGCGAGGAAGCAGGGCGGTGAGGGCCCGCCCGTGTTTGGCTTCGCGATTCTGAACGCCGGAGCTCGCAAGGCCGAGATTGCCTCGGCCCTTGGCGAGCTGGAGTCGCTTGCTGACGAGGGCGACATTGTGGATGTCACTGTCGGGGCGGTGAAGATGCGTGGCCCGAAAGATGCTGACGATGTTCCCCTCTACTGGGGGTGGGTCGGTGACTATCTCGTTGTCGCTGTCAACGACAGCGATGGGCTAGCCGTCAAGTATCTCTCGGCCCCTCGCACGGCTACGTCGGAGTACTTCAAGACGGTTCCGGGAACCGACGACGCTGTAGTCGTCCACTATGATATTCAGGCAATTACCGGAATCGTGACCGCATTGGCTCAGTCTCAGGGATCGCCGGTGCCGGTCGGGCCGGTCATGACTGTGCTCAAGGAACTCGGTTTAAACAACATAAGGGCAATCACGGCCAGGGCGGGTTTTGCCGGACCGGACGTGATCAGCAACTCACTGGTTGAGATGCCCGCACCTCGCACGGGCCTGTTTGCCAGTCTCAAGCCGATAGATATCAAGGCCTTTGACATGGTCGATGCCGGGGCGATGAACGCTGCTGCGGTCAATTGTGATCTGGGCGGGGTCTATGACACAGTGCTCGGGGCGGTCAAGACGGTGGCGGGCGAGGACTTTGCCGAGGTTGAGCAGGGGATTGCCGCCGTCGAGTCGCAGTTGAAGTTCAAGGTTCGTCGCGGCTTGCTGGAGAGCCTCAGCGGCGAGATGGTCTTCTATTCTCTGACCAGCGGTGTCTCGACGCAATCGCCGATGGGCGGGTTCGTTCTGATCGCGGGCCTGAAGGACACCAAGTTGTGGGAAGATACGTTTACTGCGATAGGAGAATTCGCAGCCGCCAAGAGCGGCGGGATGGTGCAGGTCGGCTCGCAGGAGCAGGGCGGAAGAACCGTTCACACCTGGGCGGTGGTGCCGCTGGCCATGGCCCAGATAATGCCGACCTGGACTCTCGTCGGAGATAAAGTCGTCATAGGCTCGAGTCCGGTGATCTGCACGCGAGCGATCGAACAGATCGAATCCGGAACGAAATCGATCCGCAGCACAGAGGGTTTTAGAACGGCGACCGCAGAACTACCGTCAAATCTGATATCGCTGCGATACAGCAACTCGGAGCTTCAGTTCACCCAGTTGATGACGGCATTGCAGCAATTCTGGCCGATGGCGACAATGGCGGCCGCCAACGCGGAGTTGAAGCTTCCGATGATCTTGCCGAACCTCTCGCACATTGCGCAGGACATGAGCTCTTCGTGTCGGTATTCCTGGTTCGACGATCGCGGACTGCGCTGTCGTTACCGCGGTCCCGGAATCGAGCCAAGCCTCGGCGGAGTGGCCGGAGTTGCACTGGGGCTGGGGGTCGCGATGCCCGCCATGGCCCGGGCGCGCCAGCAGGCCAGACATGCAGTGTCAATGTCCAATATGAAGCAGATAGGATTGGTGCTGATGATGTATGCTGATGAACAGCAAGGCAAGTTGCCCGGACGTATCGAGCAGGCGCGGGAATATTACGGTAATTCCAAGATTCTCCGCTCACCTCTGAAACCGGTCGATTTTGAAGGTCCCAGCTACAAATATGTCGAAGGCCATTCTCTCAGCGCCGAATCGCCCGCCAGGCAAATCGTTGTCTATGAGAATCCTGAGTACCTTCGAGACAAGATCACCGTTCTGTTCCTGGATGGGCATGTCGAGAGGATGACGCGAGACGGATTTGTCGCTGCGATCGAGGCAACCTACAAACAGCTCGGCAGAGAAATGCCCGAAATCAAATTCAATCGTTAGAATAGGCTCTTTCTGAAAACTCCGTCGTCGGGTGCGAGAGCGAGCGTTTTTTCGCCTGGCAAAGACGGCGAAGTAGGCGATATCGATTTTATCGTCGATGTCCGCCTTCGGCGGAGATGCAGTCGGGCGGAAAACAAGCCGCTCGAAGCCAGATCGAGTTTTCAGACAGAGCCTAGGGCAGGTTCGTTCGAAGCTCCGGGTTGGGTTGATGGGGGCTGTCGCTGCGGGCCCGTTGTCAAGATCCGCGGACGCATGTGTCTAACCACATTGCGGCGACGCGGGGTCGTTTCTTCCGGCTTTTGATTGTCTTCACCGCAAATGGTCGATATAATTAGCGCCAAATGTGCAAAATGTGCGAGTCGGAGAGGCAAGTTTGTTGAGGACATAAGGTAATGGCTAAGAATAAGAGTAAGAGCAAGAGCAAGAGCAAGAGCAAGAGTAAGAGCAAAGCTGAAAAAGTCGTGTTGGCGTACAGCGGCGGGTTGGATACGAGCGTGATTTTGCCGTGGCTGAAAGAGACCTACGGTTACGATGTTATCGCATTTGCCGCCGAGCTGGGTCAGGGCGATGAGCTATCGGGCATCAAGCGCAAGGCGCTGGCCAGCGGGGCGGTCAAGTGCGTGGTCAAGGATTTGCGCAGGGAATTTGTCGAAGAGTACCTCTGGCCGATGCTCAAGGCCGGCGCGATTTATGAGAATAAGTATCTATTGGGCACCAGCGTAGCCAGGCCCTTGATCGCCAAGCATCAGGTTGAAGTCGCTCACGCCGAGGGCGCGACGGCGGTCGGCCACGGCGCAACGGGCAAGGGCAACGATCAGGTGCGGTTCGAAGTGACCTACATGGCGCTGGACCCGAGTTTGAAGATCGTGGCTCCGTGGAAAGACCCTAAGTTTGAGCTCACTTCGCGCGAAGCGGCGGTCGATTATGCCAAGAAGCACAAAGTCCCGATCGAGCAGACGAAGAAGAAGATCTACTCGCGCGACCGCAATCTCTGGCACATCAGCCATGAAGGAGCGGACCTGGAAGACCCGGCCAATGAGCCGAAGGACGATCTGTTCACCGTTTCCAGGCCGGTCTCGAAGGCGCCGGCGAAGCCGGATTACATTACGATAGGTTTTCTGGACGGAGTCCCGGTCAAGCTCGATGGCAAGCTGACAAGCGGCGTGAAGTTGATCGAGGCGTTGAACGAACTCGGCGGCAGGCACGCCGTAGGCCAGGCGGATCTGGTCGAGAACCGGCTGGTCGGCATGAAATCGCGGGGAGTGTACGAGACGCCCGGCGGGACGATCCTCGTTGCCGCTCACACGGCCCTGGAGAGCCTGACATTGGATAGAGAGACGATGCATTACAAGCAGCAGGTCGCGCTGAAATACGCCGAACTGGTTTACTACGGTCTCTGGTTCTGCCAGTTGCGCGAGGCGATCGATGCCTTTGTTGACGTTACCCAGCGCAACGTTACCGGCGAAGTCAGGGTCAAGCTGTACAAGGGCCGGTGCACGCCGGCGGGGATCAAGAGCCGCAACAGTCTGTACCGGCCGGATCTGGCAAGTTACAGACTGTTGCGGCTCTTGAAGAAGAAGAAGAAGAAGAAGAAGAA
>CAZLTY010000147.1:8985-12082 GCA_964562575.1 uncultured Pirellulales bacterium
CATCGTTTCCGGCGACGTCAGGGGCCAGCGGTACACGGGCCGGTGACCGCCGGCGGGGAGCACGAGCCGCAACAGTCTGTACCGGCCGGATCTGTCAAGTTTCAAGATGGGCGCCGAATACGATTCGACCGATGCGACGGGTTTCATACGCCTCTTCGGCCTGCCCGCAAGAGTCGCCGCGGTGGTAAACAACAAGAAGAATCACCAGAGTACGTGAACATAGTCACTGCAACACAAGGGCATAAGAGCTGTGCGCTTGTGAGCTGTGATTTGTGCCCTATGCACTTTTCTCACAAGGAGGCGTTGTGGCAGTACCGGATTGGATTTGGTTTGTTTTTGTATTTGCAAATGGCTGCTGTATAGGCAGCTTCCTGAACGTTGTCGTCTATCGCATGCCTCGCGACAAATCGCTTGTCTCGCCGCCCTCTGCCTGCCCGGCCTGTAGCAGACATATTCACTTCTATGATAACATACCGCTGATTTCGTGGCTGATCCTGGGTCGAAAGTGCCGGTTCTGCAAAGCGCCGGTTTCGCCTCGCTATTTTGTCATCGAGCTGCTGACCGCTGTGATCTTTCTCGGCGTGTTTGTCTGGTATTTTTCGGTCGATTTGCGGGACGGCATACCGGTATTCCTGGGGGGCGGCTGGTTCGTTTACCTTCTCCACATAATCCTGTTATCGGCCTTTATCGCAGCCTCGGCGATCGACCTGGAGCTTTGGATTATTCCACTGGGAATCTGCTGGTTCGTCACGGCCGCCGCGTTCATTGCCTCGGCGCTTGGCGCCTGCGTGATTGACGCCGGCGAGATTGCCAAATACTCGCTCCTGCCCGTCGCCTCAGCCGCTACAGGCTCGCTGGCGGCCGGAGCTACCATAGGGTTGGCAATTTCAGGCGTGCTGCTGATGACAGGTCTGCTCAAGCGAAGCTACGAATCACAGGACTCAGACCCCGACAGCGGCGCACAGGCAGAAAATCCAGTCAACGGCGATTGCTCCGAGGGGCCGGATGAGATGCCCGAGGAGGATTTCGACCATCGATTGGAGGCACTCAGGGAGATTGTCTTTCTGCTGCCTGTAATTGTCTGCTCAGCAGCGGCCTATTTGATAGTCGGCAGAGTCGTTTCGGCCGAGACTCTGAATGATTTTCCCACACAACATCCTGCAATTGCAGGACTTCTGGGCAGCGTTTGGGGTTATTTCGTCGGCTGTGGAATCGTTTGGGGGATCCGCATTTTCGGCACGTTAGCCTTTGGAAAAGAGGCAATGGGACTCGGCGACGTGCATCTGATGGGCGCCGCCGGTGCGGTGGTTGGCCCGCTCATGGCCGTCGTGGCGTTCTTCATTGCGCCGTTCTTCGGTCTTGCGTGGGCCGGTTCCCAGATGTTTTTTAAGAAAGTTCGCCAAATTCCCTATGGTCCCTTCTTGTCTTTGGGCGTTTTTGTTGTTATGATTTTCCACGATTGGATTTGGAACAGAATCGAGTCCATGTTTTATCTGTACTAAGTAAGGATTTATTTTTCAACGCAATAAGGAGATGCCAAATGCAAGCCGCCCGAAAGAAAATGATCGCTCTGCTGATTTGTTTCGTTTTCATCACCCTTATGCCCGGTTGCACCAACTGGCAGAAGAAGTACGAGGCGCTCAGCGTCGAGCACGAAAACCTAAAGGGCTTGCTCACCCGCGAGCGGTCGGAGAAGGGTCTGCTCGCCGATGAGCTTACGCAGGGTCAGCAGACGATCGAGGAACTGCGAAGTCAGATTGAAGAGCAGAACAGGACGCCGGCCGATGCCTCCGGTTTCGGAGATGGCTATGACGTCGCCTTCGATGCGGCCGCCGGGACGGTTACTGTGACGCTTGAGAACTCACTGCTGTTTGATTCGGGAAAGGCTACACTGAAGAGAACAACCAGCGCCGAGCTTGACCATATTCGCTCGGTGTTGAGGCAGAAGTACGCAGGCAAGCTGGTGGATGTCGTGGGCCATACGGATTCGGATCCCATCAGGAAGACCAAGGATAAATGGAAAGACAACCTGGAGCTTTCGGCACAGCGTGCCATCAGTGTGGCCAGATATCTGATCCAAAAAGGGGTTGCGGAAGACGAGATTCGAGCAGTGGGCTGTGGAGAGAGCCGGCCCGTTGCCTCGAATGCAAACTCGGCCGGAAAGGCGAAGAACCGCAGAGTTGAGATCGTCGTGTACGTAAGAGGGTGAGATAGGCTATCTCACAAAAGCAGCAGTTTCTATCGTGCCGTCGCTGCCGACGACAACCGTAATGGCTCCGTTCTCAGCAGTGTAGAGTGTTTTGGCTCTGTTCGGTGTGCCGGTTGCGGGGCCTGTGTTGCCGATGATTCTTTCGTATTGAGTTTGGTCGCAACTGCATATAAGAACTTTTGCACTTAGTCTCTCCAGAAATGCTGTGTCCAGCGTCGTGAGCGATCCGTGATGAGGGATGACGACGATCTCGGCTTTTAGATCGGGGCGCAGCCGAAGAATCTCTCTCTGGGCATGTTTCTCGATGTCCGAACACAAGAGAATTCTGACCCCGGCAAATTCTACAAGGGACACCAGTGACCTGTTGTTGTCGGTCAAGTCGTTGCTTAAGGGACTGTCTTTGTCGGGCCACAGAGTCTCTACTTTGACGCTGCGGCCCAAGTGCAGCTTTGTCTCCAGCGGCTCTATTTGCAGGCCCTGATCGGCCAGGCATTCTTCGAGAAACTTCGCCGTGCCCCATCGGTCTGTTTTGCTGAAGAAGGCATTGTTTGCGTAGACGCTGCGGACTCTGCAATGTGCGACAATCTCGGGTATGCCGTTGATGTGGTCGGTGTCGCTGTGGCTGAGCACGAGCGCGTCAATCCTGCCTATTCCCTGGTAGTCGAGAAACGGGGCGACTATTCGTGTGCCGATGTCACTTATGTGCAGCGAGCCGGCATCGAACAGGATGTTGGCCCTGCCCGGCAGTTGGAGCAATACGGCCTGGCCGTGGCCTACGTCGAGACATGTCATCACAAGCTCGTCTCTATACGTCCTTTGCCATTTTACTGCCCCCAGATAAATGATCAGCGATAAGAACATTGCCGTGCAGACAAGCTTCTTGGTCAG
>CAZLTY010000148.1:0-12055 GCA_964562575.1 uncultured Pirellulales bacterium
AGGCTGCCAGAGAGAGTTGCTGGAAGAGGTCTGCGGCCTGCTTGCAACGATGAAGGAAGATATCTCGCAGCTCGAGAAGGCTGTGGCCAAGGCCCAGAAACTGACCGACACAGCTAAACAGGCCGGCCTCTACAGAGACAAGGTCATTGTGGCGATGCAGGCATTGCGAGCAACGGCCGATGAGTTGGAAACAATGGTCGATGCGGATTTGTGGCCCATTCCGACCTACGCCCAAATGCTGTTCGTGAGGTGACGGGCGTCCAGTTGGATGACCTTTCGCGCCTTCATGTTGGGCGAATCCGGGCAGTTGATGGCAGCGCCATCGAGGACTGTTGATGCTGCCAACGTATCATGGCACGATTTTGTGCCCAGGGCTTCGCAGGTCGGTGCCTTCACACAAACATGACATATATGTCACATTCGTCAGGTTGAGGATAGGAGGTAATTTGCCTCTTGCGAGAGGAAAGTCCGCCCACCTTGAGTTCTATATACCCCGGCGCGATAAGCAGTTATGTATTATTGCCTTCTGCTTATAAATAGTATTAGCAGAATTCTCTTTGGGATACCGAGACAGTATGTTACATTTATGTCATATTGTAGTTGGTTATGGATTTAACTTAAATGGGCAAGAGTAATACATTTTGGCGGCACGGCGACAAAGGTGTCTTAAGGCATTTGGAACAGCTTGATGCGCTCTGTGGCATTGGTCGGGTTCTTTCTACAGGGGTAAGGCAACGGGATGTGCTACGTCATGTTCTGAACGTGCTGGACAAGGAGTTGGGGCTCAAGCGGGGCACGATAGCGCTGCTTGCACCGGATGGCAAGGAGGTCCGAATCGAGGCTGTCCATGATCTTTCTCAGCAGAAAAGTCGAAGCGTCACGTACAGAATCGGCGAAGGTGTTACCGGACAGGTCATGGAGACCGGCAAGGCGGCAATTGTCGGGAGAGTCTCTCGTGAGCCCCTGTTCTTGAATCGCTTTGAACGCTGGAACGTCACAAAGGAGGAATTGAGCTTCATTTGTGTGCCGATATCCGTCGGCGACGACGTAATTGGGACGATTTCCGTCGATCGACCCTTCGACGAGAATGCGCCGATTGACGAGGAGGTGAGGATCCTCGGAATCGTTGCGAGCATGATCGCCAATGATCTGCGGGCCCGCCGCGAGGCCGAAATCGAGCGACAGGAGTTGGTGGATGAGAATCTGCGATTGCGTCGGGAGTTGGAGAGCCGCATCGAGCGGACCGCGTCGGAGACTGCCGGCAACGGCTCATTCAAGGACAGGGTCCATTTGTTTGAGCGGGATTTGATTGTTGATGCATTGAAGCGCTGCAATGGGAACCTTACAGCGACAGCCAGAGACTTGAAGGCCACGCCGAGGATAATACGACACAGGGTCAAAGAATTGGGGATAGACTGCAAGCGATACTCGAGCAAGAGAGGTTGATACATGACGGCATGGGCAAGCACAGGTCTTGAGGGCCTGGACAACATACTCTGCGATCTGAAGAAAGGGGACAACGTTGTCTGGCAGGCCGACAGCGTCGAAGACTATCGCCGTTTTGTTCTGCCCTATGTTGGCAAGGCCATACAGGACAAACGAAACGTTATCTACATGAGGTTTGCGCGGCACGAGGCCCTTGTCGAAAACGAGCCTGACATTACACGGTACGAGCTTGATGCGGAGACCGGTTTTGAGAGTTTCTCCACACAGGTTCACGCGATTATCTCCCAAGAAGGCAGGGAGGCCTACTACGTATTCGATTGCCTCTCGGATCTGCTTGGTTCCTGGGCGACGGACCTGATGGTCGGTAATTTCTTCAAGGTTACCTGCCCCTACCTTTTTGAGCTGGACACGATCGCGTACTTCGGCATATTGCGGAACCACCATTCTTATCAAACCATTGCCCGTATTCGTGAGACAACCCAGTTGCTTCTGGATGTCTATGATCTTGATGAGAAGACTTACGTTCATCCGCTGAAGGTGTGGAGACGCTACTCGCCCACAATGTTTCTGCCCCATCTGCGGCAGGGCGAGGAATTCACGCCGGTAATAAGCAGTATCGATGCGAGTACGCTACTGTCTCGTATCTCTGAGAAAGGGCTGGCCGGCTCGGCGAGAGCGCTCGACTATTGGGACCGTCTCTTCATGAATGCCGACAGTCTGCGCAAGGCGCCTCAGGATTCGGAGGATGTCACCGAGCTCATCCAGGAGCTTTGCAGGATAATGGTTGGCCGCGACAAAAGAATCGCAGAGCTGGCTCAGGGAGTCTTCTCCCTCGACGATTTGATGAGCATCAAGAGCAGGTTGGTTGGAAGTGGCTACATCGGCGGCAAGGCCGCCGGAATGCTTTTGGCCCAGAAGATACTCGCGCGAGATGAGCAGCTCGACTGGAGCCGGTACCTGGAGCCCCACGATTCATTCTACATCGGTTCTGACGTCTTCTACAGCTACATAGTCGAGAACGGCTGGTGGAAGCTGCTCATGAAACAGAAGACCGCCGAGGGATACTATGACGTGGCTCCAGAGATGAAGGAGAACCTCCTGCGAGGTAAGTTCCCGGATCAGATGCGCGAGCGTTTTCAGGAGATAGTCGAGTATTTCGGACAGTCTCCGATTATCGTGCGGTCGAGCAGCTTGTTGGAAGACGCATTCGGAAACGCCTTTGCAGGAAAATACGAGAGCATATTTCTGGTGAATCAGGGCGAGCCGCAACAGCGCTACGCCGAATTCGAAGAGGCCGTCCGAAGAGTGTACGCGAGCACCATGGATGAAAGTGCTCTTGCTTACCGCGAGCAGCGAGGGCTCGACCAAAAGGACGAGCAAATGGCCCTGCTGGTCCAGCGCGTGTCGGGCTCGCACAAGAACGGTTATTTCTTCCCAGAGGTGGCCGGCGTCGGGATTTCTCACAACACTTTCGTTTGGAAACCAGAGCTTGATCCCAGAGCCGGCATGCTCAGGCTTGTCTTTGGTTTGGGAACGCGAGCGGTTGAGCGTGTCGATGACGACTACCCGCAGACGGTAGCTCTGGACCATCCTCTCCTGAGGCCGTACGCCGACAGAGAAGACGCAGGCAGATTCTCACAGCACAATGTCGATCTTCTGGATACGAGTCAAAACCGCCTCAGGACTGTCACCATTGTGAGCTTGCTGGCCGAGTCGCTCAACCTGGAACTTGACATGATAGCCAGTCGCGACCGGCAAGCGCAGCGGAAGATGAAGGAATTGGGCATAAAAGGGCGTGACGCGTGGATCATAACGTTTGAGAAGCTCCTGTCGAAAACAGATTTCACCGAGGTGATGCAGAATATGCTCAAGGTCCTGGAAGAGCATTACCAATACCCGGTAGATATAGAGTTTACGGTTAATTTCACGGGCGACGACGCCTTTAGGATCAACCTCGTTCAATGCAGGCCCCTGCAGGCCAAGGGTCTGACGCCGAACGTGGAACTGCCGGGCGAGATCCGAGGCGAGCAGGTACTGTTCGAGTCAACGGGTTACACGATGGGAGGGAGCATCTCACGGCCGATCAAGAGGATCATCTATGTTGACGAGCAGGCATACGTGGAACTGCCGATTTCGCAGAAATACACGGTCGCAAGATTGACAGGCAAGCTCAACAGGCAGATAGCGAGTAAGGAAATGACACCGACCCTGCTCATCGGACCCGGCAGGTGGGGTACGACTACTCCGAGTCTGGGCGTGCCAATCAATTTCGCCGAGATCAACAAGACGACGGCACTTGTGGAGGTGGCCTACGAGGGCGGGAACCTGATGCCGGAGCTTTCCTTTGGCACTCATTTCTTCCATGATTTAGTTGAGAGCGACATCTTTTATGCTGCTATCTTCCCACAGAAAGAGGGCGTGGTCTTCAACAGAAACAAGCTTATGGAGATGCCGAATCTGCTCAGCAGTCTCCTGCCCGACGAACAGGACTATGAGAGCGTTATCAAGGTGTATGAGCCCGACTCGCAGGCGCTGCAGATCATGTGCGACATAATGACCAAGAAAGTCGTTTGTTTCTTCAAATGAGATACGTGAAGTGTACGTGCCGGATTTGCCGCAGAGACTGCCGGTGGACTGGCATCTGTATTAGGAAAAGCATATATGAGTAACGGAGCCCAACAAAGTGAGCAAGGCCCGGAAGTTGTTGTGCTGTATTGTCAGCACGGCATCTGTGATCAGGCCAAGGCATCGGCATGGTCGCAAGAGGCCGACGGCTTGTCCGTACGCGCCGTGATGATGTCTTGCAGCAGCAAGATCGAGGTCTCCTATGTCATCAAGATGCTCGAATCGGGCATCGACGCTGTTGAGATAGTCGCCTGCCCCGAGAAGAGCTGCAAGTTTCTCACCGGAAGCCTCAGGGCTGAGAAACGTGTTGAATACATCCGAGGCCTGCTTAAAAAGATCGGCTATGCTCCCGAGCGGGTTGGCATCAGCCGCAAGCTCTCACAGAAACCGGATGAGCTGATGAAGATTGCGGCCGCTCGTGCCGATGCGGTGCGACCCCTCGGCAATAATCCCATGAAGACAGGAGAACAAAAGTGATTTTTGCAGAATGGAAACCTCTCGATGAACTCATCGAGAAGCTCAAACCTTACAAGAAGGTGCTCTTGGTTGGCTGCGCAACCTGCGTGGCCGAATGTGCGGCCGGCGGCGAGAAAGAGGTCGAGACTCTCGCGCCTCTTCTTCGCATGGCTCTGCAGAAGCAGGGTCACGCGATCGAGATTGTGACATGCACGCTCGATAAACAATGCGAGTGGGAGTTTGTAGAGCAACTCGCCGAACAGGTTGCCGAAGTGGATGCCGTGATGAGCATTGCCTGCGGTATCGGAGTCCAGGCCCTGGCAGAAAGATTCGATCCCAAGTGCGTTTATCCGGGTGTGAACACCTCGGCCTTGACCATTCGTGAGGAGGCGGGGCTGTGGGCCGGCCGGTGCGCTGCCTGCGGCGATTGTGTTCTGGGAGAGACCTTCGGCTACTGCCCCGTCGCACGATGCGCCAAGAGCCTGATGAATGGGCCGTGCGGCGGTACGCGGAAAGACGGCAGGTGCGAGGTAGATGAGGACGTTGACTGCATCTGGAACCTCATAGTCGAGCGGGCCTACGAGCGAGGCCAGATCGAATCGCTTGCCGAGCCGAAGAGTACGAAGAACTGGTCAAACTCCGGTCACGGGGGACCGAAAAGAGTTATCCGGGAGGATCTTAGGCAATGACAATGAAAAAACTCGTAGGAAGCAACCTGGAGCGTGTGCTCGCCGAAGGTCATTTCGCCGTAACTGCAGAGGTTGGTCCGCCAAGAGGGCCCGAGGCCGAGGTAGTTGAGAAAAAAGCCGGCATCCTTCGCGGGGTCGCCGATGCATACAACGTCACCGACAACCAGACCGCTGTTGTTCGTATGTCGAGTATAGCGGCCTCGAAGGTTCTCCTGCAAGAAGGGCTCGAGCCGGTCATGCAGATCGTCTGCCGGGACAGAAACCGTATCGCTATTCAATCGGATCTGCTCGGGGCCTGGGCGCTGGGAATGAGAAACGTCCTTTGCCTCTCAGGCGACCATCAATCGGCGGGCGCCGGCGGCAAGCTCAATGGCCATCCCGGCGCTAAGAACGTCTATGATATCGATTCGATTCAATTGATTTCCATCGTCAAGGGATTGCGTGATGAGGCGGTTCAGGACGGCGGGGATTCGATCTCGCAGCCTGCGCCTTTCTTCATCGGCGCAGCATGGACGCCTCTCGGCCCGCCCGAGAAGTTTCGCACGATACGACTTGCAAAGAAGATAAATGCGGGCGCCGACTTCATCCAGACCCAGGCGGTCTATGACATCAAGCGTTTCTCCGAAGCCGTTAGACGCGCCGAAGATATGGGCCTGGGCGAAAAGGCCGCCATCCTTACCGGCATTATTATTCCACGATCGGCCGGCATGCTGCGGTATATGGACAACAATGTTCCCGGTATCGAGGTCCCCGACGAGCTGATAGGGAGAATGAAGGACGCAGCCGACCCTCATGAAGAGGGCATCAAGATCACCCTTGAGCTTATCGATGCCGCCCGGAATCTCAGCGGCATCAAGGGCGTTCACCTTCAGGCGATAGAGGCCGAAGGGCTTTTGCCCGATGTAATCAAGGCTGCGGGATTGCTCCCGCGTCCGCACGTTTATTAGTCAATCTCGGCGAGCAAATCCCCGCCGTGAATATGTGAGTAAAGAATATGCCGGTCAGATATCACATTGAAGTAAAGCCGACTGAACCGAGGTTCTTCCAGGTCCCGAAGTTCAATGCAATTGAAAGTGACGGCTGCCTTGGGTGCATGCGTTGCGTCAAGCGTGATTCCTGCGTCTATGATGTTTACAGGCAGCGTAAGTTTGATACACCCCAGGTCGTGGATACCGCCGATGTGCTATGCATAAGCTGCATGCGCTGCGTCCAGGAGTGCAAGAAGAACATCCTCTTTCGAATTCCCAATCCAGAATACGAGAAGATGGGTGACGACTATTGGCGGCCCGATGTCATCACCAGCATCTGGAAGCAGTCCGATACGGGCAAGATACCCGTCTCCGGCGCGGGCTACCGGGGTCTTTTCGCCAACGTGGGATTCGATTCGATGTGGACAGATATGTCCGAGATTGTAAGGCCGACGAGGGATGGCATACACGGAAGAGAGTATATCTCGACCGCCATCGAAATTGGAAGGCGCCCCGGACAATTGCAGTTTGACGAACAGGGCGATCTCATTTGCGATATGCCAGCTCTCACGGAAATCCCGATCCCGATTGTCTTCGATCTGCCTGAAAACAAATTCGTCGGCGATTCCGTAAAAGAGGCCGTCGCCGACGCTGCGGTGGAGGTCAACACCTTCGCTGTAGCTTCTGCCAAGGATGCCAATGGCTCACTTGAGAAACACAAGGAGCATCTGATCGTTCGATTCGATCCGGCCCGTGACGACATTAAAGACCTTCACGGCGCAGCGATTGTCGAGTTGGCCTTCTCGGACGATGTTGCCGACGTTATTCAAAGAATCGCCGCTGCTTATCCCGGAACGATCATATCTGTCCGTCTGCCGCTCGACGAGAACGCTGGCGAACGTGCGACGGCCCTGGCAGCCAATGGCCCCGGAATAATACATCTCCAGGCCACCGGCGAAGGCAATGGATTGGGACAAAGAAGCGGCGTCTTTCTTATCGAGCTTGTAAGGGAAGTCCATTCTGCTCTTTTGAAGGCATCTCTCAGAGACCGCCTGGCCCTGCTTATCAGCGGAGGAATAGCCCTGGCCGAGCATATAGCCAAGGCCATCGCCTGCGGCGCAGACGGCGTTGCATTGGACAAGGCGATGCTGGTAGCCATCGGATGTAAGCTTTGCAAAGATTGTTCCGATAGAAAGAGCTGCCCGGCTCAAATCGACAGCGCCCCAGCCGACTGGGCCGCCCAGCGCATAATCAACCTTATCGGCTCGTGGCATTCGCAACTGATCGAGGTCATGGGCGCAATGGGCCTGCGAGAAGTGCGTCGTCTGCGCGGTGAACTTGGCAGGGTGATGTTCTTCGATGATCTCGAACGCGACAACCTGGGCCCGTTCTTCGGCCAGAGGATTCGCTCGCTCGAGGAATCACTCGAATCGGCCGCCGACGGCAAAGCCGCAGACAGCGCCGAAGAGGCGAATATCCAGGCCGACTACCCGCCCGCCGATACGGAACTCGCGGTGCCTTGTCCGTCGAGGTTCAGGAACTCTCTTGCTGTCTATAAGGTCGTTAGAACTTCAGATTGCATCTCCTGCGGTAAATGCGCCGAAGTCTGCAAGCACGGCGTCCACATTAGGGCGGGCAAGAGAATGCTCGCTCCGAAATCCCATCTTTGTCGCGGCTCGGAGGCATGCCGGATCGCCGGTTCATTCTGTGTAAACAGTTGCCCCACAGACGCTATTCGCATCGGTCCGGATCCGATGTGGAAGGCATTCGGCGATCCACGCTGGACATCGGAGCTCCTGGTAAGTACGTGGGAACAAGCCACAACGGGCATGCCCGGCGACAGCCATATCGAATACAAACGCGGCGCATCGGGAGGCGGTTTCGACAGGATGGAGATTGCCTTTCCGGACAAAGCCCCCGACACTTCGTTCAAACCGGAGGACGTCGATCTCAGTATCACTCTGAATAAGCGCCAAGACGGTCGCCCGGAGGTGCCCATTGGCATCCCGTTCTATGGGGGCGGCATGAGCTACGGCTCGATCAGTCTCGCGACCATGGTTTCGAGGGCCAGGGCGTACAAGGCTTTCAACTCGTTTACCTGTTCCGGCGAAGGGGGTTATCCCGACGAGCTGAAACCGTACGACGATCACGTCATCACCCAGGTGGCGACGGGCCTGTTCGGAGTGCGAGAAGAGACTATCAAACGCGTGAGGATTGTCGAATTCAAGTATGCCCAGGGCGCCAAACCCGGTCTTGGCGGCCACCTCCTTGGCGATAAGAACACACCCGTCGTCGCCAAGATGCGGGAAGCCGTTCAGGGAACGGCCCTGTTTTCGCCGTTTCCTTTCCATTCGGTGTATTCCATCGAGGACCACAAGAAACATGTGGACTGGATAAAGCAGGTCAATCCAAAGGCCCTCGTTTCCGTGAAGGTCTCCGGCGCAAGTGACGTTGACATGGTGGCGGTCGGCAGCTACTACGCGGGCGCCCACGTCGTTCACCTTGACGGAGGCTACGGCGGAACCGGCGCAGCGCCGGACATCGCCAAGAAGAACATCGCAATGCCCATCGAATACGCTGTCGGCAAAGTTCACAAATTCCTCAAAGACGAGGGGGTACGCGACAAGATCACTTTGATCGCATCAGGCGGGATACGAAGCGCCTGGGACGTCGCCAAGGCCATGGCTCTTGGAGCGGACGGCGTGGTGGTCGGAACCGTCGAGGTTGTCGCCCTTGAATGTATCAGATGCGGCGCATGCGAAAGCGGAAGGGGTTGCCCAAGGGGAATCGCCACCACCGATCCGGAGCTTTCTGAGATGTTCGACCCGGACTGGTCAACGCAGAGGCTCGTGAACATCTTCCACTCATGGTCGAAGCAGCTTCAATACATTTGCTGGCGATTTGGACTAAGAAGCATCAACCAGTTAGTAGGCAGATCGGACCTGCTCAGGCACCTCGATTACGACAACAAGCCCGATACGGCAGGCAATTAACCGGCCGAACCAAAACAGATAGAACGAGAAAAATAGACATGAGCAAGTTTGCAAAGAACATACTTTCTTCACGAGAGAAGATCGTATCAGCAATATGCCCGCAGAACCTCCATGCTGAGGAGATGGTTCAAGAAGGAGGCTGCGGCGTCGTCGGTTTTGCGGCGAGCATACCGGTCGGCGGACGGCACATCTTCGAGCCGTCAATTCAGATGCGTAACCGCGGCAACGGAAAAGGCGGCGGAATCGCGGCGACAGGCCTGGTGCCGGAGCAGCTTGGAGTGGACGCCAAGACATTGCGAGACGATTACATCATCCAGATAGCCCTGCTTGATTCGGGCGCGCTCGGCGAAGTTGAGAAGTCCATTACGAAGAACCTCCGTATAGATCACACGGAGAAGATTTCACACGTCGACGACCATCGCGATGTCGGTCTCGATGTCCGTCCGCCGGATGTCGTTAGATACTTCGTTCGCGTAAAGGACAATGAGCTTAACCGCTTCGCCGAAGAAAACAATCTCACCGGCGAGCCATCGCGGGCTGTCGAGGACGAATTCATATACCAGAACAGCTTCAATTTTAACGTAGAGTTCTATGCTGCGCTCGGCGAGAAGCGGGCGTTTGTGCTAAGCCATGCGCGCAATCTGGTGATCTTTAAGGTCGTCGGCTACGCCGAGCAGGTAGTCCAGTACTACGGGCTCGAAGACTTCAAATCGAATATCTGGATCGCTCACCAGCGGTACCCGACCAAGGGAAGGGTGTGGCATCCCGCCGGCGCACATCCTTTTATAGGCATGAACGAGGCCCTCGTGCACAACGGCGACTTCGCGAACTACTTCAGCATCGCCTCGTATCTGCGCCAGCACAACGTCGAACCGTTATTCCTGACTGACACCGAGGTTTCCGTATTACTTTTCGACCTCTGGCACCGAGTCTGGCGCTACCCAATCGAATACGTCATTGAGGCCCTCGCTCCCACAACTGAACTTGACTTTGCCAATCTTCCGCAGGAGAAAAAGAAGATATATCGGGCCATCCAGTCCATGCACGTGCACACCTCTCCCGACGGTCCGTGGTTCTTTATCATTGCGCGAAGTAATCCCGATCGCGACAAACTCCAGTTGCTCGGCATCACCGACACCTCCATGTTGAGGCCCCAGGTATTCGCCCTGCAGGAAGGCGATGTCAGCATCGGACTGATAGGTTCTGAGAAGCAGGCCATTGACGCGACTCTTCATTCTCTGAGCAGGGAGGATTCACGTTTTAGGCCCATCGCCGACCGCTACTGGAATGCACGCGGAGGCAGCCACACCGACGGCGGCGCGTTCTCGTTCACCATAGAGAATGCAGGCAGCGAAAATGCCCGGCTGGCCTGTGCCGACAAGTTTAGCAAGGCTATAACCTGTCCTCCCGGAGATTGGGCTGTTGATCTTGACTCACTGCCGCAGATCGACAGGATACCTTCCGAACTCAATGAAATGATCGAAGCTTCCGCGAAGGACAACGATGCCGAGGCCCTCTATGCGAGTGTCTCGGCCGCAATGGGTGACTTGAATTTCGACGAAGTACGGCGGCTCGCCTCCAAGACAGAGAGCCTTGCATCCGAGAATCAATCCAGTTTTCATTGGGCGTTGGAGGTCCTTTCGCTTCTCAACGACCGCCGGTACAACTGCGGCAAAAAGAGACGCTCGGTAGTACTCCAGATAATTCGCCAGGCCATTGACTCGATCCTCGATGCGACGCCTGCCATAAACGACGAAGGCCCTTGGCATGCCCGCCGAATCGACTGGGAAACGCGAGACACGATAAGAGCGCCCGAGGCGAAGGAATCAACGCTCGTTGTGAATTCCCATGACTTCCCTCCTGAAGGCGAACAGTGCGATGCCAAATTGCTGGTTCGTGCCTTTGAGCTTGGCTGGAGACGCTTCATCCTCTACGGTCTTGTGGGCCAGCGTTTCACCGGCTGCGGCTTTGGCCCCGAGACCACCGGCGTTAGGATTGATGTCTTCGGATCCTCCGGCGACTATATCGCTTCCGGAATCGACGGAATGGAAATCTATCTCCACGACAACGCTCAGGACCAGCTCGGTCAGGTTATGAAGGCCGGCCGACTTGTTATCTGTGGCGACGTGGGACAGGCATTCATGTACGGCGCAAAGGGCGGGGAAGTCTATGTCCTCGGCAATGCCGCGGGACGGCCGCTCATAAACGCGGTTGGCAGGCCGCGCGTGGTCATCAACGGCACATGCCTCGATTTCCTCGCCGAGTCCTTTATGGCGGGAGATCCGCTTAACGGCGGAGGTTTTGTCGTCGTCAATGGCATAGAGTTCGACAATAAGGGCAACGTCGTTCCGCAAGCATCGCCATATCCCGGATCGAATCTGTTTTCTCTTGCCTCGGGCGGAGCCATCTATGTGCGGGATCCGCACCACAAGCTCGTCCGAGAACAACTCAACGGCGGCCATTTCACGCCGTTCACAGAGAAGGACTGGCGGCTGATCAGACCGTATCTTGAGACTAACGAACGCCTTTTCGGAATCTCTGTGGATTGCGATCTACTGGCAGTGGACGGCGTAAGGCGAGCCCCTGAGACCGTCTATCGCAAGGTCAGTGCCGTCAGATCAGCCGTAACGGCCACAGAAGCGATCCCGGAGTAGATATGCTCGCTTGGGCAAGTGATATCCGCGACTAAAATGCCCATAGACTCTGTGTGTTTTATGAGATATGAACAGAGTATGGTTGTCAAAAGCTTCAGACATATTTGCGGATTGACAATGTCCGAAAAAGATGTAAAAGGAACGGCTGACGCCGTGCTCAAAACAGACAGGAGTTTTAAGATGAACAAACCGGTTGAATCAGTAACGGAGGTATTCGGTTCGAA
>CAZLTY010000149.1:0-12019 GCA_964562575.1 uncultured Pirellulales bacterium
ATTTCGTCGGAAGTATTGTTACTCTACTGAAGGCAATCGGAGGAGAGCTACGCCCGGAGAGACCTTATGTCTGTCATTCCCGAAATCTCAAACTCAGCCCTCTTTGGGACAGATTGGTGACTATTTCGAATACGCTCGGAGTCTTCTGGAAGGAGGAAAACTCGACCGAGGACGTCGACACCAATCTGCTTGCTGCGCTCGGAACGATGACGCCGGAAAAGCGCTGGCTGGCGGCGTCGTTGGATAAGACGGTTCGATTGTCATTGGAAGCACCTCCCGATTTCTGGTTGACATTCAGTTAATAGTTCGAAGATTAACTCCAAAAGGTGAATTTGAGGATGGCACCAATGGTAAGTACCGAAACATGAGAAGTCATATGTTAAGATGTACTATTCTCTTACTTGTTTCGGATCGGGTAAAGCGGCTTCCAATTTAGCTAATTGGGGTTATATGGGAGATCATTATTCCCGAATTTCTCAGGCAGTGCGTGGCAAATGAACTCTTATTTGGTCTATGGTTTAAGCAGATAAAGGAGATAGTATGGCTATGTTGGAGGAGTACTGGAAGGCCTGCGGTATTGAAGTGGATGCTGAGGTGCTTGAAATCGACAGGATGGAAGATGCGATTGCCCCTTTGAACGAACAGACAACACAGATCAGTGCGCTTATCACAGCGTTCTCGTCTTGTTATCACGAGGCAGATAAGGAGGCTGAGAAGATTATCCAGGCGATAGGATCGGGGGAGCCTCCGGCAGAGTCAACGGAACGCCCGCCACAACGTAAGCGGGAATTGCAGAATTCTCACGATATTCTTTCGGCGTGGTGTGAGGGAGAATCTGCTAAATGTGCCGATCTCGATGTGGGCGGTATACCGGCAGGCGAACTGGTTGCTTATCTCGGAGAGCCAATCCCTCTTAAGATATGGCAGGTGCAGCGGTTGATTGATAAGATAAGGCAGGCATTGGATCAGTCGCCCTGTTACCACAATATGGCCCTAGATATAGACGGATATGGACAACCACTTGAGGTCAAGGCTGAGGAATATTATAAAGATCACCTAGATTTTCTTACTCAGACTACCGCTGCCATGATCAATTGCACCCTCGAAGGCAAAAAGGATGAGATGTCTTTGGCGTTGGCAATAGATATGTTTCGGCCGTGCAACTGGAACTATGTCGGCAATCTTGTAATTATCCTCAAAGCTATCGCCGGAGACCTCCATCCGGACAAACCCTTTGCACCTTGTTGTATAAACAACAGGTTAACTCCTCTTCGTGACAGACTGAGAGTTATTTCGCGCACACTTAAGACCTTTTGCGAAGGTACAGAAAAGGACAAGCTTGTGGACGGCGATATACTCGCTCTTCTTGGAGCTAAGACGGTGCAGAAGCATTGGCTTGCAGCGTCTTTGGATAAAATGATAAGGATGCAGCAGGGTCTTTAGAAATAGAACAAATTCTACAATAAAAGTGAAGAAGCTATCGAAGATTCGACTTTGCATCCTCTAACCTCTCTGTTGTGAAGGCTCAGAAACCCAACAGATCAATTTCTCGGATCCGCTATCGGGTCCGAAGATCTCTTCATTAGCATATGGTTTTGTGTTTCTGTGGGAGAATTGGTCATAACAGACATTCGAAATCGGGTTACAGCAGCCAAAAACCTGATTAAGGCAAATCAACATTGATTTTCTTGCTGGCAAATGGACCCATGCTCAATAGCATTTGTCCTGGGGATGATTACAGACGGGACAATCAAGCTTGCTCATAGATGTCCCCCGATTTCGCCGATTCTGAGTATCAAGGGGCAATCAGACATACAACGTTGAAATTGAGACGGAATTTTGTTATTGTGAGGACTGAAGCGTGCAGAAGCATCTCGCGAAAAATTGCAGGGGGGAATCCGAGATAATGTAGAATTGTGAGCTTGAGCAACCGATATAGCTCAGAGGCAAGAATTCGAGTTCTTTGGGCCGCCAGATGGGTTTTGGAAAGAAAGAGTACTGGACACCTCTGATTCTCTCAGGAGAATTGTCATGTACAGGAAACAAAGGGAGAAGACAAAATGTTTCACCAATCATCTAAACAAATTCTTCTCGCTATTTTCGTTGCACTGTTGTTACTAACAATGCCTGTCTATGCCGTAAAGAGCTTCAAAATCTCCAACTACGGAGGTGCACACCAGATCTGGTTTGAAGCCGAGGATTTCGATGAACGCGATCCCGCCGATTTCTGCCAGGTTGTTGACGCGGATGGCGCGTTCGGTCAAGCAGTTACCCGCGGAGGTGGCAGCGGTAGGGTTCGCTGGACATTCAATATTGGTGCAGCCGGTGGCAAGGGAGGTACGTGGTACTTCTGGGGGCGTATTTTGAATCCGGACAATCGGTCGGATTATATGCTCGTGGAGGGAGATCCAGATGACGCAGAGATTCCCACTGGCTCGGGAGGTATCAGCGCACCGGAATTCAATAACGATGATGACCGAGTCTTTGAGGAATCGGTTCCAGCTTGGGATTGGTGGGGAAATGAAGATGGAAGCGACAAAGTGCTTCAAGATGGCCAGAACACGATGTACATCTTTCACAGGCAAGGGAATGCGACCGTGTTCTGGGATGTCTTCATGTGGACGGACAGCCCTAGCTATGTGCCCACCGATGAGGATTATCAAAATGCCATGGTAGCCCCTCTTGGCAAAGCCTTTAATCCAAGTCCGGCTAATGGTACTATGATTCGGGATACATGGGCGCGCCTGATCTGGATGCCGGGTTCTACAGCCGACTCACACGATGTGTACTTCGGCGAGAATTTTGACGATGTGAATGCCGGCACCGGCGGCACTTTCCGAGGCAACCAAGCCTCAAATCATTTTCTTGTGGGCCTGCCCGGATATCCCTATCCAAACGGTCTCGCTGCCGACGCGACTTATTACTGGCGCATCGATGAAGTGGGTGCCGGCCGTGTCACCAAACATAGAGGCACGGTCTGGAGCTTCTTCATCCCCTCCAGCAAGGCACATAATCCTGTCCCGCCCGACGGCGCCGAATCTGTAGCCGCGAACGTATCCCTTACATGGGCGGCCGGGCTCGGCGCCGAATTGCACACGGTATATTTCGGCGGCGATCCCGAGGCCGTGGCCAAAGCTGTGGAGGGGACACCTCAAACGCTGAGCCGATATTACCCCGGCGTTCTCGAATTCGACAGGACGTATTATTGGTGCGTAGATGAGTTCGACGGCGCCGTGACGCATAAAGGTGACGTCTGGAGTCTCACTACCAGGCCGGCGGACGCATTGGAGCTACCTTCAACTGTATCGACATTTCATTGTATAGGAGTTTACTGGAGCCCTCGAGATGGTAGTAGTGATAATGTCTGTCAAGTCCATTATCGCCCTGTTGGTTCGATTGAGTGGAAAGAGGCCCTGCCACTATGGTATGATGACAGAGGAGTCGGCGGATATCCGGAAGGATATCGTGGTAGCATCGTTAATTTAGAGCCTGGAGCTACCTATGAGATAGAATTGAGATTATTAAATACCGGCACTACAGAGACATTTACAGCCAGTACATGGAGCGAAGATTTTCCGATAGCTAAAACTGTGTATCTTCCTGCCGGAACTACTAATCAGCCTCTCGAGATAACCGAATCTGGCTCACCTGACGGCTATGTTCTTTATACCCATCCCGAAGGTGAAACCTCAACTATTAATGTAAATAATCAGGAAGACTCCTGTATCTATGTTAGCGCTTCCTATATTATGATACGTGGGTTAGTTCTAAAGGATGCAAGTGTACACGGTATCCGCATACTGAATAATGTGCACGATGTTGTTATAGAAGAATGTGATATCAGCGGATGGGGCCGTCTGCAGGAAGGTGAGTGGGGTCACAATAATGATGCCGCCGTCTTTTCTGATTCACCAAACATTGAAAGGATTGTCGTCCAGAGGAATAGACTTCATCACCCCAGGCCAGATACCAATAGCTGGAAGGAAGCAGCCAGGACTATACCAAGAAACACGCATCATCCCTTGGGACCTGTAGCCATTGTGTTCAAACCCAGAAATGAAAGAGCGGGCCACTTTGTAATACGGTACAACGAAATCTATTCCGATGAAGACCACTATTACAACGATTGCATGGGAGAGACGAAGAACCATAGTTACACCGGTTTTCCAATTCGCGATTCCGATATCTACGGCAATTATGTTGCGAACTGCTGGGACGATGGTATAGAAGCCGAAGGTGCAAACTGTAATGTGAGGATATGGGGCAATTATATAACCCGGACTTCGGTTAAGATAGCTACAAGAAGCGTTACCGTCGGACCTATATATGTCTGGCGCAACGTATTTGACATTAGCCGGGCAGGACCGGCGCCGGAACACAACTATGGCTGGCCTGCTTTCAAGGCAGGTAACTATGAAAGTTGGAGTCACGGTAAGTTTTACGTCTTCCATAATACGATATTACAGCCCCCGCCCCCAGATAGCGGTTGTTCCTCAGGAATAATATCCGGAGATAGTAATACACTTGGCAATATGTTTACCAGAAATAATATTCTCCATATCTCCAATGTCAGAGACAATAGTATCTCCAATCAAAATCAAAACTCAACCAATGATTTCGATTACGACTTATTCAACGGCAACATCAATGCCTATCCCGGCGCCGAGCCAAACGGAATCAAAGGTGTTCCAATATATGACCTAAATAGCGGTGAGGGGGAATTCGCGCTTTATCCATTCAGTCCGGGGTATGACGCGGGCGCGGTAATTCCGAATTTCAATGACAATTACGGCGGCGCCGCGCCGGATATAGGCGCGCATGAAGCCGGCAGCCCGCCGATGGAATTCGGCGTCGACGCATACGAATAAAGAATACACATAAGACACGGACAAAAAACGAATTGTAAGAGAAATGTCAGGATTGCAAAAGAAATGCTGAACTTTCTATTGGATTTGCGCGGCGCAACAATCGCGGATTTTGCTGAGGGCAAGAGGAAAGACGACGAACCAGGAACAAGAACAATATCGAAGATCCCGAGCCCTCGGGAATCAATTACAACGGCCACAGGCAACTGAAGAATCTGTGCAGATTTCCGGGTAGAGCCCCCGGTTGCCCGAGGGGCTCGGCCACAGACCCGGACGAGCACAATTAACGCATCCGGTCGGTGGCTGACCTTTGCCGGGTGGGAGTGGTTACCCACTGGGTATCAATTGTACCTTTCATCGTGGTACGGCTCCATAAATCCCGATGCACCGGGCTTCGCCTGTCGCAACGGGTTAATTCCAGTTCGGCTACGCTCAGGGCAGGCTGTGGTTTGGAGCTTCTTGTTTGCAGTCAAAGGCTGCACTGTGAAATCGTGAATTAGAAATCGGGATAGGGTCTGATCCATTGAGGCCAGAGATCCGATGTCACACCCCCTGCGAGAGTCCAGGGGCCGTTGGTTTGGAATTGTCTGTGCCACTTGAAGGTCCAGAGTTCTTTGAGGGGCACCCTTCGCACCGAGCCGTCTGCAAATGAACTGCAAATCGAACCCCGATGTCGATTTATGCAAACCCGCGCCATTCTGCTTTCGCCCTGCCAGGAATCGTATTCATTGGCCGGCGGGCCGTCTGTTTCTATGGGGAAAAGATCGAAACGCAAGCCGTCCATCAACACGGGAACCCTGGAGGCCTGCGGGACCTCGAGGAAATTGTGATAACCGTATGAGGCGGGGATACTGCGCACATAGGCGCCGTCAAGCGGGATGTCGATCAGGTAGCTGTTGAGGCCGTAACTGCCTGCGATCCCATTTTCTCCGGAGGAATAGCCGCCGTGATCGCCTGTGAAGATGCCCCAGGCCCGATCGATATTGAATGTCTCGCTGTTGTTGCCGTACTCGTCGATAATGGGTTTCGTGGCGGTGGGACAGAACCATATCTTGTTCTTCTTCCAATTCTTCAGATCCTCACTGAGCTGACAGGGCCACCAGTGTCCGAAATTATTGACTCCGGAGAAGAACTTGCCGTCGTTATCCGCACAATAGGTGTTTAAGGTCAGCGACCACTGCCGGAGATTGGCACAGCAGCCTACCATGCGGGCCTGTTCCCGCACCCGCCGCAGGGCCGGCATCAAGATGGCCATCAACATGGCGATGATGGCGATAACGACCAGAAGCTCTATCAGTGTGAATCCGTTTCGCTTTCGCATGGCGTTTGTCCCCGGCAGTCGGCTATTTGCCGGCCAGGCATATCAGGCTGCCATCTCTCAGAGAGGCGAACAGGCGGTTATTGGCCGCTATAAGACCGTCGAATACCGGCGGCGATTGAAGCTCGATTGTCGATAGCTCTTTGCCATCGGCAGCCGAGACGGCTACGAGCCTGGCGCCTTTGCGGCCCTCGAAGGCGGCGTAAGGATCTTTCTCATCGAGAACGTCCGGAACTCCGGCGACAAACAGGGTCTCGCCCGCCTTGACCATTGCCCGGATTCTCACTGCGAGCCAGTTCGTCCAGAGAGGCATCTCGGCGCGGGTGTACCCGATCCCCTTGTCGCGGCCGAAGCCCCAATCTTCATTGTCGAGCCCCGGATTACCGTCACGCGGGATGTGTGACTGCGGGAGCCATTCGAGGGCCTTGCGGGCGCCCGGCTCGCCTACGATCTGCGGCTCGGTCGTATTATGGTCGGCGAACAGCAGGTAACCCTCGGTGCCGGGGAAGAACATCGGGCTGTGAACGTTGCGGCGATGGAAGACTCGGACGGCATAGGTCTTGGCCTCGTCGAAGACCAGGAGTTGTCCGGTCTTCGGGGCCTGGTTGGCTAATTGGAAACCGGGCCAGCGTTTGGAGTACATCCAGAAGGCCCGGTTGTACCACGAGTCGTCGAGTAACCCTGAGGTTGAGAAGACGTGCAGACCGACGTCCTGGGCGCCCTTGTTCGAGAGGACGTCGATATCGATTTCCTTGAGGTCGGGTGTCATCTTCTTCTGGCGCATGTAGATGTGATCGTCTTCGCTGACGAGCACGTCGGAGTTGGCGCCCAGAATGAAAAAGGCCAGATCGCGCTGCCCCTCGACCGAGCGGTGGGGGCCTTCGAGCAGGCCCTTGTGCAGGATCTCGCCGGTGGCGGGGTCTAGGCCGTAGACGCGGATACCACCGTCGAGGTATGTCGAGCGGCCCGCGGTGAAATACGCCACACGTTCATGGAGCAGCACGCTGCCGTGGACGGGCCAGGTCGATTCGATCTGGTCGAACGAGCCGATGCGCTGATCACTCGGCGCCGCGAGGAATCGCCATACGAGTTCGCCGTCGGAAGCACGCAGACAATAGACCCGTCCGTCGGCCGAGCCGAACAGGACCAGGCCTCTGTGGATTGTCGGAGGCGAGTCGATACGGCCGCCCGCGGTGAAGCGCCATAAGATATCGCCGGCTTTGGCGTCAAGTGCGTAGACGCTGTGAGCGTCGGGCCTGGCGACGAATACCTTGCCGCCTGCTACGACCGGGGCTGTGAGTTTGCCCTCGAGCGTGGTCTTCCAATCGACTGTCACGCCGGCGCCGATGCGCGTGCGACTCGCGCCGCTGCGCATCGCGTCATGGCGGAACGTCGGCCAATCATCTTCAGTTTTGGGTTTTGAGTCTTGAGTTTTGAGTTTGTTATACGCCGGGCCCTTTTCCAGACGCTGGTTGTCGGCGACGGGTTCGGGGTCACTTGCTGATTCGGCCTTGACCGCGGCATAGCCCAGGAACTTTGAGCCGGGCTGACAGAAACACTGGTCCGGCGGGACGTACAACATGCCGTTGGACGGGGTCATCCCGTACTTGCAGGCGCCGCGAAGCCAGTTGTTCATGCCGTGGTTGTCGCCCTGGAAGTCGAGGAACTCGGCCCCTTCGTAGGAGCTGATCAGGTATCGCGACGTCGCTTTGTTGCGGTAGCAGCGATGATGATGTTCGGGACTTCTGAGATTGTCGACGCGGATGCGTTTCTTCTCGGCGCCCGAGCGAAGGTCCCAGCCGATGACAAGTGCATTCGGGCTCTTTCGCACCGGCTTGCCTTGCTCGTCTACACTGACTATCCCGCGCCAAACGAGTCCGTCGACTACGAACAAATCGTCGCCTTCTCCGCCGCCGATCGACGGGACAGTCTTGGCCCAGAGAAGTCTGCCGTCGGTGGCGTCGTAGGCCGAGACCGATTTGCCGCCCTGCATCACAACGACGTCGTCGACGGTAAGGACCGTTCGCGGCGAACTCTGTTTGGGCTGGACCGTCCACTGCTCGCCTCCGTCCTTCAAATTTCGTGCGACGAGATTCTTGCCAGTCAGGTAGACGATACGCCCGTTGTCAACCGCCAGCGCTAGCGAGCGGATCTGGCCGCTCTGCTTTCGCCAGAGCACCCTGGAGGTCCTGCCATCGACGGCGACGAGTGTTCCGCCGGCTGCGTCGCGGGCTCCCCGGCGTCTTGCAGAGGCCTCCGAGACCTTCTGAGAATAGACCACTGCGATCCCGTCACTGACGAGTATTTCCCTGGCGGCGTCGGTGGCTTCGATGGTCGAGATAGTCTGGCCGGTCGCTGTGTCCAGAATCGACATAGGCGCCCTGTAGCTGAGAGTAACGTAGAGCCTGTCGCCGTCGGCGACGATTCGGCGCTGGTTTTCGCTCGGGACGTCGGTTCGCTTGCCGCGCAGCGTGGTCCAGTCTTTGTCTTCGTACTGTTCGGGATTCCACTGGCTCCAGCCCCAGGGACCGAGCTCGCGTCTCCAGAGCAACCTGCCATTAAAGGCGTCCCGGCAGATGAGCGACCAGCGATCTGGAATGCGCTGGTCCGTGATGCCGATGAGACCCTCGTCGAAGAAGTAGAACATTCGGCCGTCGCTGTGGACGGGCGATTGGATCCCCGAGGGTGTCTCATGGCTTCGAAGCCACAGCGGCGGTGCGACCCACTGGAGGTTCCTGGGCGGGCCCACTACGGTGTCGTCGGCGACTGCGTTGTTGCTTGCATCGTGCAGAAAGTGCGTCCACTGGTCGATGTTGCCGGGCCAGGGTTTTGTGATTTGCCTCCACTGGCCGCCGCGCCGACCGCAGGCGACACCGCCGGGCGCCAGGACTCGCATTACTTCGCTCCTGGTGATATTACCCTGATCCTGTACGAAAACCAGGTTTACAGAATTGTCGGCGTAGGGAAGCCTCGAAGCGGAAAACTGCTCGACCGAGACGGGGCCGTAAATGCCCTGAGATTGGATATAGTCTCGCGCTTTGGCGACCTTGGCCGGGTCGGCTTCGAGCCCGTGAACGGTGATATTGTCGCCGGCTCCCAAGGCGGCGGTCAACCTGCCGCCACCGCAGCCGAGGTGGACTACGATACCGCCTTGGATGCCCGTCTCATCGAGAATTCTCTTGGCCTGTGCTGTTACGTTATTGTCACCCGCCAGGGCTGTGCCGGCCAGCAGACAGAAGATCAACAGATACATTTGGCGAGCGGCGCCCACCGTGCGGGAAGAATTTGACATTGCAATACCCTTTCAGTCCGAACATTAAAATGTGCCGTATTGTGGTGTAACATCGTAGCAGTAATGCTTGAAATGTCAAGTATTTATGGTAACCTCTGAGGCTGTTTACCAGTGGATCAGGGTATCAGGGCGCAGGACACCAGGATATTTGGTGATCAGCAAGCAAGTTGCCAATGAATCATGGTATCGGGAAACAGTTTTATGCAACCAACCAGATATCCTGATTGCCTGATAACCACCACCTGATCTCCTGGTAATCTGATAACCTGTATCAGCAATTGGAGAGAGCAATGAGCGTAAAGAAATCTATAGGTCATCGTCGTCGAGCAAGCGTACGTTTGCTTGTTTGTCAGTTTGTCCTCCAACTTTTTCTGGGCGGCTGTCGCAACTGCAACCAGGACTGTCAACCTGACGGCTACAGGGAGAGCCAGGTTGATCGGCCAAGGTATGGCTCAATGCTCCCGATGCCGGAGGCCGGCGTCTCCGGCACATTCTCTATTGTTGCGGTCGATCCCAACACGGGCGTGTGCGGCGCGGCGGTGGCGAGCAAGTATCCGGCTGTCGGCAAGGTTGTCCCTTACGCGCGAGCGGGCGTTGGGGCATTCTGCACACAGCATTGGCACAACCCGGCGTGGGGCGAGCGTGCGCTCGATCTGCTGGCAAAAGGGCGTTTGCCCGACCAGGTCCTGGCTGAGCTGCTGGCTGATGACGAAAGGCGTGACAAACGTCAGTTGGCGATCGTTGACATGTCCGGCCGAGCGGCGAATCGCAACCCTGCCAACGCCGACCCATCGGGCATCTGGTGGGGAGCCGCCTCGGGCAGGTACTACGCCTGTCAGGGCAACACACTGGCGGGCCAAGAGGTGGTCTTCGCCATGGCGCGAGCCTACGAACAGACGCAGGGAAGTCTCGCGGATCGCTTGATGGCGGCACTGATAGCCGGTGACTGCGCCGGGGGCGATCACCGCGGACGTCTGGCAGCCGGTATTCGGGTAGCCCGCAAAGGTGTGAAAGGTTACTGGCTTGAATTGTATGTGGACAAGAGCGATGACGCCGTGGTTGATCTGGCTGAGAAATACGCCGCGCTGGAACACCAAGCCAAGGGTCAATGGCGCGGTAGCAGACTGCCTTTCAAACACCCGAGCCGCGAAAGGGGCGATTCGGCATCTGCGCCGCAGCGCAACTAGCGCAGGAATGAAACGATGAAGAAGGTGACATTTGCTGTGACAGATAACAGAAGTGTATATAATCCCACATAACGACAGGTGCACAATTGATGTGTTCTGATATGGTTTTGAGTTTGCCGGTTTGGGTGCAGAGCCTCCTTGAAGGTTCTGCCGAGATATTTCCAAGTGTTGAAGACCGCATGCGATTTGTCATTGAGCTGGCGAGGCTAAATGTTGAGCGCAAGAGCGGAGGGCCGTTCGGAGCGGCCGTTTTCGAACGAGAGGGCGGGCGGCTGATTGCTGTCGGTGTAAACCAGGTGGAGTCTCTAAATTGCTCGATAGCACACGCCGAGATGCTGGCGATTGCACTTGCTCAAAAGGCGGTCGGAACCTACGATATGGGCCGCGAACAAGGCGCTGCTTTCGAACTCGTGACGAGCACCGAGCCGTGCGTAATGTGTCTGGGCGCGGTATGCTGGTCCGGCATCAAGAGGGTAGTGTGCGGCGCCCGCGATGCCGATGCCCGCAGGATCGGATTTGACGAAGGGCCTAAACCGAAGGACTGGGCGAGCGCGCTGGAAAGTCGCGGGATCAGCGTGGTGCAGGACATTTTGCGCAAAGAAGCCGCAGCAGTGCTGACCGAATACCGCGAGCAAGGCGGATTGATTTATAATCCCGATCGCTGAAATGCATCCGAGACAGACAACGTCGCCGCCGAGGCCGAGTTGATCGGTTTTCGATCGAGTGACGGCAGTGGGTCTTTCGTATTTGCCTGCGGTTCAGAAAGGGGACCAAGACGATGGGAGATATGACGACAATCGGAGAAATCCTGGAATTCGCCATAGAGCGAGAAGGCGAGGCGGTCGAGTTCTATATGGCGATGGCGGACAGGGTGAAGAATTCCGCCATTCAGGAGTTCTTCGAGAATCTTGTGACCGAAGAGCTTGAGCACAAGTCGCAACTTGAACTGGAGGTCATGAAGGAGGGTATAGTCGCCATGACTGTGGGCGTGCTGCCTGAGACCTCCGGTGAGGGTCCGGCAGTGGATCCTGATCAGGTTGCCGAGCAGATGGCTTACACTGAGGCCCTGGGATTGGCAGTCGACAAGGAAAGACGGTCGTTCAGACTTTACGCAAGACTGGCCGGACTAATTGCCGAAGCGGCGACTAGCGAGACCCTTCTGTCATTAGCTGAGGAGGAAGCCAGACACCTTACTGCGCTTCCGCGATGCCTGTGTCAAAGCCGGGATCGACGCGCCGATTACACCGGGCATTCTTCCGATTGAAAACTGGCAAGGCGTGCGCAAGTTCGCGACCCAATGCGGGACCAATATTCCGCTTTGGCTGGATGATGCTTTTGACAAGGCCCATCGCGACGG
>CAZLTY010000150.1:0-11877 GCA_964562575.1 uncultured Pirellulales bacterium
CCGATAGCAAACCAATCGGCCAAAAAAACGTCAGCTTAGCTTAACACCTATGGGACCAATGGGGCCAGGAGCAGCCGACAAGGCTACGGCCCAGCAGGTGCGTGAGGGCGGAGGCCCTCACAAATCCTGTCGTGTCAATTGTCCGGTTCGGACAAGTAGCGATGCCGGAGCTCGTGGCCGGTAACGGCACGAGTCCTGCCCGGTGTATACGGCCCGGTGGCCGAGGGGACATAGAGCCCTGACGGTCAGAGCAGTCGGTGGGCCAAGCAAGTATGGGAGCCTAAAGGCAAACGAATGGCTGCAGCCTCAAAATATCCCCCCACAGAAAGCTGCGTTGTGGGAATCTTTCACGAGCCGATCCTCTTGGCCCTATTGTTTTTCTCCGTGGTGAATAAAAATCCGTGTTAATCAGTGAAATCTGTGTCCAATTCAGTTGGTTGTCGATCTTTTCTCTGCAGGCTCTGAATCCTTTTTGCGTCGAAAGTGATTGACAAGTGTGACAAGAAGTCATTACATTTCAACAACTTAAACTGAATTGGTGGGCAGAGCCCACCCTACGACTGATCGTATAGGGAAATCCAGGAAAGGAATTGTCTCATGGGAACCACCGTCGTGGGTTTTGCATTGCTGTTGTTAGGCGCCGTCTTCGGGGGATCGTTTGGGCTGCCGAGCAAGTTTGTCAAGAAAGGCACCGCGTGGGAGACTCTCTGGGGGCCGTTCTTTTTCTTTGTGACTATCCTTATTCCCACTACTGTATTTCCCTTGATTGCGAAGGACCTGTTCGCCACCTGCGCCGATGCAGGATCTGCGGGAATCTTGATGCCGGTCCTGTTCGGATTCTTCTGGGGGCTCGGTTCGATGACACTCGGCATAAGCTTCGGACTGATCGGCCTGTCATTGGCATACGCTCTGAACTACGGCGCGCAGATTGTCACCGGTGGGATGGGGCCCTTCATCATTCATCATAGCGATCAGCTTACCACGGCGCACGGTTACACAATCATGGCGGGCGTTGCTGTCTGCATAATCGGGGTGATCGTATGCGGCCGCGCTGCGACCTTGAAGAGCAAGAGCCAGATGAGTGACAGCGACGACCAGACCGTACTGACCGGCGGCAAGCTCATAAAGGGTCTGATCGTAGCGGTCCTCTCGGGCGTACTTTGTGCGTGCTACGGCATTGCGGTCAGCTACGGTGGTGACGTCACTGACATTTCGGTCGGCCAATACGGCAACTCCGGCTGGCGTGCGGCGTTCGTGGTGGCGGCTCTGATTCTGTGGGGCGGATCGGTCTCGGCATGCGGCTACTGCGTCTACAAACTCTGCGCGAATAAGACCTGGGGTACTCTGACTGAGCCCGGCATAGGAAAAGTCCTTTTGATCGCACTTATAATGGCCTGCCTGCATGACGGGGCGATATTGTTTCTGGGTGTCGGCGTACCCAAGCTTGGGACACAGACATTCGGCGCGGCCATCGCCTATCCGGTGTTCATGTCGTTCGCGATCATAGTGGGCAATGTCAACGGCTTTTTGACAAAGGAGTGGAAGGGGGCCAGCAAGCAGAGCATGTACTGGATAATCACGGGCATAATAATTCTGATTGTCGGCGTGAGCATTCTTGCCAAAGGAAATTCCATGCACGGCGAATATGAGAAAAGCCAGCCGGCGTCTACCGAGCACTCTCAATCACGGCTTGAGAACAACGCGGAGGGCTATGCCTGATTGCATAAGATCGAAGGCTGTGAAGATATCATCCAGAGCAAGGATGTGAGTGGCGATTCTTTTAGCCGGCACGTGACCCGCGGCGATCATCTCGATGGCACTGGTGACATGGGCCGGCGTCGAGTCGCTGGAGCCGACGACATGTATCTCGTTGTAATGGATCTTCCTGCTATCGAGTGACAACATGCTGTCGCTCGCGGGCAGGGACGCGAACAGGCAAACCGTGCCTTGCTTTCGCACGAGGCCCAGCGCCTGGACCTGGGGCTCTTTTGCGGGAGCGGCGACAATGACAACATCGGCGCCGACCCGGTCGGTGAAGTCAAGAACAGCCTCGCGCAGATCTTTGGTGTCGGGATTGATCAGCAGGTCGAACTCGAAGGCCCGAGCCTTCTCGAGGCGAACCGGGTTTGTCTCTGCGATCATGATTCTCTCGGCCCCAAAGTGACGCGCGACACAGGCGTTTATTATGCCCATGGGGCCGGCGCCCACGACGAGCACGGCGTCGCCTTGCTTGAGATGGCAGTTACCGCATGCATTGACCGCGCAGCTAACCGGCTCGGCAAGTGCGGCGTGTTCGGCTTTCACGCCGTGTGGAACATTGAAAACGGGTCGGATATACAGAGCCTGCGAAGGTATGGTAATATACTCGGCCATCCCTCCATTGTAGGAGAAACCCATTGGAGAGAGGTTGAGGCAAAGATTATTAAGGCCTCTGGAGCAGTAAGAGCAGGCGCTGCAAGAGACGGAAGTTGCCATCACAATTCTCTGGCCTGCCTGAAAGTCTTTTATCTTTTCGCCGACCGTCTCAACGATCGCCGTAAACTCATGGCCCATTATCCTGGGGGCCTTGATGCGTGGATTACCGTGGAGATACGTTTTCAGATCTGTCCCACAGACCGCGCAGGCGTCGACCTTTGCTCGGATTTCATCGGCGCCGCATTGGGGCATCGGGACTGAGCCGGCCCGTATGTCGCCGGGGGCATAGTATTCGATAGCCTTCATCGTTTCCATTGGTGGGTGCTCCCGGTTGGCGGGCGTAGCATCGGGTCAGTGCATTTCCCGACCGCCGGTTACGTTTATGGCCTGTCCGGTCATGTAATCGGCGCCCGCCGAGGCGAGAAAGCAGGTGACAGCCACGACGTCTTCGACCTGGGCGAGCCTGGCCAGGGGGACTTTGGCCGTGAACTTCTCGACTATCTGTTCCATGGGTATTTTGAGGTTCTTTACATATCCCGACGAGACGTTGTTCCATACGCCCGTGTCCAGCGTTATTCCGGGACAGATGCAGTTGACATTTATTGAAAAGCCAGCCAATTCGTATGCGAGCGATTGGGTCAGGCCTATTATCGCCGCCTTGGCAGCCGAGTAATGCGACATCAGGGCAGAGCCGGTCTTTCCGGATTTCGAGGAGAAATTGACTATCTTGCCCGAGCTACTGCTCTTCATTATGGGTACGACTTCTTTTATGAAGAAGAATGTCCCTTTACAGTTAACTGCGAACATCTGGTCCCAGCTCTTCTCGTCGATGTCTTCGACTTTGCCTTGGGCGACGATACCCGCGACGTTTACGAGAATGTCGATCCCGTCGCTAAACTCGCTCAATGCCGCCTGGACGACTTTCACTACTTGTTGGTGGTCCGTGACGTCAGCGGCTAATCCCTTGCATAGCCTGCCGCTGCGGTCGATCTCGGCGCAGCACTGGTCGATCTTTGTCTGGTCGAGGTCGGTAATGAAGACTTTTGCGCCTTGTTCGCAAAAACGTTGCGCAATCCCTTTGCCGATCGAGCCGGCTGCACCTGTAACGAGTGCCACCTTGTTTTCAAATTCCAATTCACGTCTCCTTACCGAGGTCATGCGGCAGGGGGGCTTGGGCCCGCATTGCTGGCTACTCGAGAGTCGGATAGACAACCTTGCCCTGAAGCTGAGCTATGCCGCCTTCCTTCTCGTAGACGCCGTAGAAGATCGAGCAGGAATCGAGCCAGACGATGATCCGATGCATTTCCTCATCGGAAAGGTCGACGTCGTAATGTCCTTCCTGCAGCAACTCATAGAGCTTCGAAACGCGGGCGCCGAACTTGCCGGGTATGGTCCGATGGCGGCCGCCGTAATCCCAGAATCCGTACTCGGGCGCAAGGCTGTGGTAAGAGGCGTACCATCTCTGCCTGCCTCCATTGCCCTTGGCGATGACCTCACTGTCGAGCCTTGGCGCATCTTCTGGATTGTCGGCATGACACTGAACGCAATGCTTATCGAGAACGGGCTGGACAAGTCGCGGATAGCTGAAAGGATTCGTGCCGTCGACATCGGCCTTGAGCTTGGAGGGTTCCCTTCTCATAGCCGCAGGCGTCCTGCTGGTCGCTTCCGGAGCACTGTGTCTCGGTTCGTGACATCCCTGGCATACGAGCCGCTCGCCCGGCTGCAAATATGTCGCCGAGCGCATCGACTGGACCGCCAGCCCGTCCTCGTCCAGGGCCTGGAAGAACAGTTCCTTCCTCGCCGGTACGGTGAAATGGGCGCTGCCGTCTTCCTCTACGGGGACCGTCCCCAGCACGTAGCGGGCCAGAACCACCGAATCGCCGGCGCTAGGTTCTCTCAGGCTGGTTTCGTGCGGCGGAGCGCCCGACGGGACGGTCATAGGCAATATCTGATAAACTCGAAGCGACTTGACCTTCATCGTCTCGGGCCATGATTTGACGGTGTCGTAAACATTGACCACCGCGAGCGTGGCCTCGGCTGGCTCGCCCTCGGCGACGCGCACCGATTCGTCGGGTATTGTCGGCGGTTTAAGTCTGGCCTGCAATGGCGATGGGCTCAGGCACGCGATTTCAGGATCGCGATAGATCAACTCTTTGTTGCCGAAAATGTCGAGCAGATAAATGCCGTATCTGCCCGGCATGTGTGGTTTGCCCTGACGTCCGGCGTTCGGCGGCATTGTCGGATCATAGACACAGAGGTAGTATTTCTCGCTCAGAGGCCACGGCGTTCCGTACACCTGGGCCCCGCCCTGAGTTTCCGGAAAATCCACCTCTGGCGTGATTCGTTTGACCGGCGCCATCACGTCGTCGTCCTCGACAGAGGGATCGAAGACGACCAGCGAGCCAAATGCCTGGCCGTGATGCGGGGCGCCCGTGGCGACAAATCTGTGCGAACCGGGGATCGCGCGGACGTCAAGCTCCATGTCGGCGCGCAGCTCGCGCGGAGCGAAATTGCCGTGGACGGCTCTGGCGTCCCGGCCGTCCGGAGTTGTGATCCATGGCAGGTGCGCCGTGCAGCCATGACGGTCCACGTAGTCCCACCGCGTGTAGATGATTCTGCCGTCATTGGTGACACTGGGGTGCCATTCATTCGTTTCGTGCAGACTCAGGCAGCGAATATCACTGCCGTCGGCGTTCATGTCGTGCAGCGTGTAGGTCGGGCACACCCGGCCACATCGCAGATACCCGCCTCGTCGTTCGCTAATGAACGCGACTCGGCCATTCGGCAGCCAGCAGGGGTCGAAGTCGTTCCACGTGCCGTCGGTAAGCTGTTCGAGTCCCGAGCCGTCGACGTTGACCTTGAAGATGTGATAGCATCGCTGCTCGTTCCAATGCCCGCGGCTGGGGTCGGTGTGGTACCGATGCTCGACGTCACCCTTGCATTCCACATAGGCGAACACGATAGTCTTGCCGTCATAAGAAAGGTCCGGAGAAAGGAAGGAACCGTCGGTGAGTCTCTGGCCCTTGAGCCGGCCTCGCTGGACGACCGACTCTGCCAGGATGTTGCGCACGCGCGGACTGTCACCGAATGGATCACTCAGCGCGTGCAAGCCCCCTCCGGGCAGAATGTTTATGCCGTAATACTGATCGCACATGTGATTGAACGCCGCTCGCTGACGCTTTATGAAGAGAATCTTGTCGAAATCGAGCAGTGGATTGGACAGTGCAATTCTGCGACGGAGATTGTGGGCTTTCTTGAACAGTTCGAGCCGGCGCTGCGCATCTGTCACGGCGGTTTCACTGCCAGCATCTTTTAACTTCTTCAGTTCAGTCGCCATCGGCGCGAGGCGCTGCGCAGAAGACGTATGCATCAGATCATCGAGCAGTGCCGCTGTGCGTCTCAGGATAACATCGAGAGGGTCGCGGTCCGAGTCGAGAATCAGCGCTTCCGGGCGAAGAGCCTGGTCGGCGTACCTGGATATCCGCTTGCGTTCGGCGATGTCGCGTCGCAAGATCTCGTATTGCATTTCCAACTCGCTCTTGGGTGGTCCGGCGAGTATGCCGGGCGAGTCGACGGCCATGAACTTGACGCCGTCCGTGAGAAATCGAAGCTCTGCGATCGACGTCCAGGCCCTGCCATTGACTTCCGAAAGCGCCCGCAGTTTGACATAGCGTCCCTTGACCGGTGCCGGCAATTTCACAGTGCTTTCGGTTCTGCTTCTCGTGAATGTCCCTCTTACGACGGGATTTCCGAATTCCTTGGAATTGTCGCTGACATACAACTCGAAATCTTTGATCGTGCCGTTTCCGCCGCCGGCTCGCGGGAGATATGCCAGGGTCAAAATCTCCCGGCTCTTCCCCAGGTCGAAGACAATCTCGTGCGGATGCCGGGTTTCGCCTGCGCCAAAGGAGGTGTGCCACATGGTTTGCGGATTGCCGTCCATGGCTTTGTACGACTCATAACCCGGCGCCTCGCTGTCGGCCGAGGTTTTCACCCTCACCAGTTCTATCTTGCCCGCGGCGGGGGCGCTGAAGGCCAGCACGGCAATCAAAACAATTGGGCCAATCGGATATGCTCTGGTCATCATCTCAACTCACTTTCTGCGCACTTTGCACGTCCACCAAGACAACCGCGCCTGCGGCCACCACGAGTATGTAAGCTATAACCATTATACAGTGTAATCAGTGTCTCTACAAGCAACTTGGCCGGCCACAGTTGTCCCGGAGATCATCTGAGATGAGAAACACCCCTCCGATCCGCGGTTTGCACCCATGATGAACAGTCATTACTCGGGCAATTCCAGGATGCGAAAATCGTCGAATCTGATCCAGTGGTCGGCGTCGGCGGGGCCGTTGTAACATTGTATGCTGACCTGGTCATCGCCTGGCGCCGGCAGCTTTCCCGTGGCCGCCGTTTGAAACTCGCCGGTGGCATCGGGGCGGAACTGCGCGATGAAATTGCCGGCGGTCACAATCAGCCTGAGTTGGACCGTCTCGCTGGCCATGGGTTTTCTGCCTGGGATGATCATCAATTGTCCGTCGACCAGTTCCTTGACAAGCTTGAACACGGGCTTGCCGTTACTATACCAGGTGATTCCGGCCTGCTCGTACTGTCGGGTTGGCTTTGTCGTATTGGTTACGGTTACGTCGATGGCAAACTTGCCCCGGCTGCGATCGGGGGCCCGGCGAACCAGGGCATTCTTTACGGTACGCGCCACACCCGGCTCGACGCGAATCTCCAGAGCGCCCTGCTTTGTCCGCCATGTTTGAGGATTCTCCCGCAGCCACTTCCAGCCGGCAGCCGGCTTGTTATCAAAGCGGTCCTCGAAGATAACAGTTTGCTGACTGGCCCGATCTTTGATGATAGGCGTCAGGACGATGTTTCGATAATTGACGGCTGTGTGGTCACCCTGGAGGTAGATCGGGCCAGGTTTGAGTTGGTCCGACCACAGAGCGCCGCCGGTACAGCCCAGGAGCGGCTGATTGTCGATTATTACCTTGCCGTTAAGCTCTACCGTTGCATGGCGGTCCAGGAGGGTAATGTTCATGGTCTGCCACTGCCCGGGCGGCTTCTCGGCATTTACGGTCGGGGTGATTCGGCTGTAAATCCCTCCCATGTTATGCGAGTCGAGGCCTCTGCCGTAACTGTTGCTGACCTGAACTTCGTAAATGCCTCGCAGATAAACGCCGCTGTTGCCTCTTTCCGAGACGTTCACTTCCAGTTTCAGATTGAAATCCTCGAATTCGGCGACGGTGCGCAGGTTGCCGTAGGAGATGTGACGTTCGCCTTCCGGCTGAACGGGATTGTTGACAAGGACCCCGTCTTTGATCGACCAGCCGTTCTTCTGACGCGGATTGGTCAGCTTCCACTTATCGAGATCAGTGCCGTCGAACAGTCTGATTGGTTTGCCGTATCTGGCCTTGGACAGGTCCGGCTTCGGCGGCAGCGGAGGAATTCGCTTGCCGGTGAATTCATTTCTGGTCTCGCCCTGGCCCCTCCTGTTGGGCCGGATCTGTGTCAATTGCAGGCTATCACCCGAGACCTTCGCGACAATCTTCTCGGTGAACGTGATTGTCTCGATCACCTTGCCCTTGGCGTCTCTGCGTCGAACCTTGTTATCACGTTCCATGTTCAGGGTATCCTCGCCCATTCTGGCTCGATCCACGCCGACTACGCTTCCCCCGCCCCAGAGGATGTGCGCCACCGGCTCTCCATTGACCTCGGCGATGCCCAGCCAGCCGGCGCCTCCACCGGGGATGGTCAGGGCCCAACGGCCGATATAGGGATTGAGATCTTCAGCGGCAGAGGCCGATGCACAGCCCAGCCACAACACCAGGCAAACTGAAAGAATGTTCTTGTTCATGAGAGATGTCCTTTCACAGTTCTTCAAGAAAGAGTCAATTGGGCAGGAAACACCCTTTGCCGGCGTGGATCACCAGCTTTCCCGCCTGTTCACGCTTAGATGCGACAGCGAGCATCATGGGCAATAGAATACCATCGCTGCGACGAGAAATCAACAAGTTGTCGGCCGGCGACGTTTGGATTATAATCGCTCCGATACTTACTGAAAGGAAACAGATGCTGATAACTCTCAAGGAAGTCCTGACCGATGCCAGGAAGAACGGATACGCCGTACCGGCCTTCGACTGCGTGGAGGATGTGATGGTCAGGACGATTCTGGAAACGTGCCAGAGGATGCGGTCGCCTGTTGTTCTGATGTGCCTCGTCGGCCAGGACCTCGACGGCAACGGGTGGAAGTACATCCCCGGCCTGGTCAGGGCGGTCGCGGATTTTCACGACATTCCCATCGCGCTGAACCTCGACCACGCAACAGATCTTGGTACGATAGAGAAAGCTCTCGATGCCGGCTTCACATCGGTAATGATCGACGGCTCGGCTCTGCCCTTTGCCGAGAACGCCGAGATTACCAAGGCCACTGTGGAGATGGCCCGACCCAGAGGCATCAGTGTCGAGGGTGAATTGGGATTCGTCGGCGGGCAGGATTTGCTGGCGACTGTAGACGCCGAATCAGTTTTGACCGAGCCCGATGAGGTGGAAAGGTTCATCGAATTGACCGATGTCGATGCCCTTGCGATTTCGATTGGGACCTCTCACGGAGTCTATCGCTCCCTGCCCAACCTGAATATCGAAAGGCTCAAGGAGATAAACCACGTGAGTTCTATCCCGCTGGTGCTTCACGGTGGCTCCGGCACGCCGAACGATCAGATCCAGAATGCTGTAAAGAACGGCATCTGCAAACTGAATATTTACTCCGATTGCCGGGTAGCGATGGCCAAAGGTCTGGAAAGGTCTGCCGTGCCCAGAGAAAGGAAGGATCCGCCCATTCAGGAATTGTTCGGGCCCATCAAGGAAGAACTTGCGAAGGTTGTCGAAGAAAAAATCAAGCTTTTGTATGCGAATGACAGAGCGTAGGACCGCAGGTAAAGAAATGCAAAGACCAAAATGTAAATGTCAAAGTTTTGGAATCCCGGCAAGCCGGGATGCTGTTTAGAACGGCCCCGACGAAGGCGGGCTCATTAATTTTGATATTTGACTTTTGATATTTGATTCCTCTTAGGAAAAAGTCGATGAAATTGCTTGCTATCAGTGATACGTATATTCCGGCCGATTTCATGCGAGACGGCCTGTCTGAACTGAGCGACTTCGGCGTTGACGTTGAGGTCAGGCATTGGGGCCATGAAGATTTGATCGGCCTGCAGCAGGATAATCTGGCAATTGAAACCGACGGTCCGGACGCGGTCGAACTGCCCGACAGCATCACAAAAGACATCGAGCCTTTTGAAATCGTCGTGGTTCAATTCGCACCGATCGGTAGCTCATTCATCGAGAAAGCCGAGAATCTTAAGCTGATCGGTGTGCTCCGAGGCGGCGTTGAGAACATTGCCGTCGAATCCGCGACGCAGAGAGGCATATCGGTGATGAATACACCCGGCAGAAATGCGCGGGCAGTGGCCGAATGTACGATGGGAATGATCCTCGCTGAAGTTCGCAATATCGCCCGCTCTCATGCGAGCCTCAAGAGCAACAACTGGCAGAGGTCGTTTCCGAACAGTGATGTCATACCGGAGCTTTGCGGCAAAACCGTAGGTCTCGTGGGCTACGGCGCCGTTGCACATCTGGTTGCCGGCTACTTGAAGGCTTTTGGCAGCAGGATCATTGCCTTTGATCCCTACTTTGCGGGTGATTCCGGCGAGGCCGAACTGGTCGGTCTCGAGCTGCTGATGAGAAACTCAGACGTGGTCTCGCTGCACGCGAGGCTCACCAGCGAAAGCTATCATCTGATCGGTGCCAATGAATTGGCTATGATGAAGCCGACCGCTGTGCTGGTCAACACCGCCCGCAGCGGGCTTGTTGATGAGGTTGCCTTGATTAAGGCCCTTGAGCAAAAGTGGATTGCGGGGGCGGCGCTGGATGTTTTCGACGAAGAGCCGCTGGCCGCCGATCACCCATTCATCCGGCTGGAGAATGCCACTATCACGGCTCACTTAGCGGGCAGCACCATAGATTCGTTCAGGAACAGTCCCAGAATGATGGCGGGGCACCTGAAGAACTGCCTGACCGGCTGTGAGGACCTGCCGGTTGTCAACCGCCTGCAACCATCACTGAAGGATGAGCAGGGCCGGCAATGACTCCTCGACAGTCGGATGTCACTTACCTGCCTGCTTTGAAGCTGATTGCCACTTCCTCGGCTCGGAGGGCTCGTCTGTAGATTTTCACACCGACAATTCGCCCGCGCACCTGGTACTGCGGTCCCGGGCCTGCGCCGTATTGGCCAATGAATAAGGAGCCTTCCCATGGCGTGCTGTTGGCCTGGCATGGCACGGAGGCGACCTGTTTGCCGTTCTGGAACAGTCGTGCTGTCTCTCCGTCATAAGTGCCTGCTATATGGACCCACTGCCGGGCCTGCACTGTGCCGCCGTCACAGTCTACTCCACCGAGATGCCATCGCCAGGAGCCTCCGAGTTTTTGCAGGAACCACCCCCTGTCCTGCCATCGCCCGCAACTGATGATAACAGGCATCTGATCGGTACTGTCCAGATAAAGCCAGCACTCGAGAGACAGCCGGCCACGCAGGTCGAATTCGTTCTTGTACGGGTAGGTCACATAGGCGTTGTCACCCAGCGACAGTGACCCGTCACGAACGGTAGCCGAGCCGCGGGCGGTTCCTTCTATAACGGCCGAGTCGGCAAAAAGTGCGTATAGGTCTTCGGTCAGGTCTGCTACGAACACCGGTTCCTTTCGTTCGGACAGAGCGCTTGCGGTTGATCGCTTGCTGTCGGCGCTTTCGGTGCCTCGTCTGTTCACCGATCGGACGAGATACTGATATTCCACGCCGCCGGCCAGCCCAACGTCCATAAACTCAGAACCGAGTATCGGCTGGGCATTGAGTTTCCGCAGCGCGCCTTCCGGGGCATCCGAGCGATAGACGTTGAACTTAACGTCGAGCGTCAGCGGGGCTTCCCACGTGATTTTGACCTGTCCGGGGCCTGCGGCGGCCCTGACGTTTGTCACGACCGCAGGAGCGACGGGCGGCGGCACGTTAACGGTTGCGTAGACAGGATCGCTGTGTTTGTCGTTCGAGGCTGCCACCAGCGCGTAGTGTTGTTCTCCCGCGGGGGCACTGGTGTCTTCGCAGTTGAACAGCGTTGTCGTTTGCAGCAGCATTGCCTTTGCGGGTGTGAAATTGGGGCTCTCGGCGCGGTAGAGATCGAAGGAAAGGCCAATCGTATTGGCCGATCTTTCCCAGGACAATTGAACGAAACCATCCGGGTCGGCCTGGGCATCGAGTCCTGGCATCTTCTCCGGCAGCGGCACCGGTACGATGTAACGGCAGATGCCCGGATTGATCTTCGCGCCGGGCATGTCTACGCGCGGCCGGTTGAGCGCAGCAACGCGTGCATCGCGAATAATCTGTAACATCCTCTGATAATGTGGATTCTC
>CAZLTY010000151.1:0-9237 GCA_964562575.1 uncultured Pirellulales bacterium
GACAGTGATCCTGACAGCATCTTCTTTGCCTCTTTCTGACGGAGAAAATCTGCAATAGGATCGTTGTAGTAATGCCACACCTTCGTGAGTTCGCCGGTCGCCTCAGAAAAGGCTCGCTCGATGCAGAGCTTTGCCGCGCTGATCTTCTGATCGCCGACAGGCTTGGCGATGCCTGTCTTCGGCTGTCTTAGCGGATCGTTGCAGCGCTTGATGACCCTTCGGACGAGCCGCAATGCGCCATCGGCCGTTTTTGCTGTGATGAACAGCCCATGCTTATGCAGGAAGAGAACTGCAGGGCTCCTGCCGAATTTGTCCTGATAATCCTCGACTAGCCGGGCGATTCTCTTGGCCAACATAAAGCCAGGATCGGTATATGGCACCCAGAGCGGCGGCAGGGTCTCAGTCTTGAACAATTTCTCGAGTTTGGGCCGCCCATTTTTCGCATTGTGATATGCGCCCGCCGCACTCGGATGCAGATGGATCACGCATTTGTCCAGCCAGGCATGCAGATGCGCTTCCACCGACGGTCGCGCAACGGTTTTCATCTTATCGTCACACGCGAGGAGAAGCCGATTAACCACCTCCGGCTCCCTGCGCTGCGGCTCCATTTTCGCCAGAGACTCATCTTTGACAACCGATCGCGCCAGATCGATCCGCAGCCGGCGCCAGCCCTTTCTCGCGCTCATGTCCTTCAAAGCCGTTCCGCTGGCCTTGATATACATGTGTTTGCCGTCGGAAGTCTTCACCGAAGTGTTGCCTCCACCGCCTTGAACGAGCGTGGGGTCCACGCCGGTCTCATTCGATATCTTTATCAGCTCCAAAATCGCTGCGTCCATTTAGTCTGTTCCTTTCATGTCATTCACAAAGTTATTGCTGTTTGTTCGGTCCGAGCCCGGCTCGACCTGAGATATCCGATCGCGACTCATCTTGGCGTGGCATCAGGCAGGCCGCCGTCTACGGGGATCGTCACGCCCGTCGTCGGCGTCTGACGTGTGACAAAAAACAGTACGGCATTGGAAACATGCCGGCCCGTAATCTTAGCTTTTAAGAGATTCCTGTTTTGGTAATACTCCTGCAAACCTTCCTCATCAAGCCCCCTCGCACGCATCCGGTCCGGCCCCACTTCTGCCCACAATCCGGACTTGTAATTGCCCTCGGAGAACACTCCATCGGGCGCTACCATGTTTACGCGAACCCCGTGCCGAGCCAACTCGAGGCTGGCGATTCGCCCCAACTGGTGAGCCGCCGCTTTTGTCGCGCTGTATGCGCCGAAGCTGGCGCCGGGACACGGAACGTTTTTCGTCGATACGATGACAATGTCACCACCTGTGCCCTGCAGTATAAAGTGGTTGGCGATTTCTCTGAGAGTCAGGAGAGTACCTTCGACGTTGACTTTTTCGAGTTTGCGAAAGGCATCGAGATCCATGTCTTTCAAATATGTGACAAGCGGAATGCCGGCATTGACAACCACAATATCAATTCCGCCCCAGGTGAGAATGATCTCTTCAAAACCTCGGACGACAGACTCCTCATCAGTGACATCAATAGCGACTCCCATCACGCGATCGCCGGCTGTCTGTTTCAGGTCGGCCGTGAAACTGTCAAGTTTCTCACCCGGCAGGTCAGTTGCAGCCAAATGACAGCCTTTTTCCAGCAGCCCACAGCAGATTCCATAGCCGATCGCCCCGGCAGCGCCGGTTACCAGAGCCACTTTATTAGCGAGAGGCAAATCAGAATCCTGCTCTGTTTGATCAATGTAGAGGATCCCCAAATCGGCAAGACATATGATTTCAGGCTTGAGACTGTGCTGCGCTGAATAGTCCGAAATGGCGTCTCTCAACTGTTGGCTGAATTCTTCCTGAACATTTAGAAAAAGCGGAGGTTCTGGACCCTTTGTCAAAGGCGCCGGATAACACTTGGCCTCGGCGTTTTTTGCAGAGCCCGCGAAATCAACAGCTTCCTTGCTAGTCAGGGATTTGACAATGACCGGCTTGTACGGCACGTCCGGCTCACTCGTCGCCTCCGCCAACAGCCCCCGGACAATCGGCGCTATTTGAGCCAATCGCCCTGGCTCGCTTTTGTCTGCCACCTTCTTGCTCATTGCTCTTCTTCTCGATTCGGGCTATGTCTTATTTGCATTGAGACCTCTGGCGGCATCATTTGCGGCAGCTATCATGAACTTTGCGCCTTCCAGCGGCGTGTTTCCGCGAAAAACCGCGCTTCCCGTGACAATGATATCGACGCCCATTTGCGCCACATCGGAAATGTTGTCCTGTGTGATTCCGCCGTCAACACCAGTGAGAATCTCTCTGCCAGCCGTGGCAATAATCTCCTTGAGTTGTCCAAGCCTCCGCCCAGTCGAAGCAATAAACTTCTGTCCGCCCCAGCCGGGATTAATGCCCAAAAGAAAAACCATTTCCACCTCGTCAATAAGCGGCAGGACTGTTTCAAGAGGCGTTCCCGGATTCAGGGCGACTCCGCGCAGAATACCTCTGGCCGAGTCGTTAGCATTAGTAGCTTGCCCCAGCTTCTGCAAGAGGCGATGTGTATGCCGGCAGGACTCAACGTGAACCGTAATCATATCCGCCCCGGCTGCGACGTAGCTCTCAAGCTTATCCAACGGCTCATCTATCATCAGATGCACGTCTTTGAGCACGGTTGTTCTGACAGCCTTCACAAAACCGGGCCCGACCGTCATCATTGGACAAAAACACCCGTCCATAATATCAAAGTGCAGCAACTCTACGCCGGCTCTTTCTATAAGCTCCAGATCCGTACCCAGGGACATCAAATCCGCACTGAGCACGCCCACGCTGAGAAGCGGCGCCTTCTGAGCCAACTGATCGAAAAGAGCTTTACTTTGCATTTTTGATCCTATAGTGCACCCGGTTGATAATTCCCGTTCTTGCGCGGTCAAGTATCTTCACAATATAGTGTTCCCGACTTAGAATTCCTGTTCTTGCGCGGGTAAGCGGCCTCATAGTAAAGGTTATTGTTTTGCTCGCGAGAGCTTACTACCCTGAAGGGAATAACAGGTCATGGTTTTGCCCGCGTGAGTTTACTATCCTAAAGGGTATTCTTCTCGCTCTCGTTCTTGAGCGTCTGGTACAACTGGTAGGCATCCTGAGGTTTCATGTCCTCATGAACAACCTTGCCGATCACTTTCATCATCGCCTCAGGCGCGTCAGACTGGAAGATATTGCGTCCCATGTCCACGCCGGAGGCGCCCTGCTGGATGGCATTGTACGCCATCGTCAGCGCGTCGAGCACAGGTATCTTCTTTCCGCCGGCCATCACAATCGGAACCGGACAAGAGGCCGTTATCGTCTCAAAACCTTCCGGCACATAATACGTCTTGATGATCTGCGCCCCAAGCTCTGCGCACATTCGGCAGGCCAGTCTGAAATATCTCGCGTCCCGCACCATGTCCTTGCCGACCGCCGTGACCGCCATGGTGGGAATGCCGTAGCGAAGCCCCATGTCAACTAGGCGGGTCATATTATGCACGGAGCGCGTTTCGAACTCGCCGCCTATAAAGACCTGCAGCGTGATCGCCGAGACGTTCATCCGAATCGCGTCCTCGATGTCAACCGCCAACTCCTCGTTTGACAGCTCTTTGAGAATACTCGGGCCACCGCTGCACCGCATCACCACCGGCTTGGTCAGTGAAGGCGGCACGGTTGTTCGCAGAATTCCCCTGGTCAGCATGATGGCGTCAGCATAATACATTAGGGGCACGATGGTCAGGTCGATTCGCTCGAGCCCCGTAGTCGGTCCCTGAAAATAGCCGTGATCGACCGCGAACATCACCGTTCTGCCCGAATCGGGATTGAATATCCTCGCCAGCCGATTCTTCATCCCCCAATCGAGAGAGCCTGCCCCCTTGAGGAAAAAGCCCGGCGTCTGGGCGGGAACATCTTCGTAAAACTTCTTCGCTTCTTTTACCCCGTCGGTATCAGCCATGATTGTTGTCCTTTCCTTTGCTTAAGCGGCGTCTTGCTTCTCGGCCCCGTTGTCTTTCCACATCAATGGAGTCGCGGCGACGAACCAGAAGATCGTATTGTTCAGCATTAGCCACTTGACCGTGTCCAGCTCCATTCGGCCCGCGAGGAAAATAATCGAGGGCACGATCAAACCGATTAGTGCCATTAATGAGACAATCTGCAAAATGGGACGCATCGTGATTCCTCTCTATTGTTACACGCCGGACGGGCGGACTTTCTTCTGATAGAATTTACTCAAAACGATGTACATGATCGCCGCCATAAACCAGCCGGGCAGCGACACGAAGTAAATCTGAATCACACCGGCCAGCGCCAGCGAACAGCAGATTCCAAAGGTAACGAACCACGCCAAACCCGCAGCCCAATTGAAAGTATTCTTGCTGACCTCGGCATAACTACTCTGCAAGCCAAACTTTCTTATCAGCCAGAAATCGACAAAGATCACCGCACCCATCGGCATAAGCAACAAGCCGTAGAGCGCCACAAAGCCCAGCAGTTTCATCGCAATCGCCGGGAACATTCCAGCCAGAGTGGCGATAGCGCCCGTTATGAGAGTCACCTTGAATCGCGACGACTTCGGTGATATCGCCTGGAACGCCAGGCCAGCTCTGTATATTGTCGGATTGGCGGTAGTCCAGCCGGCGATTATCACACAGACGAGCCCGGCAAGCCCACAGGCTCTAAAGGCAAGAGGACCAGGCAGCACGTCCATGTCGGTCGGATCCAAATGAAGCTGATATGCGTAGAGAATCGAAGCACTAATCCACGCCATGAAGTGGCCCACATACATCCCTGTAGATGAAGCGACTCCATACCACGACTTCTTTGCAAAGCGGAACACCGACAGATCGCTCATGCCGATGTGCATCGCCATATTGCAGAACCACGCGAAGAATGTGACATGCCAGAACGTGAACTTCACCTGCCCCTCCTGCGGGGCTTCGCCTTTCCAGATATGTTCCTTGGCCAACTGCCAGGCATCGCCCAGCGAGGTCACTTCGGCCCCAGTGGCATCGATAAACTGGCGAAGCCCGACAAAGCCAAAAGCCAGGAACACCAGGACCATCCATGGAGCGGCGATGTTGGCAAACTTTGCTACGGTTTGGTACCCGTAAGCGGCAACGATGGCGATGAGTCCGCCGACAACCGCAACCGCTACCACCCAGCCGACACTGTTGGGGTACAGGTCGTTGAGCCCGGGCATGGGGAACTTGAACCAGACCCCCACGGCCGTTGCCGAGACTGTGACCATCGCCCCGGCGAGAAAGCAGAACATCACGCCGTTGGCGAGGTTGTAGAGCGTCACAAGTCTGCGCCCGCAAATCTTCTCAAGCTGATAGTAAAGCGTTAAACGGCTGCGAGTGGCTATGGGCGCGCAAAGAAACATCCAGCTCAGCACTGCCAGTGCGTTGCCAAGCAAGAGCCCCATGATAAGATCATACGCGCCAACGCCGGCGGCCACGAACAGCGGCCCGAGCATCAGCTCGGTCCCGGCGCAATGCTCGCCGGCATACATTCCGATGAAGCTTTTGAATCCAAGTAGTGCACTCTTCGGCACCGGCTCGCGTTCGAACTCGCTGGTCGTCTGCGTCTGCTGGGACTGCTCTTGCGTATCCATGTGGTCGTCCTCGCCGTCTGCGACTATGATTGACATTGGTCTATTCGCGTTTGCTCAGAACATCCTTTTCATAAGCCCGAACGTCATCCAGCCAGCTTTCAGCCACGGGGACGTCCGATTTCAAACAGTAGTAATCCCAAATGGCGCCGAAGGGAAGAGTTTTCAACTCTTCCAGCATTGCCAATCGACAAGTCAAGTCACCCTCGGCTTCCATCATCTGCAGCTTGTCCACCGGCTCCAGAAGGGCTATCAGCAGCGCCTTTATCATGCAGCGTGTGCCGATGGTCCAGGCGGCGATCCGGTTAATGCTGGCGTCGAAAAAGTCGAGTCCGATGCGGACCCGGTCGAGGTAATCGCCCCGGACAATTTCCTGGGCGATCGCTCTCAGCTCATCCGAGAGGATCACCACGTGGTCGCTGTCCCAGCGCACCCCCCTGCTTACGTGAAGCAATATCTCGTCGAGAAAGGTCAGCACGGACGATATCTTGTCGGAGACGACTTCGGTCGGATGAAAATGCCCCGTGTCCAGGCAGAGCAACGTCTTGTTTTCGAGAGCGTAGCCCAGATAGAACTCATGTGAACCGACAACGTAACTTTCCGAGCCTATGCCGAAGAGTTTCGCTTCCACCGCATCCAGCACGTGGGCCTTGTCCATCGATTGGGCAAATATCTCATCGAGTGATTTCTTGAGCCGCTCGCGAGGTCCTTTGCGGTCGGCCGGGACGTCCTTGTAGCCGTCTGCGATCCACAGGTTTGTCACGCAGGGCGTGCCGAGTTCGGCGCCCATCGCGGCTCCGATCTTTCGGCACACAATCCCGTGATCGACCCAGAACCTGCGTGTATATTCATCGGCACTGGCTAGTGTAAAGCCGCTCTCGGCTTTCGGATGCGAGAAGAAGGTGCCGTTAAAATCCATCCCGATGCCGGTTGCTTTGGCCCAATCGATCCACGCGGCAAAATGCTCGGGCTGCAGTTCATCACGTTCGACCTTGCCCCCGGTCTCGGCGTAACTGGCGTGCAGATTCAGCCGATGCCTGCCCGGCAACAGGCTCATCACCTTGTCCACATCGGCCCGCAGTTCATCGGCCGTGCGGGCCTTGCCCGGATATGCGCCGGTCGCCATGATCCCCCCACCGGTCAGACCCTCGCCGCTCTCGAAGCCACCCACGTCATCGCCTTGCCAGCAGTGTAGCGATATCGCGATTTTCAGCAGTCGGTCTATCGCCCTGTCACTGTCAACGCCCAGTTCGGCATAACGCTGCCGCGCCGCTTCATACGCTTTTTCGATCCTCTCCGAATTGCTCATATTCGAAGCTCCCTAAGAGTTTTGATACATTTCCAGAAGTTTCTGTTCGGCTTGTTTCGTCCATAGCCCGTCGTTGAGGCACCTGGCGACTTCAGGCATTTTCTCGGGCATTTCTTCGAGCGACACCAATCCCAGATCGCGGCAGGCCGGATAGACGATGATCTTGCCCGCAATCGAGCGGCTCTCGACCGCTCGAATTCCTTCGGCCGCACCCTCGAACCCGCAAACGGCGGCAACGCTTACATTTGTATCGAGCCGGCCGGATTCGGCTTTTGCCAGCATTTGTTTCATGTCATCCAAGGTCGAGCCGCTGGTCCCGATGAAATACAGCTTCTTTTCAATGTACGCATCCAGGTCTATCTCGCCGGAGACGGTCGCCGGTATGCCGGCGAAGATGTTGATCAGTCCCTTTTCGGCGGCGCTGCGCACGCAAGCGGCGACCAGCGCAGGAACAGGCGCCATGATCGCGGCGTAGTCGAACACATCGGAAGTCTGCTGCTTCGTCGGATTGTACGGCCTGTACTCGACACCGTTTCTGGCGGCCAGAGGCACGGCGACTTTCGTCAACGCCGCCAACCTGTCGTCGTCAAGGTCGCTCCCAAAAACACTTACGCCCTCGACACCCTGACAGATATTGCGTATCACGTGCATCATCCCCATCGGACCGCCGGCGCCTATGACGTTGATCTTATCGCCGGTGCGTATCTCATCGGTCTTGGGGATTATCTCCATCGATTCGGCGGGGTACGAACCGGTCGTACCAATTATGCGAATGCCTCCGTAGTGGACTCGACCGACCAAAGTGACAACGTCCCGGCCGAATCTGCCTCCGCAGAGGACGATATTTAGCAGACCGCTGAGGGCAACTTTCGCAAACAACGATTCGGCAACCTCCGGGTCTGAGCCAAAGTAAACCACGTCATCATAGCCCGCGTCGGCAAGCTCTGTAACGCTCGCAGCTTTTGTAACCGGGACGGTTAACCCGGAAGGTTCCGCTGACTCTGAGACCCAGGTGATCTGAGCGGGCGCGCCATAACTACAAAATAGGCTGTTGAGCCCGCCTTGGGCTGCGTCGGTGTCGGCAACAACGAGCATCTGCCCGCCCGCCTTCAATGTTGTGCGTTCAGTTGAGACATAGGCGTCTTCAACGCATGCCCAGGGTTCCACCAGGGCGACGGCCGAGCCGGAGAGCTCTTCGCCGGCGGACAGGAGCATCGACTCACCCTCGGGCGAGGTTATGATCCTCTTGTCCATCAGCACAAACTCGGCCAGAGCGCCTTCGAAGTTGTATCCCAGCGCGCCGTTGGAAGTTGCCGTTCGGACCCAGCGATAATCCGTCTGGACGAGGAATCGCTGGCCGCAGGTGAAATCTTCCACACCGGGGCCGACCGCTTCGATCCTGACCACCGCTTCGTGGCCGGGCACCGTTGCGGCTTCGCCCGGAACGTAGCTATGGATTTCTTTGAGTATATCCAGGTCGATTCCGGATACCACCTCGCTCTTGCGTACGTGCGAGGAGAATTGCTTGAGCAACTTGAGGTCGGAAAAGCAAAGCCCGACCGCCTCTACGCGGCAGAGAACCTGATGCCGACCCGGCACGGGGACATCCTTGGCCTTGTTCAAAACAAGCTCGTCAGGCCCTACTAATTGAACCGCATACTGTGTTTCTGGCAAATCTACCATAATAATTGTGTTCCTGTCGTCATTGCGAGCGTAGCGAAGCAATCTCAGATGCAACGAGTGAGATTGCCACGGCCTGCTCTGCAGGCCTCGCAATGACAGGTGTCATCAATTCTCGATCCTAGTCAATACTTCTTTGGGGTTTGCATCCTCAGCCAAGCCAGCAAGACTGTCTTCTTTTTCCGGTTGAAGCGACCTGCCGAGTTGTTCGAAGAACTCATTCTTGTCCGCAACGCTGTCGAAACTCTTCTTGGCCCACTCGCTCGTGTATCCCAGGCCGGATCCTCGTTGAAGCACCGAATGGGCATACACAATCTGCGCACCTTTGAGGAAGACCGGCACCAAGGGTTTGAGCTCCTCACTCGCAAAGTCATCGACAAATTTCTGCCCGGGGCTGTTCATCTCGGTCCCCATCACTACGGACAGATGCCGTTTCTGCGCCACTTCCACCACGTGGTAGAGGTTCTTGAGCTTCACGTCGGAAGATCCCGGCGTGTAATTGCGATCCGGGATAACATTGATCGCCGCCGCTCCTGTGCTCATGGCGACATTGAGCAGCGCCTCGATTTCCTGCTCGCCATCACTTGTACCATCAATAATATTGTTATTAAAAATAGAATCAATAGTTG
>CAZLTY010000151.1:9247-11839 GCA_964562575.1 uncultured Pirellulales bacterium
CGTCGAGCCACGTATGGACGGGGATTCCACCTGAGGCGAGTATGAAGCCGTTCGTATCGGCCATGCGGGGGAAAGACCCGTGATCGGGCACAACATAACCGACCCCGCCGCGTTTCATCGTCTTGGCGCGAATCGCGTCGAGCAGGCCCCTGCTCTCGGGCATCTCGCAAGCCGTTAGCTCGACACCTAATTTCTCAGACCAGAAATCGGCCGCTTTGTCGGCGTCGCCCAGGACCTCCACAGCCTTGCGGGCAAAAGCAAGACACATGTGCCGCTCGGTGGCATTGCCCGACGGGGTAAGCACACGCACGTCCCGCTCGTAGTCGAGTTCGACCGGGCGAAGATGCTCGTTCACCCTGGCCATCAGGTCCTGATTTCTCCCCTGGGCCGTTTCGCGAAGTCCGGCGAGGAAGTCCTGCTGGTCATCCGGCACCGTCGCCGAGGGGAATCCTACACCCATGTGATATGAAATGCCCGGCTCGCCGGGCGAGTTTATGACCTTGTCTGCGAATTCAGGGACGAAGACCCGCGATTCCAGTCCTGCGCAGCCCTTGAGGCCCAGAAGTCTGCAGGCATTCAGAAATTCCTCCAGGGCGTCGAGCACATCGAAATCGACCACTCCGGCGACCGCCAGCCCGGCTTTGCGCGCCATCCAGGCAAATTTGCTCGGAGAATAACCATAGGTGTTGTAGGAAAAAAACGTATGGCAGTGAATGTTGACGTCAGTGCCGGACTTGGGCAAATCGACTTGCCCCGCCGCGACCTTTTCGCAAAGCTCCGACAGAGCCGCTCTTCTTTGGTCCCCATCAAAACTATCCAGCTTGCGCTCGAGCTCTTCAATCAAGATATCCAGATCCTTTTTACTCTTACCTTTTACCTTTTTACTTTTTACTTTTTACTTTCTACTTCTTGCTTTGCTCATATTGCTCCCGCCAGAGGGAAGTCTCTTGCGGCTCGTACTCTTTGAGTTCGACCGAATTGCGGACGATCTTTCTGGCCTCGGCCAGCGACTTTATCTGTCCGGTCGCTATGGCCTGCATCAGGATGTTGCCGATAGCGGTGGCCTCGATCGGCCCGGTGACTACTTTTTTCCCGAGGGCGTTGGCCGTGAACTCACAGAGCAGCTCATTCTGAATGCCGCCGCCGACGATGTGCATAACGTCAATCTCACTTCCGGCGACATCTTCGATCGCGTCCATTCTTGAACGATACTTCAGAGCAAGATTCTCCAGTATCGATCTGACCATCTGGCCCTTGCCGTCGATTGGCTCCTGGCCCGTCCTGGTAAGGTAGTCATTTATCCGCCTGGGCATCTCGCCCGGAGCGAGAAAGCTACCGTCATCGACATCGATATGACGGGCAAACGGCTCAGCCTTTTGAGCCAGCGCGGCCATCTCAGCGTAGGACAGATCCGCCCCCTCGCATTGCCATTGTCTTCTGCACTCCTGGACCGGCCACAACCCCATTATGTTCTTCAGGAGCCTGATAGTCTTTTCGACCCCGCCCTCGTTGGTGAATTCGTATTGAAACGTCTTGTCATTGACAATCGCCTGGGGAATCTCGATACCCATCAGGCTCCAGGTGCCGGATGAAAGATAGGCCCAGTTGGCATCCCCGGTAGCGGGCACCGCGGCAACGGCCGAGGCCGTGTCGTGCGAGCCGACAGCAATCACTGGTATGGCACCACAGCCCAGTTCACTCTGGATCTCATCACTCAAACAGCCCACAACCGTTCCGGGATCGACTATCTTGGGCATAATGTCAGCGGGCAAGGAAAGCCCCTCAAGGACCGCCTTCGACCACTGACCGGTCTTCATGTCCATGAACTGTGAGGTGCTCGCCAGGCTGTATTCTGCGAAGATCTCCCCGCACAGGAAATATGTGAACAGATCGCCCACGAGAACCAGGTGCGCCGCCTTGGCCAGTGCTGTCGAACTGTTCAGACGCATTGCGAGCAGTTGATAGACGCTGTTTAGCACCATGAACTGGATGCCCGTGTTGTCGTAGATCGCGCGTTTGCCCATCATCTCGAAGGCCTTCTCCCGCATCCCTTCGGTCTGGTTGTCACGATAGTGATAGGGATTCTCGAGCAATTTGCCGTCGGCGTCCAGCAGGCCAAAATCGACCCCCCAGCTATCAACTCCGACACCCCCAACCTCCCCGCCGGCGGCCTTCGCCGCCTTGCCGATACCTGTCTTTATTTCAGACAGCAGCTGATGGAAATCCCAGCGCAGGGTGCCGCCCTCTTCAATCGGGCCGTTGCCGAAGCGATGAATCTCCTCCAGAACAAGTTTGTCAGTCGAAACCGAACCGAGCATTACCCTGCCGCTCTCGGCGCCAAGGTCAACCGCAATGTATTTTTCCACTTGCTCCATGGGCAACTCCTTATGCACGGGTATTCAATCCCAGGAAAAACGATTTTATACTCCAGATAGTCTGCCATTGCAAATTGAAAAAGCCCCAGCGCAAACAGAGACCGCAAGTCTGTAGCGGAATCTTTGGGAATTCGGGTCGTCTCAGAGGCGCGGAATTGCTTTAGGGCACCTCTAAGAATTCATTTTGGCGGACAAACGAATCTTTTTGATTCTGGAC
>CAZLTY010000152.1:0-11812 GCA_964562575.1 uncultured Pirellulales bacterium
AGAGTACGATCCGAACAAGTGCATCCGCTGCGGCAGGTGCGTACGAATCTGTGACGAAGTGCAGATGGCTCACGCCCTGACGTTCAAGAATCGCGCCGCCGAGACCGAGGTGACTACGGCATTCGATCTGCCGCTAAACGAATCAACATGTGTGCTCTGCGGGCAGTGTGTCTCTACCTGTCCCACGGGGGCACTCTACGATCGCTCTGCGAAAGGCAAAGGCCAGGCGAAGGACCTGGTCAAGACAAGGACAACCTGTGTCTATTGCGGGGTGGGTTGTCAGATCGGTCTTAACGTCAATCCCAAGAAGAACCGGATCGTAAGGGTCACCAGTGACGTCGGGTGCATACCGAATGACGGCAATCTCTGCGTCAAGGGTCGATTCGGCATGGACTTCGTGGGCCATCCCGAAAGGCTTACAAGCCCGCTGATAAGACAAAACGGCAAACTCGAAGAAGCAACCTGGGACGAGGCGATCGGCCTCATCGCCAAGAAGCTGACAAAGATAAAATCCGAATCCGGCCCCGACAGCATCGCGGGTTTGTCTTCCGCTAAATGCACAAACGAAGACAACTACGTCTTCCAGAAGCTCATCCGCGCCGGAATCGGAACGAACAACGTCGATCACTGCGCCCGTCTGTGCCATGCATCGACCGTCGCGGGACTGGCGCGGGCGTTCGGAAGCGGAGCGATGACAAACTCCATCGACGAATTCAAGAACGCCAGGTGCATATTCGTGATAGGATCAAATACGCCCGAGGCGCATCCGGTGATAGCGCTGGGCGTCAGAGAAGCGGCGGTAAGAAACGGCGCCGAGCTTATCATCGCCGATCCCAGAGAGATCGAACTCGTTCGTTATGCGAAGCTCCATCTGCAGCAGCAGCCCGGCACCGATGTCGCTCTGATAAATGCGATGATGAACGTTATCATCGAGGAGAACCTTTCCGACAAGGACTTCATCGAGAAGCGAACTGAGAACTTCGCCGAAACGGTCGAGGCCGTCAAGGAGATGACACCGGAGAAGGCCGAGAAGATTACAACAGTTCCCGCCGAGGCGATCCGAGAGGCCGCCCGCACATACGCAAAGGCCGACGGCGCCAGCATAATCTTCAGTATGGGGATCACCCAGCACACGACGGGAACCGACAACGTCCTGTCGCTGGCAAACCTCGCCATGCTTACGGGCAATGTCGGCAAAGAATCGGCCGGTGTGAATCCTCTGCGAGGCCAGAACAATGTGCAGGGCGCGTGCGACCTGGGCGCCTTGCCCAATGTCTACCCGGGATATCAATCGGTGGAGGACGCCGAGATACATGCGAAATTCGAGAAGGCGTGGGACGCCAAGCTCTCTAACAAGACAGGCCTGACCGTTGTGGAAATGTTCCACGCTATCGAAGACGGTGCCGTCAGAGCACTCTACATGATGGGCGAGAACCCAGCGCTGTCGGATCCCAACCTCAACCGCACTCGCAAAGCTCTGGAAAAGGTCGAGTTCCTGATCGCGCAGGACGTATTCTTGTCCGAGTCGGCCCAGTACGCGGATGTCGTGCTCCCGGCGTTTAGCTTTGCGGAAAAGGAAGGGACTTTTACAAATACCGAGCGGCGCATCCAGCGAGTGCGCAAAGCAGTGAATCCTCCGGGACAGAGCCGGGACGATTGGCGAATCGTATGCGATATCGCAACCGCGGTCGGTATGCCGATGCAGTATGAAAACGCACCGCAGATAATGGATGAAATTGCATCCGTGTCACCTCTCTACGGCGGAATTACCTATGACAGAATTGAAACCGTCGGTCTGCAATGGCCCTGCCTCGACAAGGACCATCCCGGCACGAAATACCTCCACAAGGGCGAATTCAAACGGGGCAAAGGCAAGTTCCATCCGGTGCGCTTCAGGGAGCCGGCGGAATCGCCCGACAAAGATTTTCCGTTCATTCTCTCGACGGGCAGGCAGTTGTACCAGTACCACACCGGGACACTCTCGCGAAAATCGCCTGCCATCGACCAGAAATCCCCGACCGGATACGTAGAGATTCACTTCAAGGACGCCAAGGAATACGGCATTGAAGACGGTGACTCCGTGGAGGTCTCGACAACCAGGGGCAAAGTAACGACGAAGGCGAGCGTGGGCACGCTGGTCGCCAGGGGCTGGCTCTTCATGCCGTTCCACTTTACCGAAGGCCCCGCGAACATGCTGACTAACGACGCTTTGGATCCGATCGCCAAGATACCGGAATTCAAGGTCTGTGCGGCAAAGATAAGGCAACTGTAACTAAAAATGCGAAGTTAAACCTATAATAAAGGAACAAGACCATGTCTGATCAACAAAACGATAGGCTTTCACGACGCACTTTTGTGCGCAATACTTCCCTTGCGGCCGCAGGCGCTGTCGCCGGTTCGTTGGCCCATGCGACGGACGCCGTCGCAGCGGAAGGCATTGAACGAATCGTCAAGAATGATCGCATCAATCAATCTGTCTGTAAATGGTGCTACAGAAAGCAAACGCTCGAGGAGCTTTGCGCGATCGGCAAGAAGATGGGCTTGAAGGCAATTGACCTGATCGGGCCGAAAGACTTCCCGACTCTTAAGAAGTATGGACTGGCCTCTTCGATGATCGGCACGCACAGCCTCACAAAAGGCATGAACAATAAAGACAACCACGCCGGTTGCATTCAGAAAATCCGTGAGGCCATCGATGCGGCCGCGGAAGCAGGATTCCCGAACGTCATCAGCTTCTCCGGAAACAGGGGGGGCATCCCGGATGACGTCGGCGTCGAAAACGCCGTCGAAGGCTACAAGCAGATCGTCGGACATGCGGAAAAGAAAAAGATCAATATATGTATCGAATACCTCAACAGCAAGGTCAACCACAAGGGCTATATGTTTGACCACATGGCATGGGGCGTCGAGGTGTGCAAAAGGGTCGGCTCCGAGCGTCTGAAGATCCTCTACGATATCTACCACGCTCAAATAATGGAAGGTGACATAATCCGCACGATTCAGAACGACCATCAGTACATTGGCCACTACCACACCGGCGGCAACCCCGGCCGCAATGAAATCGACGAGACGCAGGAATTGTATTATCCCGCGATTATGCGAGCCATCATCAAGACAGGGTTCAAAGGCTATGTCGCCCACGAGTTTATCCCGGTGAAAGACCCCATCGAGTCTCTTGCTTATGCCGTGCGAATCTGCGACGTTTAATTATGTGGACGCTCAAAGAGCCTGAGCCGGCGAAGCTCATTGTCGGGATTCTGGCGTCGAACTACCAGTGTTTGCACACAGCAGCCGAGACACTGACAAACAAGCTCGGCGGCGCCGACTTTACGAGCGAGGTCTGGCCCTTCGACAAAACCGATTACTATAAGGACCAGACGGGCTCGCGTATCTTGAGACAGTTCTTGAGCGTCGAGAAGCTTATCGACCCGGGCAAGCTATCGAAAATCAAGCTGCAAACGAACAAGCTCGAACAAAAACTGGCAAAAGCCCTGGGTATCCCCCTGCCAAGGCCGGTGAATCTGGATCCGGGCATAATCGAGCCTTCAAAATTGGTTCTTGCCACAACAAAAAACTATTCACATCGTATATACATCGGCAAAAAAATGTATGCCGAAATAACTCTGAATTACGACAAGGGTCGCTGGCAGCCTTTGGATCATACGTACCCGGACTACAGACAGCAATGTTACTTCGACTTTTTCGAGAAAGTCAGGACCCGGTTGCTTGAACAGTTGAAAACGTCTAAGCACAAGAAGCCATAGTTACCCCCCGGGCCTGTCCTGGGGATCGCTTAACTGTCCTCATGTGTTCGTAGGGAGCAGTCACTTTGGTCGCACTGGCAATAGCCCTGTTGACAGGTTCCTTCGCGATCTCGGCGGCCTTGACCGCCTTCGTGAAGAAGATGGCCGTCGGCGCCGATTTTGTCTGCCGCCCCGCCGCCGATAGATACCAGGGCGACACCCAGCGGATTGTCCCGCTGGGCGGCGGTATCGCCATCTCAACGACGCTTGTGATTGTCATCACGGCCGCTATGGCGTTTGTGAAGTATCTCGTCGCTGGGGGCCACTTCGGCTGGATCGCCGAACGCGCCAACGTGGAGGCCGCCGACTTCCTGGCAAGAATCGACGAGCTTGCGATCATCTTGCTCAGTATCGTCGCTCTTTTTGCCGTAGGCCTGTGGGATGACAAGAAGCATCTCGGCCCGTCTTTCAAACTTGCCGCCCAGTTTGCGGTCGCAATAGTCGCCGCGGCGTTCGCTGAGATCAGGGTAGAGCTTTTTATCGAGAACACGGCAATCTCATCGGTCCTGTCGGCCGTCTGGATCGTCCTGATCATCAACGCCTTCAACTTTTTGGACAACATGGACGGCGCCTCGGCCGGCATCGCGGCAATAGTCAGCTCCATCCTATTTGCCGCCGCGGCCTTCAGCGGCCAGGTGTTTGTCGGCGGCATGGCGATCGTCTTTATCGGGACACTCGCCGGATTCCTCCTGTTCAATTTCCCGCCCGCCAAGATATTTATGGGCGATGCCGGTTCGCTCGTCATCGGTTTCTTCGTAGCGTTGCTGAGCCTGCGCACCACCTACTATCACGAGGCACAGAGCGGTCAATGGTATCCGGTTCTCATGCCGTTGATCGTAATGGCCGTCCCGCTCTACGATTTTCTGAGCGTCACCCTGCTGCGAATAAGCCAGGGCAGGAGTCCGTTCGTAGGTGACACGCAGCACTTCTCTCACCGCCTGAAAAGGCATGGCCTGACCGATACCCAGACGGCTCTGATGTTGTACCTGGCCACGCTCTGCACGGGACTGGGCGCGACTTTTCTGTACCAGGTCGATTTGATCGGCACAATTTTGATTCTCGCTCAGACAATTCTCGTGTTGTCGATATTCGCTGTCTTTGAGGCCACGTCGAGGTGAGTTTCGGGGCCACGAAGGCACGAAGTCACAAAGGAATTAGATTTGAAGTTTGAAGAGACTTCAGAAAGAGAAGAGAAAGTTGCAGCACACATAGTGGATGCTGCCTACAGGGTGCATAAGACATTGGGCCCCGGCCTGTTGGAATTATTCTGTAGCCTTCGTGTCTTCGTGCCTTAGTGGCAATTCAAACGACTGGTAATGATTAAGCCACCGACTAATCCGAGTATGTCCAAGAGCAAAACGCTCGTGTACCTGGAGTACGCTCTGCTCGGCCTCTGCCTTTGTGTCATTGCGCTTCGCGTGACTTTTACCGAAGGGCCCCCGATGAAATCGACCACTTTAGGTGTCAACCTCGGCGACAGCGTTTACAGCTTGTCGGTCTCAGCGGTTCTGATATTCTCGTTTGTCCTGTGGGTCACATGGAGCTTTTGCAGTAAAGGGTTCTCATATCGATCCACCGGTATGGAGATCGGGTTGGGGATATTCTGCACAGCCGCTATCGTCGCAGGCTCTGTTGCGGCCGACAGGCGATTGGCCATTACCGACGCCGCCGTGTTCCTTGCACCGCCGCTGATGGCTATTTTGCTCGTCCAGATACTGCACTCGCAGCAAAAGATCAAGCTCGTACTGGTCGTGATCGCCGCCCTGGGCGCGGTAAGCGCTTATCAATGCGCCGAGCAATTCTTCGTCAGCAACCAGCTCACGATAGAGCAGTACGAGCAGGCCCCGGAGACAATGCTAGAACCGATGGGCATCGAGCCGGACACGTTCCCGCAGTTTCTCTTCGAGCACCGGCTCTATTCCAAAGGCGTCCGCGGATTCTTCACTACGCGCAATTCAGCAGGCTCGTTTGCCCTGATGGCACTGTTTGCTGCAATGGCATTGTTCGCCGAAAAATTCAAAGACCGCAAGTCCAATCCCTCGGGCTCGGCGCATCTGCTCGCCTGCGGAGCCATTGCAGCGGTTATCTTGCTCAGCCTCGCTCTGACGCGAAGTAAAGGTGCGCTTATCGGCTTGTTCTTTGCCACAGCAATGTCCGTCGTATTGCTCTTGTTCGGCAATCGGCTCAAAGCCTACAGGAAAGTCATCTTGATTGCTTCGGTGCTGCTGTGCATCGCGGGCGTCTGGCTGGTTGCTTCGTACGGATTGAAACACGGGCGACTTCCCGGCGGTGGTTCGATGCTCGTTAGATGGCAGTACTGGCATGCATCGGCGAAAATGTACGCCGACCATCCGCTGACCGGCGTCGGGGGCGGCAACTTCGGGCACTTCTATCCGCATCACAAACCGGCGGCGGCTCTGGAATCGGTGGCCGATCCGCACAATTTCCCGCTGAGCATTTTGACTCAGTACGGCCCGCTCGGCCTGGTCGGTTTCTTGGCTATGATTTTCATCCCCTTGTGGAGGACAATTTCTCCCAATGCGGCCGAGCCCTCAGCAGAAACCCGCAGGCACCGGCCAGCATTCAGGACCCTTGCCACAGCCTTCTTGATCGCCATATCGGCGCTGTTGCTGCTCATTCGCCCGATGCTGATGGGCCGAGCCGGCGGCGAAACTTTTGACGTGATAATGTACTTGATAGTAACGGCATATGTCGCGCCGGTGGCCGTCTTTATCATAGTTTTCATACTTCTTGCCGGACCGCTGTGCGAGCAGCGGCAGGCGAAAGACGAAATGCTAAACGCCAATACCACCGTCATTCTTGCCTGTGCCGTCCTGGCGGTTGCTCTGCACAACTTGATAGACTTCGCAATTTTCGAGCCTGGCGTGCTTACCGCCTTTTGGGCGACGATAGCCTGTCTCATCGCGATGGATTCTCAGACAAACTCCCGCCCTCAGGTTGTTCTCAAATCCGCGCCCTTTTCGAGGGCGCTGGCGGTGGCAGCCGCTCTGGCGATAAGCGCGGCCTATCTCAGCTATGTCCTTGTCCCGGTGGCCAAGGCCACTGCCGGGACCCAGCGGGCGAATCAGGCAATGGCCGCCGGGCAATTCGAGTATGCCCACCAGTTCCTGGAGAGGGGAGCCAGGGATGATCCTCTCAGCGCCACTGCGCCGGCCTTCAACGGCCGCCTGTACCTGCATCGTGTCGGACTGATTCCGGAGAAGGATCGGGAACTACTGCTGGCCGCCGCCGACTGTCTGCAAGCGGCGATAGAGCGCAACAGCGCCGCTTTCAAGAACTTCGAGCGACTTACGGAGGTGTACGGTTTGCTTGCGGAGATTTCGACGACAAGACGGGAGAAGGTCGATTGGCTCAACAAGGCCCTCGACACGGCGTCTCAGGCTGTCGAGCAATATCCCGGCTGCGGCCGCTTGCATTTCAAGCTGGCCCTGATCGCCGAGCAAGCGGACAAAGCCGATGTCGCGCTCGAGCATTACAACAAAGCAATTGAGATCGAAGACGCATACCGCAACCAATTTCGACAGATATACCCCGAAAGGAAGGAAGTCGTCAGCCGGCTCGGTGAGGAAAGATACAACCTGGCAAAAGACAGACTAAAAGCCCTCTCCAGGTAAGAATGCCCTTGACAAAAGAAGCTCCTCAGCCTCTTTTCTTTCGACGGATTGGCTCCTTCGCGGACGTTCATGTTGTCTCCATCGAGCCGCCGTGGCTCCGGGGAACAAAGACCACTGAGAAATTGACTATTGATTATTGACTATTGACGATTGGGCCCTTGACCAGAGCTACCGAAGGGCAAAGGAAAGAAATGTCTTGTTTCCAAAAGCCCTCAGAAGGGTCAAAATATTCTCTGACAGGATTGGCACGATAAACAGGTAGGGTGCTATGTATCGCACCAATTCATACTCCATAGTGACCCCATGTACAAAGAAGCCCTCGCCAAGACAAACACAGTCTCCCGAGGGTTGAAAATACGAAACGTGCAACGTCGTCGTTGTGGAACGATCAGCGTCTTATTTCTCGCCCGTATACCATCTTTTGGGTACATTATCTCCCGTGGTTTCTTCCATGGAGCTGACATGCCCATCCAACCACAAGACATTGGCCCTTCCGCCAGTTCGGAAGGGTTCATGAGCTCTTATATTGTGTCTGAAGACGCCACGATAGTGCTTGGATCGATGGCCGCCCTGTCGGTAGTCCGTTATGTTGTTGGTGCCGGGCCCGTTGTTAAAGAACATGTCCCGCGTATCTTGTTCAAATCTAGGTTCGACGTGGTCGTGACCTATGATGAACTCCGAATGAGGCCTTATTTGGGTTGTGTCCAAGCCCCTGGCATAGCCGCTCAGGCCCATCGCTGCGTGCTGAATCGCCTCAGGGTCAACGTTATATATCAATTCCGGAACACGTGTGAAGCTCGGACAGCCAAAAATCTTCGTGTTCTTCAGATAGTCTATATAGACAATGCCCCAATAGGCGTCATTATCATTAGTCTTTCTGACGTTACCTCTTGAATCGTACCACAGAAACCTGTTGGCATTTCTCGGGTCGGCCAATTTGCGTTCATTGTCGCCCAGGTACATCAACACGGCCATTCCCACAGATCTCATATTGGAACGACACGATATCTCCTTTGCTGCTTCTTTTACTTTGCGCATAGCAGGCATTATGATTGCCATCAGTATGGCGATGATGGCAATCACTACCAGAAGTTCTATCAGGGTGAAGCCTTTTTGTTTGCCCATAGTCCACTTACCTCCTTCTCCCTCGTATAATATCGTTTCCGCCCAACATTCACCTTGTCAAATCTAAAACGCCACACTGCCAGCCGCGTCTCTCGTGATTATACCTAAATCGCCCGGACATTGCCACCATGTTGATTTTGTGTATGGAAACAAAAAATTCTAGCGACTTAATTCCAGCCGCTGTCGTAGGGTGGCGGCTCGCCCCACCAAACTCTAAATCCTAATATCGAAATCCGAAACAAATTCCAAATCCGAATTGTCAAACTGCCAAACCAGTCCTGCTGGTCTATTATTGCCTTTTGTTTTGAAAATTGAGATTCTTGAAATTCAACATTGTTCAGGATTTAGTGCTTAGTTCTTCGGATTTTAGGCATCCGCTGTCCTCTATCAAAACCTGTCATTATCAAGCATAACTCATAGAAAAATGTACCGGACACCTTTAATTCCCCGCCTTTAATTCCCCCTGAGAAACCACAAGTCAGGTGAGCTTGAGTGCATTGTTAGACGCAATTATTGTTGTACAAATTCCATATCTGTTGTATCTGTTAAAGTCAAAGGATAATACACTTTTATTTTATTTTTTCTTTCCGAAATAAAACAGCCAATAAAAAGTATGATACTTAACGGCAATAATAGCAAGCTAAGATAGATATAGCGACCTATTATTCCAATAAGTAATAAACCTGCGAGGATATATAGAACCAATGTAGAAATTGGTGTTTTTTTGGTTTGCATTCTTATTATTTTCTTTGCCTCATAAATCCCCAATACCAAAAATAATAATGCAGTTGATATTTGTATTACAAAATTTATTCCTTTTTCGATAAAATCTCGATAGCATCCATAAGTACATAGTAGAATTAAGATTCCCCAAAATGCAATAGACCTAATCGAACCTTTACTTTTTGTTTCTTTTATCATTTTATCTCACCTCTTCTTTCTTCCTTCTTCTGACATTTACCATATTAAACGCTTAGCTACACCGTTAATCCTAATTTCCATTAGAACGCACGAGATGATTGCCCTGGAGAAAGCGGTAGCCTTCGGAAGGTGCAATTGATCTCGATGTTAGGTGAGTCCGTTTTTTGCCTACATGAAATAAATTGGCTCATCTTGAATGCTAAATGAGAACCTTCTTGGAGTTGGATTGTAGTGTGACTCGGGATAATACCAGTAATCGACCACAACCCAGTGTTTACCTAAAACCTCAAAAGCCTTACTCAAAGAAGTGTCTCCCTTCTCGGAATACACATCAAGTTGATGTTTTCCTGGTTTTAGATGGAGTTTGTATGTCGTCCAGTTGTGTTGATTGCCAACATGAAAGTAGGTATGTACTACAGGTTTCTTGTCTATTTCGATTCGGATGTCTACAGGTGTTATGGCGAAGCTCTGATTACTGATATATAGCACAATATTGCCATTTGGATCCTCGTAGTGATTAGCAACTGGCAGTATTTCGGGATCAGGCCAATATCTCTTTACCGAACATCCACACACTAGAGCTGATGCGACAATGGCGAACCATCCAGCAGTTTTCCAATTCATGAGATCTTCTCTCTGCCTAACATGATATTTGCTGAAGCGATATTGCGAGTTCATGGGAATCAACAACGTACCCAAGAATGAGTTCAACCAGTATCAAAAGTGGTTCCGGTATTACCACGACTTTTGTCACAAATATCAATTCATCACTGCTGACCCGGATAGCCTTCCCTATTTTATCAGGAAGCTCCATGAGAAGGGCCAGGCGATGCCACAGCAAGAGCAGGCGTCAACGGCAATTCAATCTTCCATCTGCATAAATCCACTGTCGGGAAGGCATTGAAAGAGGCTGTAAGGAAGGCAAAGCTATGCAAACGCGTAACCTCGCATACATTCCGCCATAGTTATGCCAGCCATTTGTTGCAGGCAGGCTATGATATCCGGACGATCCAGGAATTGCTGGGGCATAGTGACGTCAGGACGACGATGATTTACACGCACACGATTAAACGACGGCCACTGAAGGAAGTCAAGAGCCCGCTTGATTTTGATACCTCTGCCTGAATACATTTGGGCTAGTCTGTGTGACATCCGAGCATGCGGAAATCCCCACGGGATCATTCGTGTCGCAATTCCTCTCATTTCCTTGAAATACTCCTCTTCGACCAACCTTGAACTTTGCAGGCGAAGCATAGAACCAAGCACGTTTAATCCAACTTTCAACATGGGGTCACCACGCGCACGCCAAACTCAAACGTCCTTTCGATAGAATCATTTCTCACTTCTCTCTTCACTCACATAAAGACAGGATTTCGCGTTTAGCGTTTGGCGTTTAGCGAATACCGAATACCGAATAGCGAATCTTTCCCTCTTCTCTCTTCACTCTTCTCTCTTCACTCTTCACCCTTCACTCTTCACTATTCTCTCTTCGCCCTTCATCCTTCACTCTTCATCCTTTCGCGGCCTACGGCCGCTCAGACTCCATCCCCGTCGGGCGCACCAAGAATCCCTATCCTAAGGTGTCAACGGTCTGAAGATCAAACCGCGCGCCCTAAGCCTGTTCAATGCGGACTGTAAAGATGCAATCTCAAGTAGTACCGGCAGAAATCTACGCATCAATAGTATATCTCGTTGCTAAATTGTACTTCCCTCGGACCTATGAATCCAGGGAATAATTATATCTGTTAATTTGGGTAAGTCAAATATAGAATCGCAGGATAAGAGAAAATCGGCTTCATCCGGTCAATGCGTATGTGGTACGAAGACATCGGGTCCCCGAACGATTCTTCTCGGTTATTGGCAACGCCGCTCGATATACTCACTAACCGCAAGAGCAAAAACTATTCAACGAGAACGCCATGAAGTCGTCTATCGAAATACACAGTGCGCACTATGCAAGACGGCCCATTATTTCTTCGGATATATCGAAGTTCGCGTAGACATTCTGCACGTCGTCGTGATCGTCGAAAGCCTCCATCAGTGAAATGATTCTCTTGGCTTTCTGCTCGTCACCGATATCGATGGTGGTCTGAGGAACCATTGATATTTCGGCTACCTCGGTGACAATTTCCTTTTCCTGCAGCGTTTGCTTGAGCTGCTCGTAGGCGCTGGGATCACAGGTGATCTCGAAAACTTCGCCCGCGGCCTCCATATCGTCGGCGCCGGCATTGAGGGCGATTTCCATAAGCTGCTCTTCGTCGGCGCCTTCCATATTCACCGTGATGAGCCCCTTCTTGCTGAACATCCAGTTGACGCAGCCGCTGGTTC
>CAZLTY010000153.1:0-11733 GCA_964562575.1 uncultured Pirellulales bacterium
CTCGTCGACGAAAGAGTTCTCAGGCACGTCGATACAATGGACTAGCGACCGTGCGAAATCCTCGACCGAGGGGTATCCGTCCAGCCAGTCGTCGTCGATACCGGCGGCTTTGCAGAAGTTTGTCCGAGCGGCGCCGGGGACAAACGACGTCGCCTTGCCTCCCCACTCGGCCATCTCCAGGTGCAGACACCGCGTGAAGCCGACCATGCCGGCCTTGGCGGCGGTGTAGACCGACCAGCTCGGCCATGAATAGTGCGCGCAACCGCTGGAGACATTAATGATGTGCCCGGCGCCTCGCGGCTTCATCTCACGGACAACCTCCCTGCATCCTTTAATGACCGAGATGATGTTGACATTTAGCACCTGCTGAATGTCCTCGTCGCTCATCTGCTCGACCTCGGCGATTCGTACACCTGCGCCGTGGTTGTTTACGAGCACGTCGATGCGCCCGAATCGCTCGTTAACCGAAGTTATGAGCCGCTGCCAGTCGTCGGTGCTGACGGCATCGGCGCGGACGGCGAGCAGATTGTCACCGGCCAGGTCTTTCTGTGCCTGCGCCAGGCGTTTCTTGTTGCGGCCGGTAATCGCCACTTTTGCCCCCATCTCAAGAAGCATCCGCGTTGCCTCCAGGCCAAAACCCGATGTGCCTCCCGTTATTATGACCACTTTGTCCTTAACGTAGTTCTTCATGTTCGTCCTTTCACTGGTGAGTGAATGCCTGTCAATTGCGATCCATTGGCTGCGGCGTCTTGTGCCCCCCGGAGGCTCGACCGCACGCTCGACGACAATAGCAGAAACCGCCGGACTCGTCAACATGGGCCGCACAGGACAGAGAGAAAGTAAAAAGGACAAAGTGAAAAGGAACCACGGATTTCACTGATTAACCCAGCGCAGCCCTTGGCCGCAACCCAAAAGACTCCAAACCACGAAAAAAGACAATAACCGACAGAATCTGCCTTTATCCTGTATCCATCAATGACAGGAAGATAAGCGAGGAAACTGTTTTGCTGGATGGCGACGAAATCCTCATAGGTCGAACCACCCTGTTGTTCACTGAGAAGAACTTCGAGGACTGGGAAAGCGCGCTGTCACACTTCAAGAAGGTTGGCGAGCGGAAGCGTCCGACGACATTGGATTCGTCAATGCCAGAATAGTCAGATGCTTTCGTTTCTGGGCTTTCGCATACTTCCGTCGCTTGACAGTTACGTCACACGAGCCCCTCAGAATTCCTACACAGCCCTGTGAAAGGGTGCTCTGAGCGACGATCTGCCTATGGGGAACACCGTAACTTGTTCCTTGAGATTGCGCGAGCAGAAAGGGCCAAGAGTCACCCCCAGAGCAAAACAACCGGGGCCTATATCGAGTGAATCAGTACAGACCCCATATTGGTGCAAACTCAATCCATCTGCGGCTATAGTTTCTACCGAACCAGCCGGATGTCGTCGAAGTACATCGTCCCTGCGCCACCAGCAGCCGGACTACCCTTTGTACCGAAACCGATGGTAATCGAATTGACATTGGCTAGATCTACGCCTGCAAATTCCGTCAGGTCGATGACCCACTCGTTCCACCAAGCCATCTGCGTTGCGCTCGCGTCGTCGTAATAGACTACCGCGTTGCCGAGAGCGACGAACATTCTTTCGGCGGTATTACCCGACAAGCCTCTGAACCACAATGACAGCTTCGTAACACCTTCCTCCGTCCAGTCACGCGGATGGACCAACGTCAGTGTTGCTTCGGAATTCTTGTTGGCATTGTCGTAGCGATACGGCAGCGACTGCGTGCCGCCGTGAACGATGCTTTGCTCAGCGTAAGGTGGAAGGTCATTGCCAACCAGAGCACCATTGTCTGTCACCCCAAAGCCGTCGATCCACTTGTCGAACACCCTATTGCTCGCAGGGTCAGGGGGATCAATGTCATTGTAGGACTCAAAATCATCGACGAGAATAAAGTCGGCTGTCGTAAAGCTCCAGACGAGACCCTTGACCGTACCCGTATTATAGACCGTATCGACGCGCCAGCAGTAGTCGCTGTGCCACGCGAGTTTTCCGGGATCATAACTCTCAGCGCCTAATGCCTTGTTACCCTTATACTCCGTCGAAGCAGTCGTGGCATTCCCCACGGAATCCTTATCTGTACCGAAGTACACATCGTGCGAGGCGGCGGTAGTCGCCGGAGTCCAGTTGAGCGTTGTATTCATCTGTACACCCGTCGCACCGCTGGCCGGCTGCAAACTGCGGGCTGCGCCGGGAGTCGTGAAGCTCCAGATGTCGCCCTTGATCATCTGGGGAGGATTGAACTCATCGACGCGCCAGTAATAGACCTTCTCCAATTCGAGTGGACCAGGTTCGTAAGTTGCAAATCCCAACGGGCCGCCTGCAGCATTGTTCACCTCGTCAAAATCAGTGCCAATGTAGAAGGCGTGCAGTTTTGCAGCGAGACCCGGCGCCCAGATAAAGGTCGCATTCGGGTCCACAAACTCGGCGCCATCGGCCGGATTGGGATCATAAGCAGTCGTGGGCGGAACTGAAAAGCTCCAGACAGGACCCATCCACGGGCTATCAGGCTCTGCCGGATTGACCTCATCGACTCGCCAGTAGTAAGTCGTACCCGGAACAAGACCGTCCGGATAACGAAATCCAGGGAAGCCAACGGTAATATCCGTTGAGGACTGGTTGCCCAGGAACGCGCCTTCGACCCTATCATTCACTTCGTCGAAACTCTCGCTGAAATATACATCGTGTGAAACCGCCTTATCTCCGGCAGCCCAGACAACGCTCGCCCACGTATCCAGGAACGTGGCGCCGTTAGCCGGCTCCGGATCATGCGCGTTCGACCATCCCAGCCACGGCGATAGATACTGTCCGTCGATTATCACCGGACCGGCGCCAATAGTCGGACCACCCCAGCCGACAGTCAGGGTGTCGCCGCCGCCGCCTTCCTTCATTAACGCCTCGATGTAGTACTTCTTGCCGGCCTGCAGCGTGATGGTAGACGACTTCTGACCTGGTTCCTTGGTCCACTCATATTGCGCGGTCCAACTGGCCACCCTGGCGACCACAGTTGCGTTGTCCGGATCGTCATTCGTGCTCAACCATAATTCACAGTTGTCGTCACCTGCCACCCAGAACTCGTAATCGCCGTCCGCAGGCGCGTAAAGGTAACCCAGGGCACGGCAACCATAATTGTCATCAGGGTCCAGCTCCGAGTCGATACTGCTCCTCAGTTCGCTGATGTCCGGGCTATCGGGAAACCGAGGGTCGTTTCTGAGACTGGCCAGGTTAGTGCCAGCGATGTCGTACCAGAACTCCCACAGGATCTCGCCGGTTGGCTGGGCCAGGGCATTACCGGCAATCCCAAACACCAAGACTAAAACCACCAAACAAGTCGTTCTTGTGCACATAATCGTCCTCCTTCAAGAATAAGGTTAACGTCAAATGACCGTCTTTGCTGAAACTAGTCCTCCACTTCTCTGACCTTGCATGCTTGCTTCGAGACCCCGAACGACATGTTTCAATCCTGCCCGGATGGCCTCAAATCCACATACATCACCTTATACAACTTATACCAGATCAGCCGCCTCCCCGTCAAGAAGAAAGCTGACTATCCGGGAAGTATACGCAAGAAACACAACTTGCGCGAGGGCAGATCAAAGTTGACACGCGTTCGTCGGCCTTGCACCGCAAACTCATGAGTTTGTGACAGTTTCTCTTTGTCGCCGTTTTTGGTCGCGATGGTGAGTTTGTACTTGCCCGGATCGAGCAGATAGAACTCCGCCGCCATCGAACGCGGTTCGGCGTCGAAACAAAACAACTCGGTAGCGAAGCTAGCGCTTGCCGATTCGGTAACCAGTGCCGCGATGTTACGTGGCGGCGTCAACCAGCGAACGGCATTGAGCGGGAAATATCCGGCGTCGCCGGGATCGCCCGTTGCCATCGAATAGAGCAGTGATGGATTAGGTGTGTAAGTGGGCGCAGCAGGTTTGGCCAAAGCTTCAGAGCCGCCGAACAGAGAAGGAAATCGCAGGACTCGATCGGTGTAGCGAACTTCACTTGTGTAGCCCTCGAAGTTTATGCGCAGTGCCTCGGCGTTTTGGCGCAGGGCCGATACGAGCGGGGCCGAATCGCCGCGCAGGCGAAAACGCATGTATGGTGACATGTCCCTGGCGAGAAGATCATCGAACTCAGGGTTGTCCCTCAGAAGCCTGTACTTGGCAATCACGCTCGCGAGCCCTCGGAGTCTCGACGCACACCAGGCTTCGGTTCCGGCAGCCGGCTCTTTCTCCAGGGGTGAACTGAGATACTTTAGGCGAATATCAGCCATTGCGCGGATAGGCGCAAGATATTTCGCTTCGCCCGTCATGTACTGGGTCAGCAGCAACGTGTGAGTCATCAGGTCCATCGCGCTGGGATAAAGATACAGCGTGTATTCACCGTGGTTTCGCGGATTCCACCAATCCGGCCCGAGGCCGCCTACGTGGCCGTCGGGGAAGTGGATTGCCGTCGGGATTATCCCGGCGGGTTTGCCGCGCTGCCTTCGGGCCGCAGCATCGACCCAAGTGTCCATCCACGCTGCGAATAGCTCTGTTAGTCGTTTGTCGCCGGTCCTCTGCCAATAGAGCAATGTAGGCTGGACAACGCGCGGGTGATATACCGTGTCACAGGCTCGCTGCGGATTCGTATCGATTCTGTCGGCCGTGAAATAGGTGCTCTTAAATTGCAGGAACCCGCGCTGATTCCGGGCGGTCCAGTCATTCTCCATGAAGTCAGCTAACTTGAGGGCAAACTCTCGCCAGAGATCGTTCTCTGGATCAATGTGCATCATGGGGGTAATCGCATCGGCGGAATCCTCCGCGGTGTGTTCGACGTCCGACATGCGCGTTGTGTAACCGCTCTTCATGTGCGACTGGTCCATAAGGGCCTTGGAAAAGCGGGCCTGCGCCCGACTGATCTTGGGGCTGTCGAATCCTATCAGAACCGGCACCCACCAGCGCCACATCTCGCAGTCGTCGCCCCAGCCGCCGCCGTATTGGCCGTCGGCCTGCATACGGTTGTCGATCCACCACTCGATTATGTCGGCGAGCCGTTCCAATCCCTCGCGCTGGCAAATTGCCCACTGAGGCGCGCCCGGAACCGTTTCATAACGCTTGCGAGGCGGTGTGGGATGCCCCAGATACATCCGGACGATTTTGTTCTGCGGAAATGCCTCGGCGTATTTCTCGAAGAAGCCGCGCGCCGCGGCGAAGAATTGGCGTTTCCTCTCGGGGATATTCCAGACGCCCCCGGATTCCAACGCGTACCAGATTACCATCCTGCCTCGATACAACCACGTCAGGGGATAGAGCAGCGAACTTTCGGCAATTTCAAAATCGAAGTCCTTCGTTCTTGCAGCCTCTCGACCGAAATAGTCCAGCCTTTTATCGCCCAGCCACCGTTCGATTTGAGTGATCAACCTTGGAAGGTCCTCCTTGACAGACGCATTGAGCCCCGATTGCGTGCTGAGTTGTTTCAGATAGCTCAGGCGCAGCTCGTCGCTGTCGGTGTTGCCTGCCCGTTGAATTATGGCGTGCACCGAGTCACGCCCGGCCTCGGTCTGCCCGGCAAGAGCCCCGGCAATTGTGCCGGCAGCCGCTAAAGAAGAACTGCGGAGAAAAACGCGTCGTGATAATTCAACTTTCTTCATAGGTGACCTCCAGAACACAATGGCACTCTACAGAATACCCTGAAATGTTGTGGACTCAAAGCGATAAATCGTACAAACCGAGCAATGTCATTGCGAAGGAGCCCTTCGCCCAGGCTCAGGACAAGGTCCGCGGCCCTTCGGGCCTCCAAGGACTATCCGTGAACACGTTTGGCGAGGGATCAGGCTATTGACGGCCGGGGCTGTAGCGGGCAGAATGGCCCGCGACAAAACTGACTGTGGCTGCTGCTATGAAGATCTACGCAAAACTGATTTTGACAACGCTGTTCTGGGGCGGCACTTTCGTTGCGGGCAAAATAGCGGCCCAAAATGTCGGGCCTTTTTCGATCGGATTTCTCAGGTTCGCTATCGCCTCAACGCTTCTGCTGGCGCTGACTCGGAAAATCGAAGGCAGACTTCCTCGGCTGAAGAAGTCTCAGATCGTCCCGATCATCCTGCTCGGACTGATAGGCATTTTCGCGTACAACGTCATGTTCTATAAAGGACTCAAGATTATCGAAGCATCCCGGGCGGCTCTGATAATCGCAACTTGCCCGATTTTCATTACGATATTCTCGGCGCTGCTGCTGAAAGAAAAGATCACTCCGCTGAAGGCTCTCGGGATCGCCATCTCGGTGTGTGGCGCAACGGTGGTCATATCGAAAGGGGACATCAGTCAGATAATTGACCGAGGGCTGGGCCGGGGGGAACTCTACATTTTCTTCTGTGTCCTGAGCTGGGCTACCTACTCGCTGATAGGAAAATCCGTTATGAAAGACCTGTCGCCACTGACGGCGGTATCGTATTCGGCCGCAGTCGGAGCAATCGCTCTGGCAGTCCCCGCCTGCTTGGAAGGATTTATAGGGAACATAGCGCATCAATCCGCCCGGGATTGGCTGTGTATTTCCTATCTGGGCATCTTCGGAACTGTAATCGGATTCGTCTGGTACTATGAGGGCGTCGAGAGTCTGGGCCCGACCAAGGCGGGTTTGTTTATAAACTTCGTGCCCATATTCGGGATCGTATGTGCCCGCCTGATCCTCCATGAGCAAATCACCTTCTCGCTCGCAGTCGGCGCGGCTCTTGTCATCTCCGGTGTCTATCTGACCAACAGGGATTCTAGGTTTTGACCCTCCTTGAGACTCCAAAAACAGCGTTCTTTCACCCTTGATCCCATGTGACCTCTTATGACTCTTAATGTCGGTTGCACAAAAGCGCCCAGTAGAGCGCCCAGTTGCGTTGGTGACTGTCACGTTGTCGGTCCCGGTTCTCTTCTGGGACTCTTTGCTCGGTTGTGATAGGTCTGGTAGTGAGTTCACCGCGTCGGCTTCCTGGCCTCGCATCGTATGTGTGTATATGCCCATCGTCAAGTTTATATCGCTATGCCTCATTATCTCTTGGGCGACTTTCGGATGGACGCCCGATGCCGCCAGTAAGCTCCCGCATGTATGCCGTAGACTGTGGAAGTCAGCATATCTGCCAGCATCGTCCATGTACTCAATCCTGGCCAGCTTCAGGTCCGGCTTTAGCATATTGACTATCTTGGTCGGTATCGTGAACGCCCTCGCCGCCGGGAACTTGTTGGCGAGCAGATCCTTTATGTCCGATGCTGTATCCGGTCTTAGTGGCAGTGTTTTCTCTCGCCTGTTCTTGGCCGTATGGTCCAGCACTGTGACAGTGCAGTTGTTGAAATCGAAGTCCTCGACCTTGAGCAACCTTATCTCATTGGCCCTCAGACCCGACTCACAAGCCAAACGATATATCAAGCTCCTCTCGTATCCGGTCGGCCCTCCCCGCATCTTCGGTGCTGTTCTCGCAACCTCAAGCAGTCGCCTGACTTCATCGACCTCAAGCGGTCTCCGCGGTCGTCGTATATCTTTCTTCTGGACCTCGACAGTTCTCAGGTGTGTCACCGGTGAAGTACTGGCTCTTTGGTCCTCGACCATCCACGAGCAAAAGTGCTTGAAGGCCTTGAGATAGAAATTCGCCGTCCTCTTGCTCCAATCCTTCTCCGCTCCGAGTCTGACAATGCTCCGCTGCACCTTACTAGCCTGAATATCTGACCAGTTTACGAGACTGCAATCCCTGCAAATACACAACACCCTCGACTTGGTTTCGTTTGCTGTTTTCAGTGTGTCGCCCTTATCGAGCAGCGATTGCCTGAAGTCCACTACATGCTCGGCCAGCATCTTGCCCGACCTCGCCTTGTCTATCAGACCGACCTTGACGAAGTAAGCCAGCATCCGCGACGGTAAACATTCCAGCCATCGAGATAGTTGCGGGTCCGGTTGTTCCCCTCTGGCCTTGACGGCAACCAGTTTCTCTATGCCCCGGCCAACCGCCTCACTTGCTTTCTTGTCCTCATGGGCTGGCATGCGCCGGGTCTTGCGCAGGTGGTCCCGGAACTCGCAGTACCATTTTGACGACAGCTTCTTCTCACCGCCCTTGTTCTTGAATGTTTGCTTGAATATTCTCATAATGTCACCTGTCAGAAAGACGCAACTACTCCGTCCAAGAAGTCAAATATCCATCTGTAAAACGCAGTTTGTTCATAGGTGCCGGGTAATGCCAGACAACGTGGTACGCATCAGATCCAGGGATCTTGACAAAGCTCCTCTTGGTCGGAGTCCCCCAAATAGCCTCGACGTCCTCCGCTCGCATACCAGTCATAATGTTACCCTCCTTGAACGCCCGTTGGTGCCGGACGCTCATCAGATGCCCATGTTCATCGAGATAAGTCCGGACTCGTCGCTCATACTCCTCGGGATTAATTGGCATGGAGTACACAGGCTTCTCAAGACGCACATAACGTCTCTCTACGTGGGCCCGTCTGATCGGCTCCACCGCTGGCTTAACAAGAAACCGAGTCGGTCCTGATTCGGCATTATCGTGTAAAGTGACAACAACGCCGCCTTCGAAGTGAACGAAGATCTTGTAGACATTATCGAAGCTCCACCTCTCAAAGACTATTCGCCCGTCGCTGTTATGGACAATCTCTTTTGTCATATCCCCGGAGTCCGGACTGCCCCAACTTGCGGCAACTTCGCTTTTCAGCATACCCAAAATTATTTTGCCGCTCATTATCGCATCGAGCATCTCCGGCGTTGCGCCCTTGTTAGCCTCGCAATATTCGCGACGGCGACTCGCTTGATATGCCGAATCGTAATTGTAATAGCTGCCGTCCGACTCTACCTTTACCGGCTCTTCGGTGACCGGCGGATAGTAAGCACAACCACCAACAAGCATAATGCACATTGCTAATGGCCTCATTCTCATAGTCGCCTCCTGTGAATATAAACCCGCCGGGTGGATTTCAAGACTGACCTTTGACGGTCGGAATTGCCCCAGCGAGTTTTGTTTGTTTCCAATTGTCTTGAAATCCGAGGCTATTGTATCACGTTCGCTACAACAATCCACACACAAAATCAACAATTCTCAGATATTATCTTCATCCACTTTTCCCGAATCGGACAACCAGCCAGCGCCCATCGGCGCAGTTCATCGGTGCGATACAATGTACGCTTGATCGTCTGAATCTGCACAGGCATAGGCCCAACGCCGCCCCGTTTGTCCAGTTGCTTGAATGTTGACAAAGATATGCCCAACATCTTCGCCGCGTCCTCAAGGCCGACAAAAATTGGCTCGATCCGGACCAAAAAGTCTTGTGCAGTTTCAGCCATGATCAAACGCGCTGCCCTCGAATCGAAAGGGCCAAAGGCTCGACCATACGCTCGAGCTGACGAGCGCGAAGGCGAGCGGCCACCAAGCGACGATGGCGACGACTGTCGTGTTCTCTCTTGACCTTTTCATTTTGCTTTTGCACGAGAAATCTTCCTCTCTAAGTCGGCTGATAATGTTCGCATGTGCTTCTGATATCGTTCTTCCGCACACCGTCGATAGTGCAATCGAATCCACGCCATCGCCTCGGGCAAGCTGTACTTTTTGTCCTCGCCCCGAGGAAGGCCCAGACGCGTCCATTCGTAAACGCTCTGGCGACTCACATCCAATAGCTCGGCGACCTGGATCTGGCTCAACTTCGTCAAAAGGGCCTTCTCCCGTTGTTGTTTCTCGTGCAGGTCGTGCAGCCATCGCATGGCTCTGAACAAGTAAATCCCTCTACCATCACGGCAAACGGGAAGTCCCTCCTGAAGCCAACGCTCCACAACTGGGAGGCCAACGCCGGTCAGACTGGCCAGTGTTGTTTTTCCAATTCGCATGAAATGTACGCTTTGCTGCATCGTAGTTTACTCCTTGTTGATGTCACTACCCACTAGAAATGCGCCATAAGTCCTTGCACCACGGCTTCTAATCAACGACAACCGGTTAATTTTTTTTTCAAAAGTAGGGGCAGAAACGGATGCTTTGACCCGTTATCCCCTTGCCTCAATTAGAACCTAAGTCTTTAGTTAGCAATAACTTAAAGAAAATACGTCCTTTCATTTATTTACCGCGAAATCGGTTCTGATATTAGTATTGCTTGTCTGAGCTTGTCGTCGGTTGTCGTTCACTTTCCCTTTGTCGCGTTACGTGTCCGTTGCTGTTCTTGCGTTCACGATTCGATCGAGAACGGTACACCAGACCGCGCCGGGGTTGCGATTCTTGTTCCTTCGCCTCGCGATCTTACGGGCCTCGGTGATAAGCCTGGCCCCAAGCTTGTCGATCTCGGGCGGCGGCGCCCCGGACATTCGTTCGAGCGCCTTGTGCCATGCGGATGCAAAGGCCGTGATCTCGCGGATCGCCTCGATGCTGTCGATCGCGTATTGGTAGCCGAGCGTCCGGAAGACCTTGGTCCCGTACTGGACATCGAAGCGGTTATAGTCAGTGCCAGCGTGGTGTATGTGCCCACCAGATCGCTCGGTATGGGATTTAACCGAGCCCCCGGGGGGATGAATGGGTATCACCCTTGCATCGCCCCCAGAAGCGTCGGATAGGTGCGGCTTGAACGGCTCGGCTTGGGGTTCGGCTTGCCCTACACTCGGGGCTGCTTCCTGCGATTGGCCTTGCTCTACGGCTAGCCGTTTTTCTTTTTCCTTGTTCCCTTTAGCCGTTAATCCGTCAGGCGCCTTCTGTTTCTCCTTACCCTTAGCCTTAGATTTCGATTTAGCCTTTCTTAAAGAGTTTCCGGATCGTTCCGGGCCGTTCCGGATTGAAACGGCTGAATCCGGAAGTGCTTCTGTAGAACTCTCTCCGGTGCCTTTCGTCGCGTTTTGTGATTCTCTTGCTTTCTTCTGAGTGCCCTTTGAAGCTGTCTTTTTTCGCTTTTTCGCACTTCTCTTCTTTCGCTTCGACGCAGTCGGTTCCAATTGGCCGTTTAGCGGAATGCGCTCGAGAAAACCGAGCGCCTCCAGGATTGGCAGAGCCTGTTTGATGTCAGCGGCAGAAAGACCGAGTTGGGCTGCCAGGTATTCATGCCCTGCCGGCTTGCCGTCCGATGTCACGAGGAAGCCTCGCGGTCCGAATTGCTTAGCCGATGTCCAGTTCTTCAGATCCTCGAAAGTGCTCCGTAGCAGATGGCGCTCGGGCCTCGACTTCAGGAGGCACATTCGCTCAAAGTGCCGTGCCTCCCCATCTGGAGCGAACGGACTGAGAGTGACAATGCTTTTTGTGTAACGCAATGGCCCCGAGCGTCCCTTCCTCACATCGTCGCTCAGCTCAAACAGGTCCTGAAAGTCCGTGATGTGCCAGACTTTGCGTGACGAGTGGCGCTTGCCAGCACGTTCAGCTTTGTCAGGTGCCTTTCCGCCCTTATTGCCTGCCACTTTCGTTGACTTAGCTGTAGCTTGCTTGCTCACGTTGTCCTCTGCTGCTAAATAGAGTTTCTTCTGGCTCAACCACAACCCATACCTGACACTTGCGGTTCGTAACTTCACATCTTCGAAAACCGGCTCGCTCGACCAGGCCTGCTCGCTGCAGTTCAGACAGTCGCCGGTGAGCCGCATACCGGTCCGCGGCCATCGCCTTGCCCAATTCGGCGCCAGTTGATGGGCCGAGCTGGTGTAGGCATTCGAGAACCCGCTGGCGGTGGGTTTTGGCCTGACCGGATTTGTGAACTTG
>CAZLTY010000154.1:0-11625 GCA_964562575.1 uncultured Pirellulales bacterium
GCCGCGGTGCCCTCTGCGGTGAAGCTCCAGACCTCGCCCTTAAGCGTGAAGGGAGGATCGAACTCGTCAACGCGCCAGTAGTAGGTTTTGGCTAATTCAAGGGGACCTGGGGGAGCGAAAATGGGGTCTCCCAGAAGAGGACCCCCGGCAGCATTGCTGACATCGTCAAAGTTATCGCCGAAATACACGGTGTGCAGTTTCGCCTCAAAGCCTCCCGTCCAGTTGAGCTCGGCGTCCAGGGCAACGGACTCGCCGCCGTCGGCCGGGACGGGGGCATAGGCTGTCCTTGGCGGAACCGTGAAGCTCCAGACATCGCCTTTCCAGGGGCTGTTGGGATCGGCATCGTTGACCTCATTTATTCGCCAGTAGTAGGTCGTACCGGGGACAAGCCCGTCAGGGAACGGAAATCCGGGGAAGCCGACTATGAGATCCGTCGTGGACTGATTGCCAATGAATGTATCGCCGGCGCCGCTGTCAACATCATCAAAATTCTCACCGGCGTACACATCGTGAGAAACGGCAAAAGCTCCCGGCTTCCAGAAAAGGTTCCCCCATGTATTCTCAAAGTAGGAACCATCGGCTGGAGTGGGACCGAAAGCATTAGGCCATGGCTTGCCCGCAAAGGCGCTCAACTCTGTTATTGTCAGTGCCTGATTGATAATCCAAACCTCGTCAATCATGCCTTCGAACCAATGGCCGGCGCCTACGGTGCCGTCATGGAAGTTAGTTTGTGATATGACATGCCCGAAAGCGTTGTCATCCGAGCGGCTGTTCAATTGACCGCCTGGCCCCTTGGCGATCAACTCTCCGTCCATCCACATTTCAAACTTGTCGCCCTCCTGGGCTGCGCCACCGTCTCTGACAACCATAGCAACGGCATGCCATGCGTGGGAACTAACCGGCGCAGAGAGAAATGTTTCTGTCCATTCCGGTGTATAATCGCTCCGGTTCCATCCTCCGACATAGACCAGACTTTCGTGGACGTATATGGTAAGTCCGCGGGTGCTGCCGCCTTCTTCATACACCACCTGTTTCTCCGATTTGGTCACATCGGCACAGTTGAATATCGCAATTACCGTGTGATTCTGGTGAGTGCCGAGGTTGATCCCAGCGTCATCCGGGATGTGAACGCCATCACTGGTCCCGTTGAGCTGTAGCGCCTTGCCTCTGAGGCCGTCAACAACCTGGGGGCTTCCAATGAGATTGGCCGTGTGGCTGCTGGCCGAGTCATCCGGTACATCGGCGCCGACATCCTCAAACAAGTATACGTGACCATCGGTAATGGACAACGGGTCGAGCTGAGCCACGGCATTACCGGCCAGCGACAGCACCACAACAAATGAGGTTAAGCAAATCAGTTTCTTACACATGACATAGTCCTCCTATTGGAATAGAGAAAGTTAGAAAAGAACTGACAAGTTGTATCGGAACGACCGATAATGACCTGATCTTCACCCGAATTCACCTCTCATAGAACACAGTAATCGGTGTATAACCACGAGCTTCACCATGCTTATTTGTACCAAATTGGACATCTTCCCGTCAAGAAAAATCTCAGAATTATGCATCGGCGCATCTTTCAGGCGACATCAGGCAGAAATGCCCAAAACACGAAGAAATCGTCTCATGCCAACTGTGAATAACTAGGCTCATTGGCTTCACTTGCGATCACAATGGACATCTGAAGCTGACAGAGCGGCCCACAGGACAATCTCACCTCGACTGGAGTCCGTGAATTCCGGAAAAGACGCTTGCAACGCAAATGGCCCCTCTTGCGTACTTATACCCCTGCTATTACAATCACCGGAGTTGGTGGACAGCAGAGTTGCTTCTGAGCCAAAACCGACGAGATGATGGCGCAGATAATTGGGGCACCAAGCAGCATGTCATCAAAACAACGGTCGCGAGTGTTTCTTCGCCGTCTGGCCGGCCCGGCCGTGGCGGTCTGCGCCACCCTGCTTGCGCTGCTCGCAGGCGAGGCGTTAGTTCGAGCCCTCGGTCGGGCGCCGGGCATCAAGCCAATTCAGCTCGGTTCCTATGACTGCATCTACAAGCGCTCGACGAATCCGATCCTGGGCTTCGAGCTAAAGGCAAACTGCCGCAGTGACAATCCGGACTTCATTCAGACCTACGAACGGACCAACTCCCACGGGCAGCGCGACAGAGAGCGCACGCTCGCCAAGCCTGATGGCGTCAGACGGGTCCTGCTGCTCGGAGATTCGGTGGTCGAGGGCTATGGATTGCGCGAATCCGAGACTATTTCTCGCCGGCTCGAAAATCTCTATCCCGATGGATCAACCGAGGTCCTCAACTTCGGCGTCAGCGCCTATTGCACGCGCGCCGAAGTCGAGCTGCTGGAGGTCAAAGGGCTGCGATTCGATCCGGATGTAGTCGTTCTGCTGTTCGTGGAGAACGATTTCGACAACTTCAACCGCGAGGCGTTTCCTCTTGCCGGAACGATTGACCGATCCGCTCTCGTCAAGACGTTGTTTCGCAGGTCCCACCTCTTTCGCCTGGTGAGCCTCCGGCTGAACCTGTTTGGCTTCGGAGCCGAAGCGGACCCCGTGCGCTGGAACCAGGACGCCATTGGAGACAACAACGTGGCCGAGGGATTGCGCCGATGCCAGCAGCTCGCCAATCGTCACGGATTTCAGCCGCTTGTCGCCATCTGGCCGCGGTTTCTGGATGACCGCATCGCCGACGTTTGTTTCGTGCCGCAGAACAGCGACCGACTCGTGGTCGAGCATCTGGCGGCAATGCACGAGATCCCGTCAGTCCGGCTCTCGGAGTTCTTCGGGATTCACCGCGCCGAGTCGGCCGGCGCGGTGAATCCGCGGCTGCGTTACAGCTCCGGCGACGAACTCCATCCCTCGCCCGAAGGCAGCCGCGTTGCCGCCGAGGCGCTGAAGCAGATATTGGCCGATCTCAACGTTGGCCGTGCGCCGTCGGCGTTTGAGATTCCGCGTTCTGCTCAAAGTGACGCCGAGGCCGTCGCAGCCGCCAGGGCACTGGGCCAGGCTCAACCCAACTACGCGCGCGTATACAACCGCATGGGCACCGAGCTGCTGAAGGCGGGCAAGCTGGCAGAAGCCGCAGCCCAGTTCAAGCAGGCGCTCGAAGCCGATCCAGCATACGCCGGAGCACACAACAACCTGGGCGTTGCCTACGAGCGACTGGGCCATAAAGACGCTCAGGCGCAATTCGAGAAGGCCATCCAGTTGCAGCCCGACTTCACGCACGCGCATTTCAACCTGGCGCGAATCCTGATGAAGACCGGACGAGGCCCCGAGGCCGTGGCGGAGTTGCAACGCACGATTCAGATCGATCCCAACCATTTGGGCGCCCTCAACATGCTGGGGATGGCACTCGGCACAGAGCAGAAGTTCGCCGAGGCCCAGTCCCATCTGGAGCGGGCGGTCAACCTCGAGCCCGAACATGCAGAGGCACGCAGTAACCTCGGGGCGGCTTATGCCGGCCAAGGGCGCTTGCGCGAGGCGGTGGCGCAATTTGAAGCGGCACTGCGGCTTGATCCTGACGACCCCGAGGCCCGTGAGAACCTCAAGAGGGTTAAGGCAGCCCTGCAGGAGTAGTTTCTGCCGGATCGGCAGCTACGGTGAGGGCGACAATGATTTGCTCGCCCGGAAAGTGCCGCCGTATGCACCCATATTGATGACACCGCCGTTGGGGGCCGGCTCGGCGCCGAGGGCCATTGTAGCATCTCCGGAGTCTATACAGGGGCTTGTCGTCTCGTCGAGTATCCAGCTTTGCGTGTCAATGTCCCATCGCCCTGCTTTGGATTTGAGGTGGTAGTCACCGCTGCCGGGATCGGCAAAGTGGGGATTGGCGTCGATATTGCCCTCACCTGGGAAGTGACCTCGGAGGCCGCCATCCTGGAGGTTGCTGAAGGTGACGTTGATTACCGAGCCGTCGTCGTTGTAGATCTCGTCGCCGCCGTCCCGGAAGATGCAGTTGACGACCTGAAGCACGCACGGGGACTGCGAATCGGCGTCATCGGGGGTGGAGGCAAAAGCGGTCCCGTTCAAGGCTAAATTCGCACTGAACGTGCAATTAGTCAGCTTCGTGTTGCCGCTGTTGGAATTGCGTATCGCTCCGCCGGAGGTGGCTGCGGAGTTACCTGCGAAAAGGCAATTGATCAGAGTGGGACTGGCCGAGACGTTGTTTCGGATCGCGCCGCCTCCGCCTCCGGAGACGGAGTTGCCGATGAATTCACAGCTTCTCAGGGTCGGTTTGGCCCGCCGGCCCAGATTGTATACTGCACCGCCATTATGGGTTGCGCGGTTGCCGCTGAAGGTGCAATCCGACAGAGCCGGATTGCACTCGGATACGTCGCCGTCATTGTACAACCCGCCGCCGCCGTCGGCGGAGTTGTTGCTGAACTGACAGATATTCAGCGTCGGGCTGCTGTCGACGAACATTCCGCCGCCAAGCAAGGCCCGATTCTCAGCGAACACGCAGTTTGTCACCGTGGGTCTGGCGCAGTCGGAGCAATAAATGCCGCCGCCCTGATCGTGGTATCCGCCTGTGACGGTCAGACCTTCGAGTACCGACCTCGGCGTTTCGTAGCTGTGGAAATCGAATCCCCTGTGCGGGTCGTCCGCGGTCGCGCCGCAGTCTATTGTCACGAGGCTCGGATCGTTCGGCTCGGCGCTGCGAACCGTAATCGCTTTGCCTCGGAAGTCCAGGTCCCGGTTGCCGTCGCCCGTGTACGTTCCGGCCAAAATGAGCACTGTGTCACCGGAGAAGGCTGCGTCGATAGCTTCCTGCACGGCGTCGAAGGGATGCTCGGCCGAACCGTCCTCGTACGGATCCGACAGGGCCGGCTCGCCCGCACCCGGATCGCCCGGGGCGTCATCGTCCACATGAATAATCGCAGGCTCCGGCGGGTCAAAAACCTGCTTGGCGTAGAAGTCGATCCCCCAACGATTCCCTGACTCGGGCGACCCGTCGGTCGAGCTCAGCACATCAACCTCGACAGGCTCGCTGGAAAAGACGTATCCTTCGGCACTCGGTCGCAGCTTGTAGACAGCGTTCGAGTTCAGATTCTCAAGGGCGTAGATCCCTCTGTCATCGGTCAGGGCGACCAGAGGCGAACGCCCGCCGGGCTCGGCGAAGACTCTGGCGCCGGCTATTGGCTCGCCGCCTGGATCCAGGACGCGTCCGCTGATTATCTCGCCCGAACCCGATGGGGAAATGTTGTAGATGCATCCGAAGACCACCGTATATTGGGCCCGTGGCGCATCGATATTGGGCAGGCTGTACCAGATATCATCGACACCACGCCAGCCCATGTTCAGATGGTGGTACAGCGTCGAAGATTCGTACCCGTAGCCGTCACATACCACCGCGTGCGCATCGTTCAGATCAGTCGCGTCAGCAATAGCTAGGATGACCGGGGCTCCGGCGTCGAGATTCGGGTTGATCATCCCTTCGGTGCCTGCATGGATTTCCTGACCAAGATTGTACCCCAGCACGGCGTTGCTGTACCCGAATGTTCTCACCAGCGCGGCTCTCGCATCAGGCATGTAAGCTCCGGATCCCGTCGCCGTGTACTCCATCTCGACGGCAATACCTGCGTCATGACAAAGCCCGCCGATCGCTTGACGTTGCGCCTCGGTGAATGCGGCACAATTCGACTCGGGCCGAAGCACCATGTCACTCCAGACGTAGGGCCCGCCCAAGCCATCGCCTCCCCGCGTGTACGCCTTCTGTCCCCCCGTGTCGGCAACACGAACCGCAAACTCGTTGACGCCTATCTGGGTCGCAGGATATTCGTAGTAACGCATCACCTGGGCCAGGGCCGTCGCGACACACCCGCATGGATACTGATCCGGCGTATAGTAATTGTAGGTGTCGTACCCACAGACAGTCGCCTGACCCCACCTGCTCTGGACCAGAGGTATCACGCGGATATCGCTGATACACATCAGGCTCATCAATCCGAATCCGTCTGCGGGATTCTCTGCAAGATCGATGAGACGTCGCCACTTGTTCTGAGGCTTCTCGGGCGCCGCGGTGCCAAGATCCATCAAGAGGGCAAACGTATCGGCAGCGGCCGCGACTCGCCCGTTGAGGTCGTTTGTCACCAACAGGCCCAGCGGATTGTCGAACGAAGGGTCATAAGTCCCGTCATCGGCAAAGCCGATGATCGGTTCAACCGAATCGTCGGCCGAGACGATCACAAATCCCGAAGGCTGCAAATAGACAATGTAGTAGGCCGCCCTTGCGGCCCCGTCCGTGAAGGTCTCAACTTCTACCACTCGACTGCCGAGGTTCGTACCGAGCGGTTGGACAGCGGCTTTGAGCCAGCCGGCCACGACCATCTCAGCGTCATGCGCGGTCATCGGCCGGGCCCACAGACCGGCGCATGGCAGCAATACCGCCAGGACAGCAACAAAAGCGATGCGATTGAATTTCATCAAATCGGTTCTCACACCCTTGAAGGGTGGTAAATTCCCGCGAGCGAAACCACAACCTGTTATACCCTTGAAGGGTAGTAAATTCTCGCGAGCAAAACCATAACCTGTCATTGTGAGACCACTTGCCCGCGCAAGAACGCGAATTCTAAGTCGGGAACACCATATTATAAAGGCGCTTACCCGCGCAAAAACGAGAATCTTCAGCCGGCAACAGCATAAAACGAACGTCGATACCTTCCGGTGCTGGCGATATGCGAGGATACTGCCCCCCAAGCAAGTGCATAAGCTCAAGCATAATCGACTGCACACCCTTTCATCCTAGCTGCTTCGGCCAGGAAGCTTCATACCAAAGACCATTATACTCTCTTACAGCTCTAAGTCAAGGCAATAACGAGCATCTGGCAGTGATGTGTGCTTGTGTAGCCGATACACAGCGCTCGGCTTGCTTCGTCGATTACGGGTAGACATTCGACAGTTTCTCGATTCCGTAGTTCCTGCTGACAAACTGATTGGCAGCAGGCAACTGCTCACGCGAGATAACTATCGCCGGGCTGTTGAGCTCAAACTCGATCACATCGTACTTGGATTGGGGGTTGAGTTTCTGAGCATCGAGGACATCCGCAACAGAACGTATCTTCATGCCGTTGAACTTGCTGACGACCATCTGGCCGAGACCGGTGTAACCTATGTTGATCGGGGCCGGCAGGACGTAGCTGAGTATGACCACGTCCCTGCGCTCGTCTGTGGGTTTGAAGGCAAGGTCGCGATAGTAGTGGTACAGGTGTGAAGGGGCCTCGCCGGCCAGATCGTCGCCGAACTCCTTCATGTACTCACGCGTGAGCTTCTGCAGGACGAATCCCGCCGTGACGACATATTCGGGCTGTCTGTCGAATTCATGAAACGGCACGAGCATTTCCGAGGCTTTGAAGTTCTTGACGTTCGCCTGGATCTTTTCTTTGCGGCCCTCGCGCCAGACATCGAACAACACGCTTTCGCCGACCGCCTTGCTTGTTATGAGATGATCGAACGACAGCCATTCATACTTGTCGTGCTTGAAACGCCCGTGAGGATCGAGCCCGTGGCCGTCGATTCTCAGGATCACGTCGCCCTTCTTCAAGACCCCTGCCTTCGCAGGCCGAGCCTGCCCCCGCGCAAGCGCGGGGTCACTCCCCGTGCCGAGGTTGTACACGTCGGCCACGTAGGTGCCTCCACCGAGTGACGCGGGCATTTTCAGGAAGGATCGCATAGCCGGGTCGAGGAGTTCCGAGATTGCAAATCCGACCTCTCCAAAGCCTTTGTAATCACCCTTGCGCACAGCCTCCAGAAACCTGTTGATTGTCTCGGCCGGGATCAAGCCGGCTTCTTTGTCCCTGCTGGACCAGCAGGCTATGCCGATGGGCGAGTTGCCGGCACAGTAGACTTCCCCCTTGCCTGTACGTTGCGAGGCATTGGCGATCACGTAGCGCAGACGTTGTCCATGAGAAGTTCGCATCATCTCGATGCTGGCCCGGTCAAGATGGCCGCGCCCGTTGAAGAGGCGGCTGTCCGCCGAGAGCCAGTAGAAGTCAACTTCCGCCCCCTTGGGATATTCCTCGACAAATGTCAGCGGCTTCAGAGGTTTGCTCAACTCGCCCGGGTCCAATCGAATCAGGCAAAGATTGCTCCGGTAGTCAACAATTACGAGTTCAGCGCCGAGGAATTCATTCTGGCCGTACCTGAGGGCCTTGGCAAAGGCAAGATTCACAACGTTCTCGGCAGTCGTCAGCACCTCATAGGCGCCAACCGCGCACGCACAGGCCCAGTTCTGCGACAGACCGCTGTGCTTCCATGGTTCGCTCAGATTGTAGCCGTGGGCCGAAGTCTCCAGGAAGATTATGGAATCTTTCATTTCGTCGGTCAAATCGATCCGAGTCGCGGCCCCGGAGGCACAGGGCGCAAGGACCGCGCCGGCCATTACAGCTATGCAAATCATCTGTTTTTTCATGGGCTCGTCTCCATGCGCGCCTCGGCGGGTATGTGATATTTCTCTAAGATGGGCTCATGCCTCAGTCGCGCCTTCTCGGCGTCGATCGGCAGGATGCGATTGTTGCCCATGAACGTTATTTCGTAAAACTTCTCCGTGGTCTGCTCGAAGGCTTTCTGAACGTCATCGAGACCGTGTATCTTGACGCCGTTGATACTATCGAGAACCTGGCTCTTGAACGGATCGGCGTAGGAGTTGATTTCGTCGGACATGATTGCCGAGAGGACGACATATTCTCTTCGCTGCCGGTCCTCATTGAGCGTCATCGAATGTGCGTAAAGGTATCGCAGGTAGAAAGGTATGTCCCTTGGCCACTGCCTGCCCCAGGTTTCGAGGAAGTTGCGCGTCGCGGGCACGAACACAAGGCCGGCAAAGCACACGTAAGGAGGCGGACGATCATACTGGCGCGCACGTTCGAGAGTCGGCCTGTTCAACGCGACGGTAGCAGTCGCCGTCATTCGCTTGCCCTGCCGATAGAACGTCAGCTCAGTCGTTTCGCCGATCTGCTTGGACTCGACAACCTCCGAGATGGACAATCTCAGGCCGTGTACGTTGACCGTTCCATCATTGTCGATGTTATAGTCGTCGATCCGGGTCATTACGTCAGCCGGCTTGAGGACCGATTCGAGCGAAGAGTGCATCACCGTATCGAGCACGACGACGCCGTCCTCGTCGGGCGGAACCTTGAGGTAGTCTCTGTAACTGGGGTTGTGCAGGCCGGGGTAGAAGATCGTCCCCATCGATCCGAAACCATCGTATTTTCCATCCTCGACATCTTCGAGAAAATGCCTGATCACGGTCGTAGGAATCATGTAGCCGATGTTGTCGGCCTCTGTCAGTCCCTGGAAGGCAACGCCGACAACCTTACCGTCCTGTATGACGGGGCCGCCGCTATTGCCCGGGTTGATTGCAGCGTCAGTCTGGATGACGAGATGCTTGTCGGCGGCAGTGTGAACATACGTATCCATCTCTATGCGCGAGACCACACCTTCGGTGACGGATATCCGATCACCGCCGACTGGAAAGCCATAGGTTGAGACCGTGCTGTTGACTCTTGGAATTCCCGTCAGTTCAAGAGCGGCGGTGCCCTCGAAGAAACTCGCATCATCTACGGCAAGCATCGCCAGATCGCAGTCGTGTCCAACAAATACGACCCGGGCCACATACCGCCGGGCGATATTTTCTTTCCTCAATTCAACGTATCTGCTGTTGCTGACGTTGTGGGCGTTAGTAAGGATTCTGTTGCCGGCAACAACAAATCCCGAGCCTGAGATTCTGCTCAGGGGCGCCCTCTTCCAGGGCGTCACATAGTTGAAATCCTGCTTGACACTCCTGATAAGGATCACGGATTCGTGCGGACGCGAAAGTCCGGCCCGGAGCGATGAACTCAGGCCTATACATTCGACCGACAAGGCAAGCACAGCCACAAATACGAGCTTTCGATAAGGCATATCCAAACACCTCGATAAATGAAGAAATCATCTGCCTATACTGCGAGTCTTTCTTGAGTGTTCGCAATCATAGGCCCTTGTCGCAAAGAATGGAAGAACATTTTGCCCCGGACAAGCTCACACGGTCTCCAGCGAGCGGCAGAACAGGTAGCCTGCCACTTTATTGCTCAACATTTGCCTGTATTCTGCCGATAGAACATCTGGAGTTGATGTCATTTAGTGCTGAGTGAGAGGGACGCAAGATGACTGAGCCGAAAAACCGAGATGTAAACTGCCCACGATGTCGCCGTCAAGAAGTGCATTTCGACGGCGAGGTTGGTTTCTACTGTACCGCTTGCGGTCGGGAGTTTAGCCCCGAAGAGGCAAAGGTGCTCGTCGAACATCAGGTCTTTCAGACAGACACCGATAATCGCACGTAGTTCACATCGCTTATGGACAGTTGGGGACCGGAGGACACGCTGTGATTCAGGAGGGCTCTATTATCGAATCACAGAGCTTCCTCAATTCCTTGATTTGTGCTTGGGCCTCAATGTCGGTCAGGTCATCGGCTATTGCAGTGTAGTAATTGTCCGAAATCCTGGCCACATCCTTTAGCCACTGTGTTTTCTCGGGTGGGTGGTCCATATAAATATGATCGTGTTCGTAGTCCCTATCCCAGAGTATGCGGTCGGTAAGTCTCTCCACTTGGAAGTCCCATTCATCCACATCAGTGCACGTAGGGGCGGGGATATCTTCTACCTCTGCCTCCTTCCTTGCGGCAATTACTAATTCTCGCCAGTCCGTCCCGAACTCAGGCTCATCAATTTCAAGGAGGATCGAGTCTTTCAGATTTTGAAACACGGCCGCAATGGCACCTTCTACAACTGCCGTCAAGTCAACAGGGGCTACGTCTTTTCTGAATAAGCCATTGCCAATGGTTGCCAGGACGGAGATTTTCTGACCGTAAGTCAGATTGTCAAAACACGCCACGCCCGATTCATAATCTTCGAATTGATCCACGGTTGCGTAGTCGAGCAAGGTCGACAATGCCTCAGCAAATACAATGACTTCGGCGCCTTCAAGGATCCGTTCACCGCGATCTGTTCGCCACATTGCAGCCCACCCTGTTACTCATTATTCTTTTGACTGCAGAGTATTCTAAGCGGTGTTAGACTTGGTTGTCAATTGGTCTTGTCTGGCCCAAGTAGGGTCTTTGAGATTCTGCGGGAAAGAGCTTTGAGTTTTTTAGATCTATATGATATTCTATTAGCATTGTACTGGGTGTAAAGAAGACATGTGAAACGGCTACACGAAAGTATCCCGGTGATAAAGTGGAAGCCTTGATTATGTTCGTGGAATCGACAGAAAATGGTTACAATGCACCTCGTTACAGTGCGAACAATCATGCTTTCTGGGCGTTAGGACAACTCGGCGATAAACGTGCTTTGCCTTTTCTCAGGAAGCTCTTGACAGGTGAACCATGCGACCATGAAACAAACCTTTGTCAAGGCGAGATTCAAGAAGCGATACAGAAATTGGAAAGAAACGGATTCAACTTGCCAAAATTTCTCTGGCGAGATATTCTCAATTCTTAGTTTCCGACAGAACATAACTCAGCGGTTATTACGGTTCGGTCACGTTGTGGCTGTAGAGTTGCTGGATAGGCGAAGAAATCCTGCTCCCTGAAGGGGCGTTTTGAGTTCGGGGATATGAGGGAACCATGAGTATATTGGCA
>CAZLTY010000155.1:0-11507 GCA_964562575.1 uncultured Pirellulales bacterium
GAGGACCAGTATCGTGTGGCCGAGACATTCGAAGCGATCGGGCAGGTTGTGCCGGTCAAACTGGTGCGCAAGGAAGCTCGACTCGGGGCGCGAAATCTGGAGCTGCGCGTAGTGGGGACGACCCCGACGTGGTTCGATCTGCTGGAGCGGGATATCATGGCCGGTCGCGTGCTGATGCCGGACGATGCGAGAAATCGATCGGGGATCGTAGTCCTCACTGAGTTCGGGGCTAGAAAACTGCTGGCCACCGAGAACACGGTCGGCCAGACGCTGCGGATCGGTGGCAGCTATTACGAAATTGTCGGGATCGTCAAGAGCGAGGCGGGCATGGCGGGCAACATCCAGATGCCCGACGAGCAGATCGACGCGTATATTCCGATCGAGGTGGCCAAGGAGCGGTACGGGGACATCATGACTCGCAATATGGCCGGCACTCGAATGCGCGAGATGGTCGAGCTTCATCAAATGATCGTTGAGGTCGACTCGGTCGAACACGTCGAGTCGGTGGCCGAGGGTATCGAAGCAATGCTCAAGCGGTTTCATAAGAAAGAGGACTACCGCGTGTCGGTCCCGCTGGCCCTGCTGCGACAGGCCGAGGCCACGAAACGAACCTTCAACATCGTTCTGGGCTCGATCGCGTGCATCAGTCTTCTCGTAGGTGGAATCGGGATCATGAACATCATGCTCGCCTCGGTGACCGAACGGACAAAGGAGATCGGGATTCGCCGCGCAATCGGTGCCAAACGCAGACAGATCATCAGCCAATTCCTCATCGAAACCGTGGTGCTCTCGACGCTCGGCGGTATGATCGGTATCGGGCTGGGCCTGCTGATACCGTGGTTGATAACGATATTCGCCGGCATGCCAACTGTGGTGACCGGCAAGAGCGTTATCCTCAGCGTGGGAATCAGCATTTCGGTCGGGATCATCTTCGGCCTGTACCCGGCCGTGCGCGCGGCCAATGTGGACCCGATCATCGCGCTGCGACACGAGTAACATGGTCTAATCAAGTGCCGCCGCATGGCGCCTTGCTTTGGGATCGCCCGCCGCATGCAGCATTCCCGTACCCGGCTCGGCATATATCATAATCGGATGGGCGATGGGCTTCGACGTTGTCTTTATCTTGTGCCCACGTTTGCCCAGCTCATCTCTGACGCTTTCGTCCATTTGCTCATCAACTGTCAGACTTGCCAGCGTTCCCAGCGTTTCGGCTCGGATCGAATTGGGATCGAAAGAATTCTCCTGATGGCCCGTGCTGAAACGAACAGCCGTTACAGCGTCCTCGGGCATCATGCCGAACTCTACGTGATTGAGAAGGCAGTTGAGGGTGGTCTGGTCTTGCAAATCGCCGCCGGCGACGCTTATCGCAATCACCGCCCTGCCGTCCTTGAGGACTATCGTCGGTGTCAGCGTAATGCGCGGCCGCTTACCGGGTTCGATTTGATTGGGATGCCCCTTCGTGGTATTGAGGCTCCTCAGCCTGTTGCCGTGGCCGACTCCAAGTTCCTGACAGACCGCATAGGGCTGGTTTCCGCTCGGAGTAGCCGAGACCATGTTGCCCCAGCGGTCGGCGGTGACGCACGTGGTGGTCCCGGCCTGCCACGGCCGATACGGTTCGGCCGCCGTGACGGCCTTCATGGCAACGGGATCGCCGGGGCGGACTTCGTCCGAGGCCTTGGTCATGTCGATCAAAGAGCGACGCAGTTTCGTATATCTGTCCGAAAAAAGCGCCTCCAGTGGCACATCGACAAATAGCGGATCTCCGTAATACTTGTCACGATCAGCAAAGCCCAGCTTCAGCGACTCGGTCAATACATGAACATAGTCGGCAGACAGATGCCCCATAGCCTTGAGATCAAAGCCTTCCAGAAGACGCAAGGTCTGGCAAAGATAAGGTCCCTGCGTCCACGTATCGCACTTGCAGATCCGGTAGCCCCGGTAGTCCACCGTCACCGGATCTTCCACGCGAGTTTCGTGTGCGGCAAGATCCTCTTTGCGGAGAAAGCCCCCGTTCTTGACGTAATATGCAACCAGCTCATCGGCGATATCGCCCTTGTAGAAGCGATCCCTCGCAACTTGCAACTTGCGCCGCCGACCGCCGCGGGTCTGCTTCTCCGTCTCAATCAGCCTGCGAAAAGTTGCCGCCAGATTCGGGTACCAGTCTTTGCCGCCGGCATCGAGCAACTCCAGCGACGGCGCCACGACCTGCTCGAAGCTCATCGTTCCGTACAGCTTGACCGCAGTGATGCAGAGGCTCAAAGCACCGGGGACGGGCGCCGCCTTTATACTGCCCTTGGAAGGGATGCCATTTTCGTAGAACCATTGGATCGTCTTGGGATCGAGCGGGGCGCCTCCGAGGCCGCAAAGTACCTTGACCTCTCTCTTGCGGGCATCATAAATGATCAGTGGTATTTCGGCGCCGATGGTGCAGGAACCGTAATCCGTGATGGTAAGCGCAAGAAGTGTAGCGGCCGCCGCATCGGCGGCGTTACCCCCCTGCTCGAGCATGGAAATGCCCGCCGCTACGGCCCCGGCACCACCGGCAGCCACCGCCCCGCCTGTTCCCGAGGCCTTCCAGCCGATCTCAGTAGCCTCAGATACTCCACAGACAGCCAAGGTCGTAAACCATATCGCACACAGCAATCGCAGCGTTCTCATTTGACATACCTCCAGTTCTTATTTGGTCGACCGTCAAGTCACGGACAATAGGAAATTTGTTCCCAATTGTACCGTCTCAAGTGTTAAACACGAGCAAAATATGAGCGTGTGGCAGTACGAAATGGATTTCGAGCCAACCTCCAGCGAGATGGCCGGCTTGCAGTGTTTATGAAAGCAGAATGCCGCTGTGAGTGGACCTCGAGCAACCTTAGGGGCTTATGCGCTTGCTGGTTCGAGGTCCTGTCCTGCCTCGGTCTTTTCGTTGGCCTGTTCGCCGGGCTTGAAGGGCAATGGTTCGGCGAACTGAACCGCGACTCGGCGCAAAAAGCTGTTTACGTTCTCGACCCGACAGACGTGACCCCACCTAGTGAAGTTAGCCATATCGAAGGCTTCGTCGGCGTCGTAATGGGGAACACTGAAACGAGCGGTAATGTGCTCACCGGGATGTGGGCAGCCCTCTTCGGCATAACAGGTGAACGCCGCCCCTGTACTGGAAATATCGACCATTTGCCCTTGTGAAAGTACGCTGTCGCGATTCTCGGCGAACCAGATGGGCCAATAATAACGCAGTCTGTGCTCTCGTCTCCGCTCGTTGTCTTTGTCCATTGTAAAGCCTCCGATACTTGGATTCTCTTACTCTAATACTCGCAAATCGACAGATTTATAGGCGTACTTCACTGAGACACTCGGGGAAAACCGCAGCTTATCGAATTGATAGTGACAGTTACTGCGTTTTCTGCTTGCAATTGTGGGAAACAGGCTTGAAGCTCTTTTTCATTTTTTTTTAACTTCGGGGCAGATACTCCTATAATCCGACAATGAACCAGAAACATTGAATTTTTCGCGACACATTTCGCGGCCGAAGCGCAAACTATATTACGGTTGCAACTGAACGATCGCCGGCTTTGGCAACTGACTAAGGCGTTAAATGGGTAAGAATTCGGGGATTTAACGGCCAAAGATATTTCCACTGCGCGGTTAGCCGAACTTGAACGTGCATCTTCCGGACAATAGCGGTAGAATGACGGACAATAAGAAGTTCTGCTTCGGAGTCTGCATCGATTGAACTGGATCGCGAATATCATCGATACTCACCGCAGATTGGTTTGCGGCCTGATAATTCTCTTGACTGCAATTGCACTGGTGGGAATGAGCCGACTCGATTACTCGATGGATCCCAGTTTGGATATCCGCGGCGACGATACGGACTGGAGAGTTGTCAGGGAATTCTACGAGGAATTCGACCCTGACGGACAAGCCTGCGTCGTACTTCTGAAGAGCGACAGTGTCTTCAGGCCCGAAGCCGTGACGGCACTGAGGCAACTCGTGTCCCGGATGCGTGAAAGCAAGGGCGTCACGGAGGTCTACAGTATCGATGACGTTCCTGTGATCTCCGGAGGGATCCCACATCGACTGCTTCCCGCAGGTCCATTGGACCAGAATGTGCTGCAGCGGGCGCGGGCCGAAGCGTTGGCTCATCCATTGGTTGCCGGGCAGTTGCTTTCGCCGAACGCCGCGACTACTGTAATAATTGTGCGTCTGAATGAACTGTCGACAATTGATGAACTGTTCCCGGTAGTTGCAAATATCCGGCGTATTGCCCGGACCATCGCCGGCGAGCACGGCCTGGACGTGCTCGTAACAGGGTCTCCCGCTCTCTCAGCGGACTGGTTCGCTGAGATGCGCACTGAAAGAATCAGGATACCGATTGTTGCAAGCTGCTTGACACTCATTGTCGGGATACTGCTATTACGAAGCTTCAGTGCGGTCATTGTTACGTCCACTCCGCACATCTTCGGCACCCTCTGGACACTGGGAGCTATGGGCTGGATCGGCATCGAGCTGACTATGCTCGGCTCGGCCATGCCGGCCCTGCTAACCGCTATTGGTTTTACAGACTCGGTCCATTTGATGCTGTACATGCGGCGTGAAGTTGACGCGGGCAGCAATGCAAGATCCGGCGCCATCCTGGCCATTCGCCGGATCGGCATCGCTTGTGCGTTGACCTCGCTGACGACCGCGGTTGGCTTTGGCTCGTTGCTGCTTGCGAGCCGTCCGTCCGTGCGTGACTTTGGCGGCTGTTGTGCGATGGGGTGCGTGTTGACTTTTGTCGCTGTGATGACTTTTGTGCCGCTGCTATCGGGGACCTTTCTCGGCAGGCGCTGTGCGGCAGTGGCAAAATCAGAACAGATGAGTCGCTGGGATTACTATTTAGACTGGGTGGGCCGCCGCGTGTCGGCCAGGCCGATGCTTATTACGGTTCTCAGCGTGCTGATTACCGTTGCCCTGACTGCAACCGCTCTGAAACTAAGACCCGATGTGGATATACAATTCTACCCGCCTCAAAGCGACTCGATGCGGGCGTTGGATATTTTCGAACAGGATTTTGGCGGAGGCGGCATGATTCATGCCTGGGTGGATTGGCCGGATCCGAACGAAGTTCCCACGGGTCTCGTAGGCGCCCTCGAAGATGTTCACACTCTCTTCGATGACGATCCGTTTACCAGCTATCCGATCTCGGCGCTCAATTTGGTGCAGAGTATCGGCGTTGAGTCGAAGCATACCCAAATCAGCCTTGCGCTGCTGTCGCTGTTCCCGAAGGATCTCGTCGGCCGGTTCGTTCATTTCAGTCACGGCTACGCCGTCGTGAATGCGAGATGCCCCATCCTGGGTGCGTCGGCAAGCATCCCGGCCTTTTCGCGTATCGAGCAATCTCTGGCTGAACTCTCAGCGAAATACGAGCCCCTCAGGTTTCGTTTGACGGGCGTGCCTTTAGTTATCTCGCGCAGTCTTCACAGGATAAATCTCGATCTCGCCAGAAGCCTGGGCCTGGCGGCTATCATCATCTTTGGCATCATCACGCTCGAATTCCGGTCGCTGCGCTACGGCGTGATCTGCCTGATTCCAAATGTCTTTCCGCTGGCAGTAATCAGTACGTATCTTTTTTTCACGGGCCGATCTTTGCAGACTATGAGCGTACTGGTGTTTACGATTTGCCTTGGAATCGCCGTCGATGACACCATTCATTTTATGACGCGGTTTCGCACGGAATTTCGAGAATGCGGCAATGCCGACAGGGCAGTCAAACGCAGCTTTCGCGCAGTTGGAAGAGCACTGGTGATCACTACCATTATCTTTGTGTTCTGTTTTGGAACCTGCGCAACCAGCACCATACCCATGACTAAGAACTTCGCATACCTGGCCTGCATCGGATTCACCGCCGCGCTGGCCGGAGATCTCATCATTCTACCGGCCCTGCTGCTCGTGTTCTTCCGCCCTCGGAGCCGGCACACCCGGATAGAAACAAAGAAATGATGGGCGACGAGACAGACAGGACCAATCTATGCGGTCATTTTCATCACTTCCTTAACTTGCGAGCGCCCGCACGTGCCGGGCAAATTCTCGGCCGCGCTGCTCGTAGTTCTCGAACATGTCGTAGCTTGCACAGGCGGGACTTAACAGAACAACGTCACCGGGATCGGCGAGATTCCGAGCCATCTCAACGGCTTGGGCAAGCGAATCGACGATTTCAATTCTTGATTCTCGTTGGGCTTTCATCAGGCATCGAGCATCAAGTATCGAGCATCGAATCTTGGAAGCGGTCTGGCCGATCAGGATAGCAGCTCTGGCTTTCTTGGCGATCGCCTCGCCAAGCTCGTCGAAAGGCAGTTTCTTATCATAGCCGCCTGCGATGATAATCACTGGGCCGCCGAAGGCTTCAAGAGCGGCCATTGTGCTCTGCGGCGTCGTGGCTATGGAATCATTGTACCAGCGGACGCCGTCTATCTGATCAACTAACTCCAGCCGATGCGGCAACCCTTTGAAGCTTGGCAAGCGCGCCTTAATCCTTGCGCTATCGACGCCAAAATGCCTGGCAATGGCAATGGCGCCGGCAAGGTTCGAGCGGTTGGCCCGACCTGGCAAAGAAAAGACGTTGCTAATCTCTTCGCTCACATCGTCCGCTGAAAAACAGACACAGGTCCTTCCGGCATCTTTGCGATATTTCTCGTACCATTCGGCGCCAATTTCGTCTTCGGCGTTGAAAACCGAAACGGCAGGAGAATCCCCACCCAACTGCTGAAACTTGAAGATATTCTTCTTTGCGGCACAATAGTTGGCGAATGTCCCGTGGCGGTCGAGATGGTTCGGTGTCAAATTCGTCAGCAGTGCGACTTTCGGCGCTTCTTGGATTTGTGCCAGTTGCTCCAGTTGAAAACTCGACAGCTCCAATACGATCAGATCGTCGGGGCCGATCTCCTCCAGCGTGGTTAACAGCGGTCGATTGCCTATGTTGCCGCTGAGCCAAACCGTCTCGTATTTCGCATTTCGCATGTCGGATGTCGTATTGTTGAGCAAGTGGGCCGTCAGGGCGGCGGTTGTGCTTTTGCCGTTGGCTCCTGTTATGCCGATTATCTGCGCGCAGCACAACTCGAAGAAGATATTTATCTGAGACGTGACAATTCGGCCGGCCCGGCGGGCGAGTTCGAGAAACTCATTGTCACCGGGTACGGCAGGGTTCGCGACGACGATATCCGCCTGCTCAAAATCAGCCGCCTCATGCCCGCCAAGATGAAACTCAATATTGCCAAGATCTCCGAGCCTGCTTATCGAATCGCCCAGTTGGTCGGCCGGAGCCATATCTGTCACTGTGACGCTCGCTCCCGCTCTTGCAGCGAACTCGGCGACATCAACTCCGCCGCCGAAACGCCCTAGGCCCATAGCCAGGATTTTCTTACCGGCAAAATTGTAGCTGGGATCTCGCATGTGTTCTAGTTCTGTATAGAAATCCTGCCGGAGAACCTCAGGCAAAATTCAGCTTGGTCAGGCAGCTCACGAGATATCGCCATTATTTTCTACAACAAGGTCTGCATGGCATTTGCCAGGTCGACTTTCGCGTCGATCACGGCTTGCTCGATGCACCGCTTCCAGTCGTCGCCGAACTGCTCTCTGTATTTCGGCTTCTCGTAGGCATAGATTATCGAGCGTGAGGCGTTGATCAATGCCCCCGAGCCGTCGGGTTTGCAGAACCGCACGCAATCGGCTCCGGTTGCACCTTGCGAACCGTAGCCGGGCACGAGGAACCACACCTTGTCGTATTTGTCGCGCAGAGCGGTTGTCACCTCCGGCGCCGTGCCTCCCACGACCATTCCTACATTGCTGTAGCCGCAATCTCCGATTCGTCCGTCTTTGTTGGCGATTCCGGCAATAACTTCCGCGATCTTCTCATACATTCTCACCCCGTCGGCATCTGCGAAATCCTGAACGGCCCCTGCGGAAGGATTGCTGGTCCGAACCAGCACAAAAATACCCTTGCCCTGCTTGTCGGCCATCGCCGCGAATGGCTCGATGCCGTCACTTCCCGTGTAACTGTTGATGGTTATCGCATCGGGCGCAAGAGTATCTTCGAGCCCAGCCATCTCCGGATTCTCCAGATGGGCAGAGGCATACTGTTCGGCTGTGTGGCCAATGTCGCCACGCTTGACATCGCCGATAATCTCCAGCCCTAGATCGTCAGCTTCCGTAATCAGATTGTAGTAGGTCTCCATACCTTCCCAGAGATACTTCTCGAAATAGGCAATGTTTATCTTTACCGCCGGGACCATCGGCCCAACAATGCGCATGACCTGAGTGCAAAAATCGAAAATCGCATCGACGGCAGCAGCAGCGTCGAACTCGTCGTTCATCTCACGATGGTCCCTTATCGCCGCAGGCAGCCTGCTGTATACCGGGTCCAGCCCAACGATTAACGATGTCTTCTTCGTTTTCACTGCCTCATAGAGGCGGTCAGCAAAATGACTTGCCATTTCTTGGCCCTCGTACTTTTGAAAAACCTTTTTACCAGAACATCGGAGCTACTATAATCACACGGATGGTTTCGAGCAAGAGAGAAATAACATATATCAAAGCAGATTCAAAGAATCGCCGAATGTCAAGAACCAGAAAGCTCCTCTGCTGGCTTTTTGTTGATCTGGTTGTAGCGACCGTCATCATCGGCCTGCTGCTCCACGAGCCTGGCAGCTACGATCCGACAGATTTTGACTCCGTTGGCTACGGGTCCGGCCAGGTAAGCCCATATCTGACTCATGAACTGTCGCCCCGAATCTACAACGGCGCACAGCGAGGCGAGCCGTTCGATCTTGTGATCACCCAGAAAGGAATAAACGAAATAGTCGCCGGCTGGGGCTGGCCAAAAATGTCGCAGGGGGTAATGCTGTACTCACCTGCGGTGCTCTTCAAGCCCGGATCTGCCGTGTTGATGGCTACCGCAAATGTCAGAGGCGCTGAATTTGTCGTCACCATCGAGATCGAGCCGAAGATTGACGAGAAGGGACTGTTGGCCTTCCATATTTCAAAAGTCAAGATCGGCGCGATGAACATTACACCGCTCGCAAAGATTACGGCCAGGAAGATGTACCTGCAGAGGATTGCCAACCTGCCAATAGACAAAGAGGCGATCCAGACAAAGATAGCGGAATCTTTGCTGAACGACGCACCATTCGAACCGGTATTCAAGGTTGATGACAGGAAGGTGCGAATTGACAAAATCACCGTCAGCAAGAAGAAGTTGACCGCTCATTTGACTCCGGCATCATAGCGGCGGCCGTGCAGGGCTTTTGCAGACATGCCCGCCCAAACGCAAGAAACCGGTTATTCCGACTATCAACCGGATGAGATAAGAAAGCTGACCGGCGAGCGTCAAATCGGGTGATTCCAGGCGTGTAAGCGAGGCCGGCAGCAGCGTCACAGAATTGACATAAACATCTGTTTCAGGCCCCAAATGCCCGTTTTATGGGAATCACGGGTCTTTTGCCGCACAATTAATCTGGCACCGCTGGTTGAGTCCAAAAATTATCTAAATTTGACAAAAAATTTATTGCTCTTATCGAATTTGACGATTATTATAAGAGTTTTACTTGTAAGGATTAACAGCAAACGAAGCTAAGCTTTGAACCGGATGAGGTATTTGAAATGGTTTTTACAGGACTGGCGAACAGTGCGAAGTAGACGAACAACGGATCTACGCGACTGTGTTTGTGCACATGTGGTGGCTTGGCGATCGCTGTTTCTGCTTCAGTATCGGGAAACGATTGAGGTTTTTTTCTCGGGTTCCCGCTTGCATGAGAAGTTGCAAGCTCGGGTCCCCTGCCGGAGGCAGATGATGTAGGACGAAAACAGGACCTCTATTCGTTTTTTGGCTTAAGGGAGTCTGTTTTTTTCCGTGACTCCCGGTTGAAGTGGAAACCTGGCTGGTTTCCATTTTTTTTGTTCGGCGCCGTGTTTCACGGGCCGGGTTGAAAAGACTTGGTCAGGAAGAAGAAGACGATGAATCAGGAACTATTGAGAATCGTGGAGAACATCGCCCGCGATAAGAACATCGATAAGGAATCGATATTCGTGGACCTGGAAGAAGCTATGATTTCGGCGGCGAGAAAGCACTTCGGTGAGCCTGATTGCGACGTAGAGGTGAGTATAGATCGCGGCACGGGCGAGATCACCGCTTTCAAGGACGAAGTCCAGATCGACATCAAGCAGCTTGGCCGAATTCCGGCTCAGACCGCCAAACAGGTAATAATCCAGAAGATTCGAGCTGACGAGAGAGACAGCATTTATGCCGAGTTCGTTCAGAGAAGGGGAGAGATCATTAGCGGCACCGTCGTGCGGTACGACAGCGGAATGGTGATCGTTAACCTTGACCGCTGGACCGAAGGTCACATGCCGAAAGGTGAACAGATAATGGGTCAGACGCACCGTGTAGGCGAGAGAGTCAGGTGCCTGATTCTTGACGTGAAGGAAACTTCCAGTCAGGTCAAAATCATCCTCTCGCGGACCCATCCCGATTTCATCCGCCGACTGTTCGCCCTGGAGGTGCCAGAGATCAGCGAAAAGATCATTGAGATTCGGGCGCTTGCTCGCGAGGCTGGTTACCGAACCAAGGTCGCGGTAACGTCTTTCGACGAAAAGGTCGATCCCGTCGGGGCCTGTGTGGGCGTGCGTGGCAGCAGGATTAAGAGCATAGTCGAGGAGCTTGGCGGCGAGAAAATAGATATTGTCCGCTGGAATGAATCGTCCCAGGTGCTTGTGACAAACGCGTTGATGCCGGCGAAGGTCAGTGAGATCGCCTTGTGCTTTGAGCTTGGCCGGGCAACGGTGGTTGTGGACGAAGATCAACTCAGCCTGGCAATCGGCAAACACGGACAAAATGTCCGACTTGCGGCTAGATTAACCGGCTGGGATATCGACATACTGACGCCGGAGGAATACAATCAGGGCATCGAGCTTCTGGCGAATTGTGTCAAAACCGTAGAAGGCGCAGACGAACCTGTGGTTGACAAGCTAATAGCGTTGGGTGTCATATCGCTCGCAGACATGGACGACGTAGGCGTCGAGCCCTTGATCAGCGAGTTGAAGATTGAATCCGACCTCGCTCAAAAGCTGATTGCCGCGGCGGCCATGGAGGTGAAACGCCTGGCTGAGGAGTCGAAACAAAAAGAGACGCAAGAGCAGCTTGCTCAAAAAGCCGAAGCAGGGGACAGCAAATAGCGTGCGAATCTGACCGCAGATACGACGCAGCGAGACAGAAATTAGATTGGAGATTTGTTCTTGGCCAGCACAAGGGTCTATATTTTAGCCAAAGAACTTGGTGTCAAGAGTTCTGCGATTGTCAAGAAATGCCAGGATGAGGGTCTCGACATAAAGAACCACATGTCCGTGATAAAAGCCGGCCTGGCAGCGACTATCAACGAATGGTTCAGCGAAGGTGAGAACATCACCACCGTTGAGACATCTCAGAAGGTGGATTTGAAAAAAGTCCGAGTCAAGAAGAAAAAGAAGGCCAAGGTTGTAGAAAC
>CAZLTY010000156.1:0-11481 GCA_964562575.1 uncultured Pirellulales bacterium
CAAAGCAGAAGAGAAACAACTACAGTCAATTTCTTCTTAGGAATACAGTCGGTCGATTTTGGGAGATCAGCGATTACGGCATATCAACCAAGAGAGTCATAATAACCTTTCTTGGGTTGGCATTGTTTTTCGCGGCGATATATTCCAATTTAGCCTGTTGGTTTCGTCCTGGTGCTGTCAGCAATTTAGAAGTAGAAGCACATTTGCCTCTATGGCACTATGGCATGCTGGTTTTTCTTCGTCCCATTTACTTTTCGGTAGTAACGATGACGACTCTCGGCTTTGGCGATATGTATGCGAACGCTCAAAGTATCTGGGGACATATTTTGCTTACCATCCAAGTGATTCTGGGTTATGTTCTTATGGGTGCTCTGATAACACGCTTTGCGGTTTTGTTCACTGCCGGTGGGCCGGCAGGGAAGTTTGCAGATGAATAGAAGGCAAGACGATGGAAAATATTGAAGATATGGATCTGGTTGTTCCAGAGTTGCAGCCAGCCCTCGAGAAGATTGTCGATCTGACAGATGAGTTCTGCTGCGAGCATCTGAACGAAGAGTATCGGCGGCTCTGCACAGAGATGGCGATTGAACTCGCTGAGCTTGATGTCCCGGTCAACAAGGGCAGGCCGGCCAGTTGGGCCAGCGGGGTCGTCCACGCCCTTGGTTTTGTCAATTTCCTGCATGATCGGTCACAATCGCCGCACATGACTTCCCCCCAGATAGCAAAAGAGTTCGGCGTCTCGCAGGGGACTATGCAGTCGAAATCAAAGATTATCCGCGACGAGCTTGAACTGATGCCGTTTGATCCGGACTGGTGTCTGGAGGCCCTGCTCGAAGATAACCCGCTGGTCTGGATGCTCGATATCAATGGGTTGGTCATGGACATTCGCACGGCGCCGCGCGAGGCCCAGGAGCAGGCGTATCTACAGGGGTTGATACCGTATATCCCGGCCGACCGGGAGCAGCCGAGGCCACAACCGAACTCGGGGCCAAAGATCATAGAGTTTCCCTCCGGACGGAATAAGGCGCCCATACAAGAAGCCACTCAGAATGCGAAGGATGAAGGGCCCAACCTTTTCGATGGATTAGAAGGATAAGCAGCGAGCAGTATGAAGCATGATATTGCCTCGCTCGATGTCGCTTTCAATGTCCGATTCACAGGTTCGTTAAGTTCTACATGTTACAGGCAATCGAATATTTCTCATTCTTTTTCGACGGCTTGCGATTTTCTATCGTAGACTTTCTTATATCTTTCCAGAAGAATTACTATCGAACCGCTGAGCAGGCACCAAAAGGCCAGAATGAGAACATTCGATACCTGAAAAGACGTAGTCTCGATTATCTTTTTTATCGGTGTGCCCAGCGCCCCGATTACGAGGCCGAGCAGCACATAAAGCGTCCTGCATTTGTTCCTCTTGAAAAGGAACGATATGATCCTCGAAATAGTAAAAGCACCTAGTGACGCCCCCGCGGCGAATACCAGGAAAAAGCCGATATTATTTCGAACATCATTCAAAACGTGAACCATAAACTCGTACAAGCCCATAATCAACAATATAAAAGCCCCCGAGATGCCCGGCAGAAACATGGCGTTGATCGCACAAAAGCCGCCCAGGAAAACGTATCCCAGGCTCGGAGTCACCGTTAAAGGTACGAGCATCGAAGTGACAACGCCCCCTGTAAATCCCAAAACACAAAACAGGATATTCTTCGTGCTGTGATCCTCGATATGTTCGAAGATTGTCTTCGAAGACGCCAAAATCAAACCGATGAAGAAGGATAAAGTATAAGCAAAGTATTCCTCCATGAGGAACTTGATGGCTCTCGAGCCCACCAAGAAAGCACTGCCAATGCCCAGCATGAGAATCGTCAGAAAAGCCAAATCTAATTGTCTAATGTCCTCTTTTAAGCTGTCGCTCTTTCTGTTAACCGGATATGTGAGGATATCGTAAACCAATTTCAGCGAGAAACCTTTTACCGCATTTATCAATCGGGAGTAAATCCCGGTTATGAAAGCGATAGTCCCCCCCGAAATGCCGGGTATTATGTCACAGATGCCCATTAAGAAGCCTTTTAGGTATATCAAAATCTTTTCTTTCATACTCGCATCCCAATCCTATTGCACTTTCAAGTGTTTGGAACTTCCATAACCGCATGTTGTATTGTAAAATGGTCGATACTTCAAGCTAATAGGTGCAAGCCCCTCAATTTCGTGAGTCAATGCACTGGCAATTATGAGCCGGCTCACAAGAATCCGCCAGAGTTCTCAATCGCGGTATGGCAAGGGGTGCGAGTATTTCAAGTTGTCATCTCTTGGTCTTGAAGAACTGTTGATTGGTGCAGTCCTTGTGATAGAATGGATGCATTGAGTTCAGAGCCTGATGTGGCAGAGCAAGCTGATGCTTTGCTGTTCTGATTTCAGGCTTTGACGCCCTCTCTTTGAACGAGTTGCCTCGCGGCACAGTATACCGGAGCAAACAATGAAAGACCAGTACAAACAAATACTCTTGAAGGTCGCCCGCGACACCGTCGAGGCGGTAGTCGGGCGAAAGCCTGCGCCGAAGAGCGAATCCGACGACCCTGAGTTGAACGCGCTTTGTGGGTGCTTCGTAACATTGAAGAACCGGGGCCGGTTGCGGGGCTGCATCGGTCAATTCATTTCAGACAGCCCCTTGGTTGAGCTTATAGCCGAGATGGCCAAGGCCTCGGCCACGGGCGATCCGCGTTTTCTTACAGACCCGATTACCTCTGGCGAACTGAAACATTTGGATGTCGAGATATCGGTTCTCTCACCGTTGAAGCGAACCAGTGATCCTTTGAGCCTGCGTCTCGGCACCGACGGCATCTATATCAAGAAGGGCCGCGCCTCAGGCTGCTTCCTGCCCCAGGTAGCCTCCGAGGCCGGCTGGTCCAAAGAGGAATTCCTTTCACATTGCTGTGCACACAAGGCAGGCCTGGCCCCCGATGCCTGGAAGGATCCCGGAACAGAAGTCTACCTATTTACAGCCGAGGTGTTTGGAGCAGAGTTCAAGGAGATATAGCTTATAGTGCCACAGGAGGAATAAAGAATCGGCCAGCAAGTGGGACCGTTTGGACCCACTTGCCGTTTGTGTCGAACTCGTCCTTATTCATCCTCATCTTGTACGGATTCGCCGGTTCCCATTGCGGTTCCCATTGTTATGACCCTTCCATTGGACAGTGTGAAGCTGTCTTCGTAACGGCGTATTGTAACGCCATTCCGTTCGACCTCCTTGATGAAGGTCCGTTCGAACTCTCCGGCTTTCCTTAATTCCTCAATCTCGTCTAATTGTTTCTTCAAAAAATCTTCTAGCTCTGCCTCCGATAAGCCAAGCATTTCAGGGTCTCTCGTGCCAAATCCTCTACCGTTGGAAAGGATGGCGAACCAGAAACCAGGCTCAACCTCCTCGGCTTTTCCTTGCTTGTAAAGCTCATAGAACTCCCGTTGATCTTTGCGTGCATCTTCTTCAGTGAAGTCGGGGTCATTAGAACCAATGGCTCCTCCCACTTTAACTGCATGCATTGCGCCATCGTCCTGAGGATACTCAAACGTAGCCTCGAATAATATAAAATGCTTTACTGCCTTGGTGGCACCATAGCTTAAAGGCAGCAGAGCTGCGATTGCAATTACCGCTGCAGCAGCTACTCGCCAGAGTGAGATGGAGCCGCCGGCCGGGGCCAACCATTTGCGTAGGACGGAATGCCGTGCTTTCATCTCGCCGAGAGTGATATCTTTGTGCAGCTTGCCCAAAAGGCCGTCCGGCGCCGATGGCTTCGGGGCGGCTTTGAGGCATTGCTCGATTCGCTTTTCCGTATTCATGTTAATTCTCCTTTTCTGATGAGAAATGTTTCTTCTTGTTCACATGTTCTCTTCTCAATAGCTATTTTTGCCCTGAGGACTTTGAAGACTTCGCGAAGTCTGTACTTTACGGTGCTTGTGGCAACATTCAGGACTTTCGCCGTTTCGCGGATGCTCAATCCCTGGTAATAGTGCAGGTGAACAACTTGTCTTTTGTCCTCATCGAGCTGGTCCACCGCCTCGTACAACCGCCGGGCGAACTGGCGTTCGGCGACATTGGCCGGGGGACCGGGATTTTCATCTTCAATCTCGTGCCACCATTGGTCGGCACGAGATTGAATACCGCGGCTGCTTCCACGCTGCCAATCGATATACGTGTTGTACGCAATCCTGTAGAGCCAGGTCGAAAACTTGCTCCGGCCCGCGAAACTGTCCAGTGACGACCAGACCTTGAGGAACGTTTGCTGCGTCAAATCTTCGGCGTCCTGGTTGCTGCTGCAAAGACGCCTTATGTATGAGTAAATGTCTGTATAATAGATTGTTAATAGTTCGGAAGCCGCATTCTTGTCAGCTCGTTTTATTCGACGGCACAGACCCTTTATTTGATTGTTCGAGTATGCTCTCATAAGTCGATTCTACTCTTTTCTTTTTACACGGATTAGTCAAGTAATTGCATCATCACTAAAGCTGCTTCCTGGCGGGGTGTCACTAACTGACGCAACTCCTTCTGTGCTATAGCCAGTTCTTTTTTAGTTTCTTGTCTGAACTTTTGTAAGGCCTCCATCTTCTGTCTTATTTGCTCTAATTCTGAGTTCTTATCTTCTAAAAGCCTAAAAAGCTCTTCACAGATTTTTTCGCCTTCGTTAAGATTCTCAAAACCTCTGTTCTGCGAAGGTCTTGACCATCGCCAACTACTATAAATTTGACTCGGGCTGCTACTACCACCTGCGCTGCCCTGCTTCTGGACGGTTTCTCCTTCATCTAGCACCACGTTACTACTACTACCGAATCCGGACATGGACCCGCGGCCAAATCCCTTTTTAACACCAACTGAACTGCCAGCCATACTGCTCATACTGCTCATACCCCCAAACCTCATCAGTCTTATAGAAACATCCGCCCGGCTCTTAAGCTTACGCACTTCATTAAGTTTTGGCTTAATAGCCTTCCATTGCTCTTCAGTTGCTCTGAGTACCTGTTCCATTGATTCTTTTTCGCTCTTACCAAAGCCCCTTTGCTTCTTTAATTGCCCCTCAATTTTTTGTCTGAGCCTGCGTTGCTCCAATTCCTGTTGCTTTTGTTTTCGAGCAATATTCTTTGTCTGGCTCCTGGTAAGCCTGTCCCTCGTTCTGTCGGTTCTTCGTGTTTGTGATAACGTTTGTCCCACAAACGTTGCGATCAGGAAACATACGAGAAACCCAAAATTTATTCTCCTCGTTGCCATAATAAGCTCCCATGTCTTTGTCATGATATCAGTTTTCATAGCATTTCATCGATCTCATTTGATTCGGCTACAAGTTTAGACGAAAAATGTCGTCTAAGTGGACAAAATATAATGAACTGCCGCCCGTTTGCTGCCGATGTTAGGAATGACAAGAGCTTAACGGTTCTTATGGACGCAATTATGCAATTCGAGCTTTATCCCGGCAAGGCGGAGGTTGCCGGGATAAGCATTTTTATAGGAATAGGTTATCGGAGAATCAGGAAATCAGGTAATGGGTATCAGATCATCAGGATATCAGGTGAGTTCCGGCATCCGACATACTTGCTGGCTTTTTCCTGATGCCCTGGGATCCTGATATCCTGCACCCTGATATCCCGGTGTCCTGGTACCCTTACGTTCGATTCAATCGGACTGCTTCTTGGAGGCAGGTTGTGGTGAAAAGGTATCTGCTAACTTTGACCGTTGTGATTGTTTGCGTGGTTGCCTGCGCGTCCGATAGTATCGGGGCGCGGCCCAATTGCGCAGGGATGATCGAGTACGTCGGCCAGGAGAATCGTCGGGCCTCCGAATCGGTCGACGTCTGGAAGAACAAATACGGCCCGGGGCTGAAACTGACCACGGCACACTACGAGATCTTCACAACGTTTCTGGATCCGGTGACGCTGCGCCGCTGCCCCGGGTTCATGGAGTCGGTCTATAGGGCCTATAACAGTCAATTGCCCCAACTAATCGAGACACAGACCAAACTGACAATTTATCTTTTCGGCGAGCGCGGGCAATGGGAGGATTTCACCAGAGACTTTGCCGGCCAGCAAGCCCGGATGTTTTGCAGGATCAAGGCCGGTGCGTACTACCACAATGGTGCCTGCGTAGCATACGACATAGGTCCGCGGCGCACTCTCTCGGTTCTGGGGCACGAGGGATGGCATCAGTTCAACGACAGACATTTTAGGTTTCGCATGCCGAGCTGGCTCGACGAGGGCGTTGCGATGCTCTTCGAGACCACCGGAAGCGAGCAGGGCACATTTGACCTTGAGCCCGCAAAGAACGCCTATCGATTGAAGACGCTAAAGAGAACACTGGCAAACAATGAAATGGTCCCGCTGAGAGATCTGATTGCATCGAACCCCGGCCAGGTGCTGGCCAGTGACCGCACCGAAGCGGTGATGGCTTTCTACAGCCAATCCTATGCACTCGTGCGATTTCTGCGGGAGGCTGATTCCGGCAGGCGCCTGGGCGCCTACTATCGGTTGCTCGCCGACGGCCTTTACGGCAACTGGCCCCTCGACACCGAGAGCAGGAAGATCGCAGCCGATCGAAATATCCCGCGAAATATCCTGTGGAACCATGTCGTCTCTCTGGTATTATTTGAGAACTATGTGGGCGACGATTACAAACAGATCGAGAAAGAGTACCTGGCCTTTTGCAGACAGATCACCGCGCCGGGAGAAAACGGCTCTGGCAATCAGATTATCAGAGAATCAGGACGCAGGATATCAGGAAAGAAGGAGATCAGGTAAAGTCAAGGCCGATACGCCCCCCGGATATCCTGAAATCCTGATACCCACCGCCTGATATCCTGATTTCCTGATAACCTAGAAGAAGCGTTCCGTAGAGAGAATCAATGGTTGAAGAACACCTGTCATCGATCATCCTGGCTTCGGCCTCGCCGCGGCGCAAACAGTTGCTGACCGAAGCCGGGTACAGATTCACGGTTGTCGCCCCCGATGTCGATGAGTCGGTTTTTCCCACAGATGGCGTCAGCGTCTGTGATTACACAAAGCGCCTTGCGCTGGCCAAGGCAAATAGCATCGCTTCGGCGCATCCGACTTCTCTGATAATCGGCGCCGACACGGTGGTGGGTTTTCACCGACAGATCATCGGCAAGGCTGCCGATGCCGAAGAGGCACAGCAGATTACTGCCAAACTCTTTAGCACTCCTCACAAAGTTGTTACCGGCGTCGCAATTGTCAGGCTGAGCGACACTACCGAGCTTGTCGCGAGCGATACCACAACGGTTTATCCCAGGAGAATGACGGCCGAGCAGATCGCAGAGCACGTCGCGGGCGGCTCGTGGAAGGACAAAGCCGGTGCGTACGCGATCCAGGAGACCGGCGACGAATTCGTCGAGAGAATCGAAGGAAGCCTGACAAACGTCATGGGCCTGCCGATGGAACTGCTGGCTTCGCTCCTTGGACAATTGAAAATATCGGCCGAGAGAGAGCAGAGAGACTAGAGAAGCAGTCTTGTAGGAGTCTGTCGGAGAACCCCGTCGTCGGGTGCGAGATCGAGCGGTTTTGTGACTGGCAAGGACGGCGAAGCAGGCGATATCGCTGTATATCGTCGATGCAGCCGGACGCCGCTCAGTCGCAAAACAAGCCGCTCGAAGCCAGATCGGGTTCTCCGACAGGCTCCTGTCCCTCATATGGGCGCATCTGAGGTCAATCGCTGATTTTGCTTGACCACAAGGAGGTCAATGTGGTATAAATGAACTTAGGTGAAGTTTGAAGGTTTCTGCTCGGCCTTCAGAGCATTTTTTGCCTGCCTCGGGCCCTGATTCGGCAAGGGGCCAGATTGCAGGGAAGGAGGCAAAATAGTCTACGCACAACCGTAATGACATTTTGTAAAGTGCACAATTGTCAGAGGAATTCAATGTTCCCCAAAATGAAGGAGGTATTCTTATGAGAACGACACTAATGTCAGTTATTGTAGTAATGTTACTGCAAGCCGGCATGGTCCTGGCCCAACCCCCGGACGACAACACGCTGGCGTACTGGAAGATCGATGAAGGCAGTGGAACCTTCGTTGAAGACTCGTCGCAGTACGGCAATCACGGCACCACAGAGAATGCTACGTGGACTACGGACGCGATGACCGGAGGTGCTGCTCTGGAGTTCAACGGTCAAGACGCCCGGGTCGCCGTGCCCGACAGCCAAAGCCTGCACCCGGCCACGGGCAACATCACAATAGGCGCCTGGATCAAGGTGTTCTCGGATCCCACGGGCTGGTCCAACGCCGGATCTATCGTGCACAAACAGGGGGCCTACCAATGGGCCGTCAACGCCAACGGTGCTCTGTGGCTCGGCGTCTGGGGATCGCGTCTCGAGTCGATAGGGTCCTGGAATTTCGCGGACCATGTGGGCGAGTGGCATCACGTTGCGACGACATATGACAATGCCGCCCAGCATGCGTGGATTTACGTCGATGGAGAACTCAATATCGAGGGAACCGTCGGCGCGGCAATCGATCAAACCGCCGACGGAATCTGGCTCGGGTACAAACAAGATGGCGACACTTGGATCCACGGACTCATTGACGAGGTGCGCATTTCAGATATCGTCCGCTCGCAGGATGATATTAAGGCATCCATGCTGGGAAGCGCGGGCTTCCCCTTTTCGCGAGGCCCCGAGCCGGAAGATGGCACGATCCTGGAAAGCACATGGGCAAACCTCAAGTGGAAGCCCGGAGATTTTGCGGTTTCGCACGATATGTACTTCGGAACGAGCTTCGACGACGTCAATAACGGTGCCGAAGGCACGTTTGTCGGCAACATGGCAGGTACCTTCCAGGTCGTCGGATTTCCCGGCTTTCCCGCCGGAGATGGCCTGCTACCCGGCACAACCTACTATTGGCGAATCGATGAAGTAAACGACGCCAATTCGTCAAGTCCCTGGAAGGGCGAGATCTGGAGCTTTTTCGTTCCCCCCAGGACGGCTTACCAACCCGCTCCGGCCGACACAGCTAACTTCGTTGCTTCGGATGTTACGCTCACCTGGAAGGCGGGCTTTGACGGGAAACTGCACAGTGTCTATTTCGGCGACAATGCTGACGACGTGGCCAACGCGACCGGTGCTCTGCCTCAGACGGATGCGACTTTCGCGCCCGGTGCGCTTGAGATGGAAAAGACCTACTATTGGCGAGTCGATGAGTTCGACGGAGCCGCTACACACAAGGGTAATGTCTGGAGTTTCACGACATTGCCGGCCATAGCGCTCGCCGCCGATCCGAACTTGATAGCCTGGTGGACGTTCGACGAGGGTATGGGCGACACTGCTCTCGACTGGTCGGGTCACGGCAATCACGGGATACTCTTCGGGCCTACATGGACGATTCCCGGCGTTCTCGGCGACGCAGCCGTGAATTTCACCGGCAGTGCCCGCGTGGCGATTCAAAACCTCACGTATGCCAGTACGGACAATGAAGAGGTGACGGTCAGCCTCTGGATTCGGACTCCCGTTTGGAACAGTCAGTACATTGCCTCTTTCGACCGCGATCAATACTGGCGCGTGGGGATCAATATTAACGGAGTCGGCCCCGGTCTGGTCGGCTGGCACGTAATGACCAGCAACGGACAGGTCGATCTGTCCAGCACCACTCGCGTGGACAACGGGGCGTGGCACCACGTGTGCGGCGTGTTCGACAATGGGCGGATGACCGTCTATATCGACGGTCAGGCCGAAGGTTCGGTGACATCAGGTACAACTTTTGGCACGGGTAATACCCGGTTCGGAATCCTGGGCGTTAACAACAATGCCACGGAGTTCAATGGCGCCACAGGCATCGGCAGCCCCCTCGCCGGTGACTTAGACGACATGCGCATCTACGACAGGGCCCTGACGCAGGAAGAGATCGTAATTGTCATGCGGGGCGATCCGCTGCTGGCCTGGGCCCCGAGTCCTTCTGACGGCTCGACGCCGGATATCGACAATGCAACGCCTCTGACCTGGACTGCCGGGGATAGTGCTTCCAGTCATGAAGTCTACTTTGGCGCCGACAGAGACGCCGTGAAGAATGCCGATACGTCCGACACGACAGGTATCTATCGCGGCGGTCAGAGCGGCACAAGCTTCACCCCGGCCGAAGGTGTTGAGTGGGGCGCCGGGCCGTTCTATTGGCGTGTCGATGAGAATAACACCGACGGCACCGTCACCACCGGCAAAGTCTGGAGCTTTGCGGTTGCGGACTTCATTCTCGTGGACGACTTCGAGAGCTATACCGACAATGACGCCGCCAATGAAGCGATCTGGCAAAGTTGGATCGACGGTTTCGGTGTTCCGACTAACGGCTCGCAGGCCGGCAATGAGTTCCCGCCATATGCCGAGCAGGCTATTGTTAACAGCGGCTCGCAATCCTCGCAGTCCATGCCGCTCTCTTTCAACAACACGGCTGGCGTGACCGATTCACGGGCCGAGATGACTTTGACCGCTCCTCGCGACTGGACCGCGCACGGCGTCGGAGTATTGTCGCTGTGGTTCAGAGGCTATCCCCAGTCCGTTGGCAGCTTTACCGAAGGCCCGGGCGGCACGTACACGATTACTGCCGCCGGAGCCGATATCTCGGGCTCGGCCGATGAGTTCCACTTTGCCTACAGAACGCTAACCGGTGCCGGCTCGATTGTCGCGCGGGTTGACAGCATCGTTGACACCCATCCTTGGGCAAAAGCCGGCGTTATGATTCGCGAGACACTTGACGCCGGCTCGAAGCATGCTTTTGCCTGCGTTACGCCTGGTCAGGGTGTTGCGTCTCAGGGTCGTACCGTTACGGATTCGGCCAGCTTCAGCACGAATGAGACTGGCATAACCGCCCCTCATTGGGTGAAGCTGGAACGTGATGTCGCCGGCAACTTTACGGCTTCGCATTCGACCAATGGATCAAGCTGGCAACCGGTGGGCGGCGCGATTCCGACGAACATCCCGATGGACGGGACTGTCTACGTGGGCCTGGCGCTCACCAGCCACGCTGCAACGTCGACATGCGAGGCGAAGTTCTCAAATGTCACGGTTACAGGCACGGCCGCCGCGCAGTGGGCTCATCAGGATGTCGGCATACTCAGCAACAATGCCGAGCCACTGTATGTCGCTCTGTCAAACAGCAACGGCACATCGGCGACAGTCGTCAACGATGATCCGGCCGCAGCAACGATCGACACGTGGACACAATGGCGCATCGATCTGACAAGCTTTGCCGATCAGGGCGTGAATCTCACCGACGTCGACAAGATCGCAATCGGTCTCGGCGGACAGGGTGCCGCCGGCGGTACGGGAACGGTGTTCATTGACGACGTTCAACTGAATCGACCGTAGAATCGACGGAACTGACTTGCATTAATCAAGGGCCTGTACTGAGCGATTCGGTACGGGCCCTTTTCATTTGTCTACCAGGCGAAGTAACTGTTATAGTGGCGATGGAACAGGCCTATCGAGCGTATCGCAACCAGAGCA
>CAZLTY010000157.1:0-11445 GCA_964562575.1 uncultured Pirellulales bacterium
GATTCATCTTGTACTCCTTATACTGAGGGGGCGAGCGGTCAGGCCTCTTCAATTACCTTCCATCCGATCTCATCGGCCAGCGCGTAAACAGGCTCCTTTATGTCCCCGTAGCACGTCACACGGTGCCAGCCCCACTGATCCCACATCTCAAAGAGCTTCTCGATATCGCCCACAGGCTCGGCCGCGAGCTTTGTCCTGCACGCGCGGTCATCCGGGTCATTTTCAACCGCCTTTCCCAGATGCATCAATATCTGCTTCTGCGGCTGCCTTATCTCCAAAGTCGTCGTCATATAGCCCAATGGCAGGATCGAACGCACCGAAGCACCTTGCCGGTCCTCGGAATGTGTCAATATCGCGAAGGGGTTCGCAGGCCCTTCGGGCCCGAACATCTTGTTGGGCGCCACGCAATGCGCGTAGATGATCTGCCGCTTGGCGGTGTCGATTACGGGGTCCGAAATGAAACTCGGTCGTCCATTCGTTAGCGCCCCAATCATTAGCATTGTCGCAGTGGACCTGACGTCGCACTCGCAGGCTCCGACCAATTCCTCGTTGTTCAACTGGTGAAATCCCAGGCAGGGGTAGGCATGGATGTGGCCGCCGTAGAATCCGCCCAGACAATTTACCGCAATCGCATTGGCCCGGTGCTTGCCCAGCACGGCCTTCATGCCCAGGTACATTGCCGCCGAGGTCTCCAACGTCTCATCTGAGACGCCGACAACTTCAGTAGCATCTGCTTTCCATCTGCGCGCGACGGTCCTTGCCGCGTCCTTGTCCGCATTTTCCCAGGCGGCATTGAGTTCGGCGAAAGAAATACTCTCGGTGGGTATCCCCAGCATTTCGCCGGCCTGACCAGATTTCTGATCCCGAGCCGTCAGGATCTTTGACTCCTTCATCCGCTCGATGCACTCGCCGGTCGAGACCGTTGCCAATTTGTCCGCCTTGCATTGCATGCTTGCCATCTTTCGCGTTCGCTTGATCCGCACTCGCGTCGTTGCCGCGGCGAAGTCCGATGCTGGACCTCCACGTCCGACAGCGCTGAAGCACTTGACCGCCGCGATTACGTCCTCCATGTTCGATGAGGATACAAAGCCCACATTACCCGCCTCGCTCCGTAGAAATCCCGCGGCGTAGACAAGAAATCCGCCGCTGCCGCCGTACTGGAAATCGACATAAAGCACAGGCTTTCCCGATGTCGCAATCGTCTGAACAACGCGGTTCCAGCAGTTCATCTGATAAACGATATACCCGTCGACACCGGAGGACTTGTCCTCTTCAAGAATCTTCTTCGCCTCCTCCGGCCCCTTGGCCATAGATGATACAAACTCGAACTCGGGGCACTCTCCGGCAAGAGCCGCGTTGATCCGCGCCATCACCGGGGCGAAGTCGAATCCGACGTTCGGCCAGTCCGGCCCGGGCTGCCTTATCGCATGAAGCGAATAGACCACGCGAATACGCATCCTGTCCTTGTTCGCCGCGATCAAAGACGTCGGCCTGGCCAGCAGTCCCGCCGCAGACACACATGCCGCGCAGCCAGTCAGAAATTTGCGCCTGCTAATCCCGCAACCTGAGCACCTGAAGACAGTATCATTGTTTTTCATGGTAACCTCCCGTGCATTCATAGAATTTCAAAGTTACCGGAGAATCAAAGGTGTTCGCCACCTTTTCTCCGTGCTTGTGTTTCAGCCGGCAATAAATCTGCATTTGACAACAATTGTATGTGGAAAGAGGCACTCTGCAAGGCAAAAAGACAAGGCATTGTCCTGTTGACCAGCCGACCCACATCGAAGAACAGGGCATATCTGCGATCTGGTTTTTGTCTTCGGTGGGATTTCTTATTGAAAAGCTTGGCGAAATACTGTAGATTTGTTATCGACGAGCAACGAGACGGGGCAACTTGGATTCACGCTTTTTTGGATAACGGCTTGAGGGAAAGGGCTCAGAAAGCAGTGGTTGTCATGAATGGCTCACAACTCAGAGATTCAGGTGTGTCGGTTCCAACGCAAGTATTTGGGTATTTTTACTAACACTTTTCAAGGAAAGTGAAGGAATGTGCCATGAAAGCATCACGTCTTAAAGCAAGTTGTATTCTGTTGTCTCTCATTCTGGTACTGGGATTTGCCTTGTCCGGCTGCAAGAAAGAAGCTCCACCCGCGGAGGAGCCAAACGCAGCAGCGGCATCGAGATAGGATCCGGCTGCGAAGAAGAAGGAATTCCTGTCGGACCCCGATGTCGCTCGATCCGAAGGTCGTGATAGTGCGGGCCGACGGCGAGATCGTGGCCGAGGGCGTCATGCCCTTTGGCTGATCGGGCACCTGCGGGTACACGTGACGTGTGCCGACCGACCTGGAAATCAGTGGCGACGAAGAAGAGCTGATTGTACCAGTAACGTATGAAACGCAAAAGCTCTACGGCAAAGTAACGCGCAACGAAAAATCATGATCCGAAAGTGATCCGGTCCTGCAATGTGGGGCCAAAGCGGAGATTTGGGGAGTCCTGTACACTTTTTGGCCCTTGTCGCATAAAATGCCTTCAACCGGGCAATCATGCGCCAGGGCTGGAATCGGTAACTTCAACAATGCAGAAAGTGAGGTGACATCATGAGGCGTTTTGCAGCAGTATCGACAGTTATAGTAGTTGCCGCAATTGCGGCGTTATTCTTGACTTCACCGGTATGGTCAGTTGAGGAACAGCCCGGTCCCAGATTGGCGGCGGCAAGGTCTGTTGTCAGGCCCAATATCAAACGCGTTGGGCCAGTCCGCGTAACGGGACAAGTGAAGAAAGGTCTAAGCAAGACCGATCTAAACAAACTGAAAACGCCTCCGGAAGATTCAAGCGAAATCAGGATTCCAAAGCCCAGAGTGCACACGATTAAGGAAAGTACATCGGTAGTGAGAAAGCTCAAGGGAGGACAGGCGTTCCTGAAATCCGTTCCTGTTCCCACTTCGGGCGAACTGCCCGACAATGCGAGTCTGCTGCTAACCCCTCTCAAGGCTCGCGGTTCTCTCAGCGGAGTGTCTGCCCGCATTTGGCTGCATGGCGTAACGATGGCTTACAATGACACCTCTCTCAGAAGATCTGCAAGTCAGGACACGGTATGCATACGGTCGGAAGAAGATGGTGGCGCCGTCAGAGTCCATCTGGGCGGCATGCGGCCCGGTTGGTATGTTGTAGCAGCCGATTTCGTGGCGCGCCGGGGCGGGGCCCACGGCCTACGCAGCATCTGGGCCCGTGCTGGAGAAGGAACCGGAGGACAGTTCGAGATCAGCAGCACTTTGAAACGTAGAGACGAGCTGTTTCTGCCGGTCATGTTCCAGGTTACCGGCTCACGTAGTGCCGCAAATGTGAATTTCTATCCGAGCGGCCCAGCAGTCTGGTTTCGCAGTATCAGCGTGCAAAAGCTAGACTGATTCCAGGCGGGCCTCCAGGGGGACGTTGGCGGTGATTTCATTATTTCTGTGCAGAAAACCGTCAATAGGGAAAATATCGTTCAGGCACTGAGAAAAAGCCGCAAGAGGCTGTTAATGAGGAGTAGACACGATGTTCAGGAAAGCTAAGCCACTGCTGTTTATTATCCTCTTCCTGTCGACAACGATCTGCTTCGCGGCAAAGATACCCAAACAGATAGGCGACTGGTATGTTACCGTTGGACCAGCCGGCAACGCTGTTTATCGGCCGCCGCAGACGATCCCTGAAGATGCGCCGCCATCGGAAGCGGTTCTCAGATCACCCGCAATATTCGTTCCGCATCTGAAAGTGACCGACTGGAAGATCGATGACGGAGAATACGAAATAGAATGTGAGCGAGGTGATGAACAGTACCAATTCACTGTCAGACCCGACGGCACGCTCCTCGAATTGCAGTACGACAATGACAAGACAGACGTCAAAGAAGAAGCTGACGAACTTGTCTACGAAGGCACCAAGAAGGCGATTGAGATCAAAGCTGTTCCATCCAGGGCGCTACTGACCCTTTCAGAGGCTTATCCCGCCAATAAACCTGAGAGAGCATGGACTGCCCAGACTATCGCAGGGTCTCGATACGTGATCCAGATCGCCGGAATGGCCTTTTACGCCAGGAGTGACGGGCAAATCCAGGCGGCAAGGGAAATAAGTGACGGCGGTTTGGATGAGATCAGTCCGGAAGACAGACCGCCCGGCGATGAAAAACAGTTCAGAACCGAAATGGAAAGATTGCTCAGCCCATACTGCGAACGATTCAACATACAAAATCAAATCGGGAGGTTGGGGCGCAAGCCGAAGAATCCCGATGGCTCTTACCGCTATGTAGTGATGGGTGACAGTCGTTCACAGTGGGACCTCTGGTCTAACATTGTAAAGCATATCGATAGCCTTGATCCAAAGCCGGCTTTTGTGATCAACTCAGGCGATCTGGTTCCCGACGGATTCGCATCTCAGTTTCGCAATTACTATGTCCGGCCATTACTTGAAACCGATATCCCTTACTTCGCTGCAATCGGCAATCACGATGAGGGTTATGAAGATAAAGTGCTCGAATACCGTTATCTATTCGGGAACAAGTCATTGAACTACTTCTTCGACTACGGCAGAGCAAGGTACATATTCATCGATAACGCCACTGAAGCGTTGTCGTATGAACAAACGCTTAAATGGCTTGGAAGGACTATCGCCGATACTCCGAAAGGTTATCGCAAATACGTGACTGCCCATCAACCACCGAGCACGATCGAGAAGTGGGCCTATCACGCTTGGGAAAATGAAGAGTCAAGGATATTCACTGATCTAATGTCAGAGTATGAAGTCTCGGAGGTCTATCTTGGCCACATACACGCATACTCGACCGCTGAGTTTGGCTCAGTAAGATACACGGTGAGTGGGGGCGGCGGGGCAGGTTTGCACAATCGATTCGGCGCGTTAGGCAATGTGCATCACTACGTCATTTGCGATGTACAGCCGAACGGCACTGTGAAACAACAGGTTGTCAGATTCCATAGAAAGAGAGAAAAAGAGGGCTGATAGATTCTACCTCTCTCCCGGAAGCATTGCAGTAAGGCTGAAAAAAAGTAGCTGAGTACGTTTATCATTTCAGGCTTGGGGACGCGCGTCGTGCGGCCTTGTCATTTCGATCGGAGGACTGCCGAAGGCAGGCCGCAGTGGAGAAATCTGGTTGCGAATAGAAAGAAAGCATGGTCGGCGGCCAGATGCTTCGACGGAGTCTATCCCTTCAACTGTGTTCAGGGCAGGCTCTGAGCGCGGCCGAACGGGCTCGGCACGACGCGCAGAATTGCCGTGTCGGTCGTCACTCCCATTCGATTGTTGCCGGCGGTTTGCTGGATACGTCGTAGACTACTCGGTTTACGCCGCGGACTTCGTTTATTATTCGGTTGGACATTATGCCGAGAACCTCGTAGGGGATTCGTGAGAAATCGGCGGTCATGAAATCGACCGTTTCCACCGCGCGAATGGCGACCACGTTCTCGTAGCTTCGTTCATCACCCATTACTCCGACCGTCGAGACCGGAAGCAATACGGCCAGCGCCTGGGATATCCTTCGGTACAATCCCGCTGATTTGATTTCGTCTATCACGATTTCGTCAGCGGCGCGGAGGACTTCGAGTCTTTCTTTGGTGACCTCGCCGATCACTCTGACGGCTAGGCCGGGGCCCGGGAAAGGATGGCGCCAAACCATCTCCTCGGGCAGTCCCAGATATTCGCCGACCACGCGCACTTCGTCTTTGAAAAGATCCCGCAGGGGTTCGACCAGATCGAAGCCAAGCTGTTCGGGCAGCCCCCCGACGTTGTGGTGGAGCTTTATGTTCGCGGCGGGGTTGCCGTCTTTGGAGCCCGACTCGATGACATCGGGATAAAGTGTGCCCTGGGCAAGGAATTTGGCGTTCGAGATTTTTGACGCCTGCGACTTGAACGCCTCGATGAACTCGGCGCCGATTATCTTGCGCTTCTTCTGGGGGTCGGTCACGCCGGTGAGTTTAGCTAGAAACTGCTCGGACCAATCGACTACCCTCAGGTCCATGTGGAAATGGTTGCGGAAGGTCGAGACGACGTGGTCGCGTTCGTTCTTGCGCAGAAGGCCGTTATCGACGAAGATGCAAGCGAGCTGATCGCCTATCGCCTTGTGGATCAGCGAGGCGACTACCGACGAATCTACGCCGCCGCTGAGGCCGCATATCACGGTATCGTTGCCCACCTGCCGGCGCACGGCTTCAATCGTCTCGCTCCCAAAATCGCTCATCTTCCAGTCGCCCGCGCAGCCGCAGATGTCGTAGAGGAAATTCTCCAGGATCTGAGAGCCCTTGGGTGTGTGAGAGACTTCCGGGTGGAACTGGACGCCGAAGAATTTCTTCTTGTTGTGCCTGACTGCCGCGTATGGGCAGGTCTCGGTACTTCCCAGTTTGGTGAAATTGTGGCCCAGGTCCTCGATCTGGTCGCCGTGACTGGCCCATGCCGTGATCGACTCCGGTAGGTTCGCCAGTAGATCGCTCTTGTCGAGCACGGACAGATTTGTCCTGCCGTACTCGCGTCTCTCGGCTGGTACGATCTTGGCGCCAAGAATCTGACAGGCCAGTTGCATGCCGTAGCAGATGCCGAGGATTGGTACATCCAGTTCGAAGATCTTCTCATCGCATCTGATCGCATCTTTGTCGTAGACGCTCGCCGGCCCGCCCGATAGGATCAGGCCCTTGAGGGGCATCTTCGACAATTCCTGGGCGGAAATATCGGCCCTGCAGATTCGCGAAAGCACGTTCTGCTCGCGGACACGCCTTGCAATCAACTGACCGTACTGGCTGCCAAAATCCAGTATGGCCACGAGTTCTCGATTCATAACAGTCCGTTTCCTGAAAAAAAGATAAGAGTATCAGGGTACCAGACTATCAGGGTGCAGATTATCAGAATGTCAGGACATCAGGGGTGACGACAAACGCCGGGGTACTCACCTGATATTCTGATTACCTGATATCCACTACCTGGTTTCCTGGTATACTGATAAACTAACACACATACCAATACTTTCACATTTCACATCTCGATACCTATCGAGAATTGAGCCCGGAGTATACGCCGGGTTGCAGGCTTTGTCAACTTGCCCCTCAGGGGCGAGACGGCTTCAATCCTTGCTATCAACCTCCGCTTCTGTATAATGGCCCCGTTAATCAGGACTATTTAGGGATTCGAATATGGCAAGACTTACCAAACTTGAAGACATTGTGTCGCTGTGCAAGCGACGGGGTTTTATATTTCAATCGAGCGAAATCTACGGCGGCCTGGCGAGCTGTTACGACTACGGCCCGCTTGGCGTCGAGCTTAAGAACAATGTCAAGAAGGCCTGGTGGAAGAGCGTCGTCCAGATGCGCGATGACGTTGTGGGGCTCGATTGCAGCATTCTTATGCACCCGATGGTATGGAAGTCGAGCGGGCACGCCGACAAGTTCGCCGACCTGATCGCCGAGTGCAAAAAGTGCAATACCAGGACGCGCGTTGACCACCTTAAGGAAAAAGCCGCCGAGCAGGCCGACGAGCATACCGAACACGTCGATATTGACGCGGTCGCGGCCCAGGCACAGGATTTGAGCAAGAAGCTCTGTCCCAATTGCGGGGTTGTCGGGCAATTCACCGAGCCGATGCCGTTCAAGCTGATGTTCGAGACGCAGATGGGGGCCAACGTTGACGATTCGATGACGATGCATCTTCGCCCCGAAACGGCGCAGGGGATCTTTGCCAATTTTAGAAACGTTCTCGATACGACCAGGGTCAGGATACCGTTCGGCATCGCCCAGATAGGCAAGAGCTTCCGCAACGAGGTGACAACCAAGGCGTTCATCTTCCGGACGCGAGAGTTCGAGCAGGCGGAACTCGAGTTCTTCTGCGAGCCCGGCACGGACGAGCAGTGGTTCGAGCATTGGAAAGAGGCCCGGTTCAACTGGTACATCGAGCTGGGCCTCAAGAAGGAGAACCTGCACTTTAGAGAGCACGACGGCGACGAGCTGGCCCACTACGCCAAGGGGTGCGTGGACGTCGAGTACAAGTTTCCGTTCGGCTCGGGCGACTGGCAGGAACTCGAGGGTATTGCGAACCGCACCGATTTCGACCTGCGCCAGCATCAAAGAGGCATCAGGACGCTCAACAAATGGTACGAGAGCAAGGGTGACATGACTAAGATCGAGCTGGCCGACGAGGCCGCCGAATATCTGAAAGGCCCGCTGTCATACTTCGACGACCAGAAGAAGCAGCGATATATCCCATACGTGATCGAGCCGAGTGCCGGTATCGACCGAAGCGCGCTTGCGTTTTTGGTCGACGCCTACGACGAAGAGGAAGTCCGGGGCGAAACAAGAAATCTGCTGCGCTTCCACCACGCGCTGGCGCCGATCAAGGTCGCTATCTTTCCGCTGGTCAAGAAGGGCGGCATGCCGGAGGTTGCGACGAATATCTACAATGATCTCAAGAAATATTTCAACTGTTTCTACGACCAGAAAGGCGCCGTCGGCCGGCGCTATCGCAGGCAGGACGAGGCCGGGACGCCGTGTTGCATAACAGTCGACGGCCAGAGTCTCGAAGACAACACGGTGACCTTGCGCGAACGCGACTCGATGGAGCAGACAAGAGTATCAACCGACCAACTGCTGAGCCACCTGCGAACAAGATTAGAGGCTTGAAAACTAGAAGCCAAGAAGAAGTTGTCAAGTACTGGTCGATGGCCGCATGAGGAACTCGGTTTTGCTGCATATACTTGCGGGGTCAAGGGCAGGTTCGATGTTCTATGTATCACAGCAGCCTTGATGGTGGGAACCGCCGGATTGCCCCATGTAATCATCCGATTCTTCACGGTTCGCAGAGTCAGGGACGCGCGGGTCTCCGCCGGCTGGGCGCTGGTTTTCATTGCGATTCTATATACCACCGCCCCGGCGATCGCCGCCTTCGCCCGGACTAATCTTATCGAGACGGTAAACGAGAAGGAATATGCGAGCATCCCATCCTGGTTCAAGAATTGGGAGAAGACAGGCCTTGTCGCATGGATCGACAAGAACGAAGACGGTAAAGTCCAGTACCGCTACGGGGCGCCCTTCGAGGGCAAACCGGCATTCGATGGGGAACTCGGACCGCACGGCCAACGGCGGGTCGGCAACAAACTTGCCGACGGTGACAATGAACTCTTTGTCGATCGAGATATCATGGTGCTGGCCAACCCCGAGATCGCCCGGCTGCCCAACTGGGTGGTGGGGCTGGTCGCAGCCGGCGGTTTGGCCGCGGCCCTGTCGACGGCGGCAGGTCTGCTCCTGGTCATATCGACTTCGATCTCGCATGACCTCTTGAAAAAGATCTTTGTCCCCGACATCACGGAGAAACAGGAGTTGCTGTTCGCCAGAATTGCGGCCGGCCTTGCCGTGATCCTCGCCGGTTATTTCGGCGTCAATCCTCCGGGATTCGTTGCCCAGGTGGTCGCGTTTGCATTCGGACTGGCTGCGTCGTCCTTCTTCCCCGCCATCCTCTTACATAATATGGCAGTTCGGAGCACGTTAGATTGACCGCTCGGCAAACAAGCCTGGCCCGTCCGAGGCTCAGGGCAAGCTCTGAGCGAAGCCGAATGGATTGCCCATCTGCCAGCTACAGCCCGTGAATTGGAAAGATGCTCGTCTTGATCAGTTCTATAGTTGACTGTATTGCGGGCATCACGGTATCACGCTGGGCGTCACTTACCACGAGTTCTCTGTCCCGCAGTCCTCCCTGCCATTCCGTGCTTTCGAGCATGACGCCGCCAAGGGCGTGACTCGTGTCCTCGCCACTGTCGGCGTCGCAGAAGATACTCCAGGCCAGGGCCCATGCCCTGACAGTGTTCTCGACATTGTATCCGCCGCCGCCTGTTGCGAGGATCGGTTTGCCCAGGCCCATCAGATAATTTATGATCCGGGCATAAACATTGTTTGTCAGGCACAGATGTGCCAGAGGATCGCCAGAGAGAGCATCGGCGCCCAGTTCAAAGACGATCACATCGGGATCATAGGCGGTCATTAACGGCGGAGCGATGGCCTCGAATGCCTTCATATAGGCCTGGTCGTATGTTCCGATTGGAAGAGGAACGTTCACGCAATAGCCTTCGCCCTTGCCTTTTCCGATCTCATCGGCGAATCCGGTTCCGGGAAACAACGTCTTGGGATTCTGATGAAACGACATTGTCATCACGTCAGGGCGATCATAGAAAGCGTATGCGACGCCGTCGCCGTGATGAACGTCCACGTCCAGATACAGGACTCGTTTTCGGTGTTCGGCGAAAACCGCACAGGCCAGCGCCACATCGTTGATATAGCAAAAGCCCGCGGCGTTTTCGCACCTGGCGTGGTGGTATCCACCCGACGGGTTGAAAGCAATATCGGCGTCACCGGCAAGAATCATCTTGGCGCCTGTGATAGTTGCTCCGGTAGCGAGAACCGTGTAGTCATACAATCCTTCGAAGACCGGACAATCCTCCGTGCCGATTCCCATTCCGAGTGCCTCGGCGTCCCAGTGTCCCTCGGCGGCGTTTTTCAACGCGTGCAGATAGCGGCCCGCGTGAAACTTCCTGAGCACGATTCTCTCGGCCGGCGCGGGCGCAACTTCGCTTCTGCCGGCGCCTGAAAGCAGCCCCATCGACCGCACAATTTCCCGCGTTCTCTGCGCCCGGACCGTGTTGAAAGGATGTTCAGGCGGGTAAGGGTACTTCTCGAGTTCCTGCGAATGTATGAAGACCGCTTTTCTAATTTTCACGTGCGGCGTCTTTTCCTCTTGTCTGTTCAATTCGTATGATATGCTGTAGACGTCCCCGTCAAACTCCGTGCTCACGTCGTACCCGCTGTTGCGAAAGACGGCGAGCATGGGTTTGTTGATCGGCAGCACTTCTGCGTAGAAGCGTCTGACGCCACGTCTTTCGGCAATCTTTGTGATATAGTCCAACAGAAAGGTTCCCATCCCCCTCTGCTGCCATTCATCTTGCACAATGAAGGCCACTTCCGCAGCCTGGGTCTTAGGATCCAGGAAATACTGTGCAAGGGCTACGATCTGATCTCCCGATATCCTGGGGACCGTGCCGACTATGGAGATGTCTCGGCGATAGTCCACGTTGGTCAATTGTTGGACGTCTTTGTGCCCAAACGCCATCGTTTGAGTCATGTATCGTGTCTGGACGGATTTCTTGCTCAGTGAATACAGCATTTGCGACAAGGCCCGTTCATCGGTCGGTCTGACAGGCCTGAAGAATATCTGAGTGCCGTCGTATAATGTGTCATAGTGCTCCAGCTCATGAGGATACGGCACCTGGTCCCAGGCCAGCTCGATCTGATCCTCGTAGATATACTTGTGCGTTTTTGCAGCTTGAATAAGCTCGTTCCTGAATTTGGGATGCGCGATATTGATCAGATCCAGGCATCTTCTTCTGATATTCTTGCCGTGAAGCTGTGCAGTGCCGTATTCGGTAAC
>CAZLTY010000158.1:0-11230 GCA_964562575.1 uncultured Pirellulales bacterium
ACGCCATAAACCATCCGATCTTCAATCAAACATTTCGAAATTGGCAGTATACCAGAAATGACCGCAGGGTTAAAGTCCCCAAGTGCTCAGGATCGCAATCCGTGAGCCGAAATGCATGAGCAAACAGCTACGCCCTTGGCAGAGTTCCTCGGCGCCGGAGGACCTTCTTCATCTTGTAGTCATCCATCACAAAACCGTTGCCGATGTCCTGAACGAACACGCCGAGATTCATGAAGCCGAATTTCTCATACGCCTTTATTGAATCCGTATTGTTCTTATTTACCGTAAGCGTGATCTTGCTCAGCCCTTTTTCTCCAGCAAGGTCTTCGAGAAATACAATCGCATTCCTGCCAAGACCTTTGCCGCGCTGAGAAGCCCTGATGTAGAGCTTGCTCAGAAACAGTTCGTCTTCTTTGGGACATACTCCCGTATATCCAGCATAGTCATCGTCGACCTTGAGCAGATAATACGAGTAGCCGTTCTTGATTTGCTCGGTTATCGCCTTTTTCGACTGGAATTTGGCCAGCATGTAGTCAACCTGGGCCTTGCCTACGATAGGAATGAAGTGCTGATTCCATATCTCAAAGGCCAGCGCCGCGACGGTCTCTATCTGAGCCTCAGTTAATACCTTTTCGATAGTCATTCTCATTCGCATCCGTATGCCGCTTCACTATCATAGCAGAAGACCGGCGACAAATAAAGTGCCACGACCGTCACAAAGTAGATGAGTTGCCCATTACAGTTGCCGAAGCGGTACAAGTCATATATAATCTGTTCAGCCCGTTCGGGTTGTCGATTCTGAGACTGAAACAAGCGTCAACTGAAGGTCCGTGCCCGCGAGAGCGGGTATCGAAAATCGTAAATATCCATGAGGGATTGCAGATGCCGCATCTGATGCTTTTCATCTTCATACCCATATTTATTGCCGTGCTGGTTTTCGGAATTATCAGCGCCCGCAAGCGGCGAGAGGCAATGTCTGCGCTGGCCACGAAACTCGGCCTGCGTTTCGATCCGGCCAAGGATCGAGCTTTGGGCAGGCGGTACAAGTTTCTCGACAAACTCCGCAGAGGATCGAATCGCTACGCATACAACATTCTCTCTGGAAACTACCGGGGACATGAGATCATGGCGTTCGACTACCACAATCAAACCGGCTCGGGCAAGAACACTCACCACCATCACTTCTCATTCTTTATGTTGCACCTTACGGCCGCGTTCCCCGAGCTGGTCATCGGCCCCGAGGGTGTGTTTTCAAAGATCGCCCAGGCTGTGGGCTACGATGACATCGATTTCGAATCACACGAGTTTTCCAGAAAGTTCTGCGTGCGCTCGGCCGATAAGAAGTTCGCTTACGATGTGTGCAACGCGCAAATGATCGAATATCTGCTATCGAATCGCGACTTCAGTATAGAGATCGAGAGTAACATCCTGGCCATCTCGTTCAATCGCAAGCTATCGCCGGATCTGATCGAGCCGAATCTGAACCGACTGGTCACTGTCACATCGCTGATGCCGGACTATCTGTTTTCAAGGAGATAACTATGTGGGTGCCTTACGCTGTAGTCGCCGCTGTCATTTTGCTGCCAATTGTGTACGTTATACTGACGTACAACACACTCGTTGCTCTGAGAAACCATATACGCGATGCATGGGGCAACATCGATACCGAACTCAAACGTCGCTACGACCTTATCCCCAATCTCGTTGCAACGGTCAAAGGCTACGCGGCCCACGAGAAGGAAATATTCGAGCGTGTCACTCAACTGCGCACCCAGTGCATGGCCAGCGAGGGGGCCGTACAGAAGCAGGTCGCCGACGAGAACCAACTGGTCGACGCCCTGCAAAAGATGCTGGCGGTGGTGGAGAACTACCCGCAGCTCAAATCCGATCGCAATTTTCTCAAGCTCCAGCAGGAGCTGGTCAATACCGAAGACCGAATCCAGGCGGCGCGCCGGTTCTTCAACGGCAACGTCCGCGACTATCGTAATAAATGCGAGACGTTTCCAAGCAGCATAATAGCCAGCTCATTCGGCTTCCAACTCCAGGACTACTTCAACGTACACCCCTCAGTCCGCGAAGTCCCGGATGCCGACTTCGGATAATCCAGATCAGAAGCCTTGCCCAGACGCCCGGTATTTGCGGGCGCGGTCTACTAGGCTTTTGAAGACTTTGTGTTGGACTTGTCTGTCGAGCGTCATTTCGGGGTGCCATTGTATGCCGATGATCCATCCCTTGTTGTCGGCGGAATCGGCTTCTATGGCCTCGATTACATCGCCGGGGCCGGTTGCGGCCACGCGCACGCCCGGGGCGGGCTCGGCGACGGAGTTGCCGTGGATGCTGACAACCTTTTCCAACCGCCTGACGCCCAGGATATTCGCCAGTTCGCTGTCCGGGCCAAGGTCAACCGCGTGGCCCCTCAAGACAAAATGCTGCTTCTTGATCTCCGGTTCCAGGCGAAGGTTTCGCACGCGGCCGCCCATAGCGACATTAATGATCTGACAGCCCCGGCAGATGCCGAGGATGGGCAGACCCTTTTCCCTTGCAGCGCTGATCAGGGCGATCTCGAAGTCGTCGCGCAAACGATGGACGAGCATGGTGGCGTTCGGATCGCCTCGGTAAAGATTGGGGTCCACATCGCCGCCGCCGGGCAGGAGCACGCCTTCGATTTGCCTGTCTTCCAGCAGAGCTTCGACGGCATTCGGATCGACAGGATCACCCGCCGCGTCGGGGCGCAGCGTTATGAGTCGCCCTCCCGCCGCTTTCATAACGCGCTGGTACGGCGCATCGGTCATGCCGACGTAGCCCAGCATCGTATCGTCAAGCGAAAAGGCGATCCGCGGAGCGTCCGCGGGCACGCGAGCATTTGTCCAGACCGGATAGACCAACCTAAACAGCACAAAGGCGCCGATCAGAACGGCCAGCACAATCGCGATCCGCAGCAGCCAGCGTTTCAGACGTCCGGTCGGCGGCCTTGCATTGACGGGACTTTCCTGGACTTTCTCATTTTTCATCGTCGTCGCCCGGTCCGCCTTCGCCTGTGATTAGTTCGAGGTTCACCTTTCCATGCTTGAGAAATACCGCCAGGGGATACAGCACACCGAGCGCGGCGAGAGGATCGTCGCGCGAGAGGACGTCGTAGATGTTGTCCTTGTGCTCTTCCAACAGTTGCTTGGCCTTGTTGAATCGAACCTTGACGTCGAAGTAATCTTTGACGCCCCTGAAGAGTTTGCGGACGCCCTGGCGCTTCGAGCCTGTGCGGAATTCGGCCTTGGCCTGCTGCCACGAGTCGTTGAGGGCCTTCATGCCGCGTTCGTTCTCGGCGATCTCCTGGAGAGTCGCAAGGAAGGCGAGGATAGGCGTTTCCGTCCGGATATCGGTGCGAATCTCCTTGACCGGATCGATGTGTCCCTTGACGGCAAGCTCAAAGAGCAGCCAGGGGTAGTCCCAACCGGATTCAACCGACTGTATGAGCCCGCCGAAGAAGCGGGGATTGACCTCGATCAGTTGCGGCTGCGCCTCGGGCGTGCCTTCCCAGCGAAAGTCCAGCTCCGCAACGCCATGCCAGCCTATCGACCCCATCAGCTCGGCGGCGACCTTTTCCATCACCGGCGCTTCGACAGTCTCTCGCATGACGGTCGCGCCGCGTTCGGCTGGAAAGGCGCGCAGCCCGCGATAGGTCATAGCTGCGACCAGCTTGCCATGGTCGAAGAGCGTTGTCACGCAGTAGTCGTCGCCGGGCACCCCCTGCTGGATGATCGGATAGTCCTTTTCCTTGACCTTGAAATGCTCGACGAACTCCTTGAATGTGGATTTCAGATCATCGAGCGTCTTGACCTTTCGGATGCCGACGCCCGAGGCGGACTCGCGCAGCTTCACAAATGCCGGCAGTTCAATCTGAGAGGCAATTGACTCGAATTGCGTCATGTCCTCCGGAATCCAAGTTTTGGGAGTAGGCAGCCCGCGCTCCATCGCGTACGCAGCCAGTGTCCCTTTGTTGTGTACCTGTCTGATGTGGTCGATCTGCGGCACGGGAACACGAATGTGCGGCTCGAAACGCTCGCGGTGACGCGCGATCAGATACGTCTCCTTGTGAATCGGCATCAGAACGTAAGGTATCGTCTCATCGGCGGGTTTGTGCTCGATAACCATTTCTTGTAGCTTATCCAGAAATGCCTCGGGTTCTTTCGTCGGATTCGGATAGCGAAAGTCCGCAACGCTGTACTTGGAGAATGACGCTGCGGTCATTGCGTATTCGTCGCCCGTGACGACCTCCACACCCCGCCGCCCCAGACTGCGAGTAGCAACCAATGTCTGCCAGCCGCGCGAGAATGTAATGATCGCCCGCCCGGCACTGTCTGTTCCTGTCGTGTGTTCATTCATGACGAACTACCTCCTCAACTTGTGCTCAACTATATAATTTTGTTGTCACGCAATATTGGTGGAACACGGTCGGACCAAGGGTGTGCCTTCTCAAGCTGGCCGGCCAACCGCAACAGAGTGGACTCGTCGCCGTAACGGCCAACAAAATGCATACCTATGGGCAGGCCCTCATCGTTCCAGTGCAGCGGGACTGACATAGCCGGTTGGCCAGTAGCGTTGAACAAGGGAGTAAAAGGTATGAATTCAAACACCTGGTCAGCGAGGGCCTCTATACCTGCAAGCGCATTGATCAGTCTCCCTGCATTGAGACTACCCAGCAACTTCATAGCAAAGGCCTCAGCCCCCTTGGGTTGGAACGTACCGGTCACCACTGGTGGCATGGCCAGCGTTGGGGTCAGCAACACGTCATATTCCTCGAAGAACGGGCCAATCTGCCGGGCGCTCCGCTTGAGCAGGTGGACGGCTTTGGAAAACTCTGCGGCCGTGATCTGTTTGCCGAGCAGACCGACTGCCCAAGTGGCCGCTTCGAAATCTTTTGACGTTGCTCTGCGCCCTTGGATTGCTTCTGCCTCTTCAATCTCAGCCCTGGTTTCACCACAGGCCATTGTCAGAAAGGCCCTGGCGAATGCTCTGCCGTCGATCTGCGGAGTTGCCTCCAGCATTTCATGACCGAGGTCTCGGCACAACCTGACAGTGGCTTCCAGACCCGTAACGCAGTGGTCATGGATAGTGCTAGGCAGGAACGGTTCGGAGGTGAAGGCGATGCGCAATTTTCCGGGGTCCGCTCCGACTTCATCAAGGAAAGGGCGTGAGGGTGGCCGAGCATAGTAGGGAGCGCCCACATCGGGTCCGGCAGTAGCGTCGAGCATGGCAGCGCTATCACGCACAGACCGTGTCAGGATATGGTCACAAGCCAACCCATACCAGGCCTCATCCAAATCAGGACCGAGGGGATTGCGGCCTCGGGTGGGTTTGAGGCCGAACAATCCACAACAAGAAGCGGGAATGCGGATTGATCCGCCTCCATCGTTGCCATGGGCCATTGGTACCAAGCGGGCAGCTACCGCGGCGGCCGAACCGCCGCTGGAACCACCGGTAGTTCGGGTTAAGTCCCACGGATTGTTGGCTGGGCCAAATAGCTCCGGCTCGGTCACCGGCACCAAACCGTATTCAGGCGTGTTAGTCTTGCCCAGGACAATGACACCAGCCTTCTTGAAGCGCTTGACCATTTCGCCATCGTGATCTGGCACAAAGTCTTCATGAAATCGGCTGCCTCTGCGCGTGGGCACACCGGCATAGTCTACCAGCAGATCCTTCAGCAGAAATGGAACTCCTGCAAAACAACCTTCGGGCAAGGCTTCCTCGGCCGCTTTGCGAGCCAGATCGTACATTTTGTGGATTACTGCATTGAGTTGGGGATTGAGTCTTTCAATCCGTCGGATCGCTTCTTCAACCAATTGACTTGGTTTGACTTCTCTTTTTCGCACCAACCCGGCTAAGCCAAGTCCATCGTACTTGTCATACTCGCCGAACTCACTCATGATGCTCCTTTCGTCTGACGGTGATTGCACTGTCACGCTAGAACTGCCGCGACCTGTTATCATTCAAGCTTGTGTTCCCGATGGTCGATTCGCTCCGCATTGCCAGCAGTTTGAGAATTGGGCCTCGACTTCTTCGCCGCACTTGGGGCACGTCCACGGGCTGTCACCTTTGCCTGCGGCCAATGTCCCGTCCTCGAATTGTCTGATGAGTTCTACAGCCTGCTCATATTTGCCGTCGTCAGCGATCCAGACGGTGGGGAGAGTGCCCGGCGTCAAAGGCAACTGGCCCCGCGCACTCCACAGGTTCTCTCCGCGAACCTCACACGATATTCCGTATTGGTCAAGTATCCCCGCCACGAGGTGAGCACCGGCTGGATCGTCTGCTATGTACGCTTGTTTCATGATCTCAAATCTCCGTCATTGACTCTGAAAACGAACGAAGTTAGTTCCGCGATACGACCTCAGACTGTGCCGCAGTTAGTATAGAAACTACAGGCCAAAGGACGGATCTTCAAGGAGAAAACATGTGGAAATGCTGAACGGACTTTGTCGTTTCACAACTCGGGCAAAAAAGCACATCTGATCTCAGGTAGGGGCAACTCCGTGTTGTTGCCCGGGCAGGCACGCGGGGCCTGCCCCTACTGATAGTCCTTGCCGTTGAGGCTGCGGATCACGGACCTCTGCCAGGCTTCGAGTTGGGACTTCATGGATCTCACCCTGTCACCGTGTCTGGCAAGCACATCGTCTTGCTCTTCGGTGTCTCGTGCGAGATTGTACAGCTCCCATTTGACTTTTGCATTCTTGTCCTCGATTCGATGAAGCTTCCAGGGCCAGTCGATCCAGGCAGCGTGGCCGCCAAAAGTGTTCTCAGGGTATTGTTTGGTGATTTTGCCCGCGTCCAGGCGAAGACGGGCGGGGTCGCCGGCTCCGCCGGCTTTCTGCGCTTCGAGAAGCGCGGACATCCACTTGTGACTCGGCACGCTGATACCGCGCGCAGGATAATCCCAGAAACCCATCGGCCTGGGCCGTCTCTTCATCCCGCCGGCGAAAAGGCTGGTCAGACTGATCCCGTCCAGAGGCGGCTGGTTCTCCATCCGCACGCCGACGATGTCAAGAAGTGTTGGATAGATATCAGACGTGTTGCAGGGGGCTTTGGTCACCCGGTGGCCATTGATTTGCGCGGGCCATTCGAGAATCGCGGGGACGCGGAGGCCGCCTTCATAGACTTTGCCCTTGTTCGCACGACCGCCTGTCGCGCCGAGATTGGGCAGGCCGCCGTTGTCGCTGCAATACCATAGGATAGTGTTCTCGTGAATTTCGAGTGTGCGCAGCTTGTTGCGAAGCTTGCCGAACGCGCGATCCATGCCGGTGATCTCACCGTAGAAATGCTGCTGCTTCTGCCTTTGATCGGCGTAAAGTGCGCGATCTCTTTCGATCGCCTGATGCGGGCCGTGCGGGGAGCCAAACCAGACTACCGCCAGGAATGGCTGTGGCGTTTTAGCATGTTTGCGAATGAATTCGATAGCGGCATCGGCCGTCACCATCGAGCTTTCGCCCCTGGTCTGGACGGCAGTGCCCTGGCTGCTGAGAATCGGATCGTTGTCGAAGAAGTTCGGAGCCGAGAGCCATTCGTCGAAGCCGGCGCCGCCGGGACTTACCGGGCTGCCCTTGACAACCGAACCCAGGTGCCACTTTCCGAAATGCCCCGTGACATAACCTGCTGTCTTGACGGCCTCGGCAACACTGATCTCCTGCGGGCGAAGTGAGTACCCCCACTTGAAGCATCCGAACCGGTTCGGATGACGTCCCGTCATGACACTGCCTCGCGTAGGCGAACAAACCGGCGCCGCGGCATAGAAGTGATCGAAACGCAGCCCTTCGGCGGCCATCGCATCGAAGTTAGGCGTCTTAAGAACCCGGTGGCCGTTATAGGCCATATCACCCCATCCCTGGTCGTCGGCCATGCAGAGAACAATGTTCGGCTTTCGCGCGGAGGCTCTGCTTGAAGCCGAGACACATCCGGCGGCGGCAACACACGCGCCGGCACCGAAGACTTTTAAGAAATCACGACGTTTCATTTTCATTTATACTGCTCCCGATTGAAATTTCCCGTTCTTGCGCGGGTAAGCGGCTTTACAATAACAGGTTATGGTTTTGCTCGCGGGAATTTACTACCCTTCAAGGGTATTGCTCCTTTGCCCATTCATAAAACATCTGCACCGCTTTGCCCAGTACGCCCGCGGAGCCTCGAAACGTGCCTGAGCCGCTTGGTTTGTTGTCGACCGTATACCATTCGAAAAAGCCGTCGTTTTGTCTGACCCTCTCGAACATCGGAAAACATTCCTGATAGGCCTGCTCGACGTAACCGTAGGCGATAAGCTGCTGGATCATGCGACCGCCGAACCAGGTCCAGTCGCCACCGTTCTGATAGGAGAAGGGCCCCATGCTCTTGTTCTTGAAGAAACCCGCCGGGTAGGTCGGATACACCGTCAGGCCGATCGAAGCTGCGCCGGCGAACTGCTTGTTGTTGACCATATCGTTGAAGACCTGCAGAACTTCAGACCTCGAGAGAATTCCCGCTTCGATCGCGACGGCGGTTCCGCCGTGATAGTATATCCTGTTCTCGTCGAAATCATCCGGAAAGGGCGAACCTTCCAGATAGATGTGCGGCCGGAATTTGTGCAACTCGGCATCCCAAAGGTGCTTTCTTGTTTTTGCCTTAATCCTGTTCGCAACCGACTTCCATTTGCCTTCCTGCCAGGCGTCGGAATCTGCAAGCGAGATGTAGTCTTCTATTGCGATGACAAACATTGCGTTATCGTAGATGTCTATGGCGCGATGGCTTGACGAATCCAGTTCCACACCCCAGGAATGCTCGGGCTGAACGTCACCCCAATCCACGGTCGTTGCGCCCCAGATCAATCCGTGCTTCTTGTCGTAGCGATGATCCAGAAGATAGCGCAGCGCCATGGCCAGTCTTTGACGCACGGAGAGGCAATTGATTTCTTCGGAGAGGATCGAATCGTCGCCGGTCTTTCTCACATACTTGTATATGGCCTGGACCAGCGAGCTTTCCTGGTCGGTCTCGACCGTGTTCTTATGCCCCCGGAGGTTCGGCATCGTTTCGCAATGCCTGTATTTGTACGCGACGTTGGCCTTCTCGGCGGGGATATAGCCGTCGATTATGTTGCCGTCTTTTCCCTGGAAATGAAAAAAGACCAGGAGCGCCCGGCGGAGTTCGGCTTCGTCCTGCACCTCTAGAGCAATTTCAATGAACGTGTTTAGATCGCGAATCCACACCTCTCCATACCCACTGCCTGCGGTCAGCCCTTCTTTCAAGATGGACTTGGCCTTGGCCAGAACAAAAGGAAAATTGGGATTGTCCAGAATCTTGTCGGCTAGGTCTTCGCTAGAATAGCGCGATAAGTTCCCAGCAGACATAGACGCATCTCGAGTCGCACAAGAGACGAGTAACATCAAGGCGACCAGACACAAAGGCAACAGAAATTTGTCAGTATCAAGCTTCATAGTTCTCTCTTTCAATGGTCATATTCACAGCACCATTATGCGAAACTTCCCGCGAGAACTCAAGAGAATCAGGATGCGCCAAGGTTTTTCTTGGTGCTCGGCGAACCCGTTTTTCGGCGGGAAGTCCAGGAACACCGCCCATATGAGGAAAGTGCCGGAGATTGTCCTCTGGAACACGCTTTTTCAAGATTCCCGGAAAATCTTACAATATCCCGTCACAACTTGCATCTTTCTCGGTCAGTCTTACTAAAAGGAATGTTCAATTGCCGAAACAAGAGCCATGCCAGCATGGTAAAACAAAAAATCCGGAATCGTGGAAATCTCATGCCGGATGTGATATCCTATGAACTCTGTGGCGAACGAGTGTGGCCACGAAATGTTAATCCTTAATTTAAGAGAGGAGCACATCACAATGAACAAGTCAACAACCGCAGGACTCAAGAGGAACATGACGAGGGTATTCTTGGCAGTGGCAATCGGCCTGTCCATCTGGACTCCCCGGGCGGCGGCACAGGATACCCTGGGTGACCTTATGCAGATGACAGGGTCCGATTGGCTGGTCGGCAAATGGGCGGGTGAAACCCCTGACGGCCAGAAGTACGAGATCGAATACAAGTGGGCACTGAAGAACCACGTACTCAGCGTACACTTCAAAGGTTTCGACATCGAATACCACGGCATCATCTTCTACAAGGCGGACGATGAGGAGGTAGTCCAGATAGGAGTAGACCAGAACGGCCGAAACGGCAAGGGCACCTGGCTGGCCGAGTACGGCAAGGCCGTCTGGAGAAACGAGCACCCCGGAGAGTATGGCGAAGTCAGCAGAATGGCGTTCGTCTACTCGAAGACCGATGCCGAGACGATGAAGGCCGAAATCCACAGCTTTGATGAGTACGGCGAGCTTTCCGAAGATCCGGGCTTCACACTAGAGTACAAACGCCAGAAGAAGCAGGCAGCCAAAAAAGCAACCGCCACAAAATAGCGATAGCTCCGAGTCAAAACGAGCTTATGTCACTGTCTCAAGTGACATAGCAGCGCGGGCGGATATCGAAGTTCCGCCTGTCCGCTCGCGCTAGCAAGCCTAAACGAGCGGCTCGTAGAAACTGTCCGGTTTCGCCCCGAGGGTGTTTGCCAACGTGCCCAGCTTCTCGATGCTCGCTTCGATCTTGTCGCCGGCTTTCAGGAAGTTGCCCGTTGGGAAACCTACGCCCGACGGCGTGCCGGTGGCGATGATGTCACCCGGTTCGAGTGTCATCAAATTGCTGAGGAACGAAACGATCTGCGCCACCGTGTGGATCATCTGCGAGGTGTTCGCTTCCTGGCGCACCTCGCCGTTGACCTTCAACTCCATACCTAGATTCTGCACATCCTCGATTTCGTCCGCGGTCAGCACATACGGGCCCATGGGGCAGAAACCATCGGCCCACTTGCCGTTTAGCCAATCGTAGAACTCATCCCACGGCCGTCGGGCGCGGCTCTTCTTGAAAGTCACCGTACGGGCCGAAACGTCGTTGACGATCGTATAGCCTGCGATTGCCCCCAGAGCCCGGTCAATCGCAACGGCCTTGACCTTGCGCCCGATCACCACCGCCAGCTCGAGTTCATAATCTATCGTCTCGCTGTAAGCGGGCCAGGGAATTTCGTCGCCGGGGCTTGCCACGGCCGTGGCCGGCATGATAAACGGCCTCGGCACCGTTGTCGAACGGGGCGAATCCGAGAGGCCCAGCTTGCCTCCGCCCTCCTTGATGTGTTCGACGTAGTTGCCCGCAAGCGCGAGAATC
>CAZLTY010000159.1:0-11175 GCA_964562575.1 uncultured Pirellulales bacterium
CGCAAAGTCCATGGGCCACACAGATCCGCGCATACAAACCTTGCTGGCTATCCTTTGAGAAATCAGTCAGGGCCGGTATCGTCTTGGTACCGATCATACCAAAGGCATCGGGAAACTCCTCTAAGTGCCAGTCGTCATGGGTTTTATCCATGGCCACCGTCATCTCCAACAATACGGGAACGGCCTCTATCGCTTGAAGTTGCGCCAGGGCCCGCCAGGCATGGATCGGCGCATATACGGTCATATCCTCTTTATCATCGGGCCAATCCTTCCGCTCAACCCACAAGCCGGCCAAATCAAGTAGCTGCGGAACATCCTGGTGGGTGAGCGAAAACAAGCTCACGTAATCAGGGCTACCCTTACGCCAATCCCAGGTTTCACGCGGATCACCGAATCCTTCCAGGCACTCTTGGAGCTCTCGTTTTCGCTGTGCTTCTGCCATATCGACACCTTCCTTGCTGTCTACGTGAAAATATGCCTCACAAGGCACGATCATGAATGACCGTTTCAATTCTACAGAAATTATACACAGCCCGCAATCGCCAGGAAAGTCGTGTTAATCTTTCAGAACACTCGGTGAATCACTCGGTTAGGAACTGCGTACAAATGGAGCAGTTATTCATACGTGGTTCCGTAGGCGGTGAGTCAGGGTGCGCAAAATGGTATCGAGTACAGAATCTAAATGCTTGCCTGCATCTTCGGCGAGAAATCGCAATACGATGTAGTCATTTTCCTGCAAGAGAACGTCCTTGCGGCGATCCCGCCGGTAGGCATCGGGATTGGCCAGATGCTGTGAACCGTCCAATTCGATCGCGACACGGCCCTTTGGCCACAATAGGTCCACTTCCATTTGGCCCCATCCGTCAAAGGGTATGGGCAGTTTGGTGTTGAGCTGGAAGAATCCCGTTGTTTCCGGCAGGGTTTCCAAACGCCGGTACAGGAAGGCCTCACTGGCACTTCGGGCCCGTTCGATTCCCTTGGACGTGGCTTTGACTGTTCGTGCAGCGTGTACAAAGAGATTGGCCAGCGAGGCATCCACGCCGTCACGGACCAGACGACGCACGCTGGCCGCATAGTCGTTCTTCCACTTAGGATCCACGGGCAGTGGCACGTCAGGTGGCCATCCCGGCACCGCACTGGCGGGCAGCAGGATCGAATATCCCACTGCCTCATAACTGCGACAACGCCTATCGAACATGCGTGACAGCATCGGGATATTCAGATCGGCGTAGTCATACACGCGCACCTCACGCTTGCCTTCATTGAGACGGTGCAAGCGACCGACATATTGAGCAATTGTCCCTCGCCAGGAGACAGGCAGCGTTACGAATAAAGTGTCCAGACACGGATCATCAAACCCCTCGCCGATATAACGTCCGGTGGCCAATGTCACCCTCGGTTCGTTGGCACCGATAGACGACATGTGCAATGAGACCTCACGCATACACTTGGTTCCCATGCCACCGGTGAGCACAATGACGTGGCGAACCTCTGGCGTTAATCGAACGGCCAGGTTTTCGAGGTGCGCTTTACGCTCCGTCAAAACCAGCGGGCAGCGGCCGTCACGCACGGCATGTACCACATCCGCACAAATGAGATCATTACGTTCGTCGTCCACAATCAGCTCGCCGTAAAGGGCCTGAAATTGAAGGCGTTTGTCCGGATCAGCAGGCTGCACCGGCTCAAATGAGGTGGGACGCACGTGCACTGTGTGTGAAAAAGGTCGTTTGGTCGCCTGGGACTTAGCGTCCACACGATACCGTATCGGTCCGCACTGCATGAAGATAATCGGGTGGTGTCCATCCTTTCGCGTCACCGTAGCGGATAGACCGGTCACATATTTGGCCTTGGCTCGACGTACAACCTGCTCGAAACTCGATGCGGAGAGATGGTGACATTCGTCGGCAATTAAGTATCCGTAGTCCGCTACACAATCCTTGACCACACCCTTTCTGACCAGGCTCTGAATGATTGCCACATCCAGCGTGCCATTGGGCTTGTTACGGCCGCCTCCTATGCGTCCAATCGCTTTCTTGGGCAGATCCAGGAACGTTGACAAACGATCAATCCACTGCTCCAACAACAGACGACGGTGCACGAGTACCAGTGTGTTTATCCCACGTTGAGCAATAAGCCAGGCGGCAGTCACGGTCTTGCCAAAGGCCGTGGTCGCGGATAACACCCCGGTGTCATGGGCGAGCATTGCCTGAGCGGCCTTCTCTTGCTGCGGCCGTAGTGTACCGGAAAACCGAACATCGATCGGCGTGCCGGCAAATCGTTTATCCTCAAGGGTGATCTTGATGCCCAAACCCCCAAGAAGTCCTTGTAAGTCCTCCAAGCACCCCCGTGGCAGAGTGACATATTGATCAAAATCTTCAGCACAACCAATGACACGTGGCTTGCCATAGGTGGGCAGACGCATTGCCTGGGCCTTATAGAATTCCGGATTCTGGAAGGCGGCCAACCGGATCAAACGATTGCGCAATCCGGGCGACAGTGGGTCTTTGGGGATGTAGATCTGGTCACCCAGCGTCAACTCAAGCTCCTCCGGCAAGGGTCCATCCATCGGTGATTGTCGAAGTCCTGATGGAGGAGCTGTCCATGGCTCGTTGTCGTCATCCGTAAGGGCCATTCGTACCCCCACAACGCGTCCTCTTTTCTCTGCCGCATGAACGGGGTCTTCGATGGCCGCGCGATTGATCTTGCGTATGGATGACAGATAAGCCCATTGATCCGGGTAGGGCTGACCGGCTTCGTCGAGAAATACGGTATTCCCACATTCCCTCGCTTGTTTCTGGAGCGGTAGAGCGATCAAGTTGCCGAAACCACCTTGCGGTAGTGTGTCCTGATTGGGAAAGAAACGGTCATACGAATCCAGGCCAACATCCGGTCGGCGTTCCATGGTTTCCGTCAAGATGTGCGCGCCCAGCCGACGGGCAAGACCTGCGGCAATGGATTCGGCAAAGAACAACCAGACATGCCCTCCATGACCGGATCGAGACCGCTCCAGGGAGGCAGGCAGCTTCATGTCTCGACAGGTCTGCAAAAAAGCCAAAGCGTCTTGCTGCCAATGTGTCTTGTCAAAATCAACCGCCAGAAGGAAACAGGTCTCGTCCCGCAACATCGGGTAAACACCCACAACGAAATCGTGTCCATTCTCATCCCGGCCCGACAGATGCCAACGAATGACCTCTTCGGTCATCGGAAGGAAACGACGCTGGGCACAATCGACACACTTAACCCGGGGTTTCTCGCATACCCCACGAACCCATTCATTGGCGCAGGCCGGCTGATACCCTGATTTGCCCGTTCGCCGACTCTCGAACCGACGGGGATACACATCCTCCCGTCCCCGGAAAAGCGACCGGAACAAAGCAATCTTGGCTGCTGATGAAGAATGATCGTTAACAGAGTCTCCCATGCCTTACGCCATCCTTGCTAAACCTATCGACCTATCGTACTGCCCCACCATATCAGCGTCTATAGTTCTATGGCCAGTGTTTTTACCAGGACTAATCGTAGTTCAGCCGATTGGGAAATGCGATCACCAAGGTAATGCACTCTGACAAAATCGTGGCTATTGCCCATGAGAGGGAAAATAGATATGTGGAAGTAATAGTGTTTAACGAATTCGGCGTGAGCCCTTCTTGAAACTCCATGGCTTTCATGGTGACATCATTTCTTTGCGAATCTTTGTGTTTCTTTGCGCGAAGAATTTCTTTGGTTCCGGCCAAGGGCCGGTCTGCGTCCATCTCACCCATTCCGCCTTTGCACAAGGCTTCGGCGGATCTTTGACTGCGGTAATCAGTGTTCAGATATCAGTTGCAGTCTGTGGCTTTAGAAACCAATCCAGATAATCGTGGATTTGACCCGCCAGGAAGTAGGGCAGGTTGAGGAGTTTGAATGTCTTTCCGGCTGGAGTACGCACATTTACGATAGCCAGGCTGTGGGCATGAAGTCTGACGGCATAGGCGTGGTCGCATTGGTCCATGAACTGATGCAGCGAACGTAGGGTACCTGGCTTTCCCGCTTTCACTTCAACGGGTATGAGATATCCTTGGTGTGGAACCAAGTAGTCTACTTCAGCCATAGACTGCTTCTTCTGACGGACCCAAAAGAGCGGTTCGGCATTTAAGGATGAATGGCATAGCAACTCTTGTCCTACAATATGTTCCGCTAGTAAGCCCCGGTGTATGGCATGCAGGTCTTGATATTTGAAGAACTGGTCCTGCAAGCCAACGGCATGATTAATCAATCCTGTGTCAAGAAATTGTAGTCTGGGTGACTTTTTTCGGTTGCGCTGGGCCGGGATTTCAACGGAGGTGGTTGGATAAAGCAAGCGCATCAGCATGGCTTGCTGAAGTGTCCTCAATGCCTCGGAGATCTCCTTAGACTTGTAGTTGGATTGACCAAATCCACTGAACTTAATGCGCTTGCCAACTTCGAAGGGAGCAGTCTCAATGCAGTGCCGAATGACCTTGGCCGATGAAGGGGCATATTTCTCTGCGTCATCCATGTAGGTCTGGAGCAAAGCGTGATATAGCGGTCCGAGTGAGGATACATTCTCAGTCTCAAGATATCGACCTATTACTTCAGGCATTCCTCCGACCAGGGTATACCGATGAAAGTGACGCAAAACGGTGTCCAGTGCGTACTCGGGAAACGGGACCTGTTGTATGAGATCAACTGACTGCGTGATGCCTGCTGCGTTAAGGTATTCGATAAAGGAAAGGGGATACATGTATAAGAATTCAACCCGGCCTACAGGAAAGCTGATCTGTTTGGCCCCAATCCTCATCTCCAGGAGTGAGCCGGCACTGATGACATGCAGGTGGGGCAATTGTTCATGAAAATACCTGAGATAGGCAATGGCCTCCGGGGCATTCTGGATCTCATCAATAAACAACAGAGTGTCACCTCTGTTTAGGGTAGTGTTGTCAACAAGAAGAATCGCCTGCCAAAGATCCTTCAGGGGTAGTTCCCGTTGAAAGATCTGTCTGTGGGCAGGCTGTTCCAAGTTGAGTTCTATGAAGTTGTCAAACTCCTGCCCAAAGATTCGTACGGCTGAGGTTTTACCTACTTGGCGCGCTCCTCGAAGGATCAATGGCTTCTGTTTCGGAGTTTCTTTCCATATCCTTAGATTATTTAAGATCTTACGATCAAACACTTCGAAATTACCTCACATCAGAAAACACAAAGTAAGGGCAATGTTGAGGATTTCTTGATGAAAGTCAAACCATTTCAAGCTGAGGACTTCGCAGGGCCAATCCTTCTAAACCAAGAAGCTGATGTGGAGGGGCCTGCTCGGTTCAGACATAGACAACCAACTATCGGCGAAGCCACTGTTAAAAACCGGCGATCACCTGCTGGAGCATAAATCTGTGGCTACAGAAAGTAAACGGTAATCGGTTATCTATACCAAGGAACGATTGGCATGAGATGTGCCAACCCCAGATGGGATGGCAGGATGAACAGGGCTGTTACGATGACGCGAAGCTCCAAGGATAGCTTCTCTTGGGCATTCCTTACCTGGGAAATGCGGGTTAAAGTAGTGCAACGCGAAACGTGCTCTGGTATACTGTGATTGTCCGGCGCGGCTGTCCGGGCAGGCTTACTTCCAAATTCATAGGGTAACCATGTAGAAAGGGAGAAAAATGAAAAGACGGCTTCTCATCATTGTTCTGGCCATGCTTTGTCTCTCACAGGCGCAAGCGAACGAGCGGGCCGAATCGGTCCTGAAGAAGATCGGTGTCACGCGAGGGATCTGTATGCTTGTTGGTGACGCCGATTGTGACCTGGCCATCGCCCTTGCGGGTAGAAGCGAGTTGATTTTCTATGTACAACTGGCGCGGGGGCGAGAGGTCGCTGATGCATGCCGAGCGGCGGACGAAGCGAGTCTCTTTGGAACGCGCATATTCCTGGGTAGAGGATCGCCGGCAAAATTGCACCTGGCCGACAACATTGCCGACGCGCTTGTTGTGGTGAACAGTAAAGCCACGGTCACGCGAAAGGAGGCGTTGCGAGTCCTCCGGCCCGGAGGCAAGGCTTTGCTGGGTGACAAGGTCTTGACCAAGTCTTTTCCCGAAGGCGCCGACGACTGGAGCCATCCCTATCACGGTCCGGACAACAACCCGCTTTCGGCCGATCGCCTGATTCGTGCGCCGTACATGACGCAGTTCCTTGCCGATCCTCGCTACGGTCCTGCGCCGCAGTTGGCTGTCACCTCGGCCGGCCGGGTGTTTAAGGCGTTTGGTCACATTGCCTGGCACGAGCGAGAAGAGCCCTTGCTAAACACACTGGCGGCGTTCAACGGTTTTAACGGCACGATGCTCTGGAAACAACCGCTGCCGGACGGCCTCATGGTCCACCGCAACACGATGATCGCTACGCCGGATATGCTCTATCTGGGTGACGAGAAGTCCTGCAAACTTATCGATACCGCCACGGGCCGGAGCAAAGGCGAGATCGTTCCGCCGGTGGATGTGGCGGGCGGGACTTTCTGGAAGTGGATGGCGCTCGAGGACGGAACGCTTTACGCCGTGCTTGGCAAGGCTGAGCAGGTGGACGAAACGATGCGCTGGAAACGCCAGGCTCACGGCTGGCCCTGGACGGGTATATCCAAGGGCTACAATCAGTCCGAACAGCCCTGGGGATTCGGACGTAACCTGCTGGCGATTGATCCGAAGACCAAGAAGGTTTTGTGGCGCCATCATGAAGACGAGCCGATGGACGGCCGTGCCGTTTGCATGAAGGACGGGCGGATATTTGTCTTCCGGTTCGGGACGTACCTGACCTGCCTTGATGCGAAGACTGGAAAAGCCCTGTGGCGCAAGAGCAGGGACAACGCCCCCGAGCTGTTCAAGACGCTCGGCGAGTACCTCCCGCGTCAAAGCTGGCAGACAAACTGGCGCACTACCGTATATCTAAAGTGCAGCGACAAAGCGCTATACTTCGCCGGCCCGCAGATTGGAAAACTTCTGGCCGTCTCGGCCAAAGACGGTCGGATACTCTGGGAGCACCCCTACGACAACTTCCAAATGGTCATTCATCCCGACGGCTTGTACGCCATCAGCGGTCCGTGGGCGAACAACCTCAGCAAGAAGTTCGACCCGCTGACAGGAGAGGTCCTGGCGGAGTTTCCGACGACAGGTCGCCGGGCATGTACTCGCCCGACGAGCACGTTGGACAGCCTCCTGTTCCGTGCGATGGGTGGCTCGGTCCGTTTCGATCTGGCCAGTTCCAGTCCGCGGTGGATTTCTCCCATGCGTCCTGACTGTCATGACGGGGTGACAGTGGCCAACGGCCTGCTTTACTGGTGGCCCTTTGTATGCGACTGCCAGCTTACGCTCAACGGCTTCACCTGTGTCGGTCCGGCTGGCGACTTCGACTTTGCGCCGAACATTGATGGGGCCGAGCGACTTGAAAAGAGGCGAGGCAAAACCAAACCGGTCGCAACGCTCGCCGCATCCGATGCCGACTGGCCCACTTTCAGGGCGAACAACCAGCGAACCACTGCGACCGGGGCAGTCGTCCCGGCGACAAGCAGCGTACTTTGGCGTGCTAAGTCACACACTCAGGCAGCGGCTAGGCCCACAGCTCCGGTGGCGGTTGGCGATCTCATTTTGCTCGCCGGCTCGGACGGCGTTGTCAAAGCGCTGGACAGCGATTCCGGGCGCGAGCAATGGAAGGCCTACACTGGAGGCGAAATCCGTATTCCGCCGACCATCTGGAGAGGCCGAGCGCTTGTCGGTTCCGCTGACGGCTGGGTCTATGCCTTTGAAGTCACCACAGGTAGGCTCCTCTGGCGCTTCCGGGCCGCTCCGACCGAGCGGAAGATTCCGGTTTATGGCAAGCTACTATCGACCTGGCCGGCGGCAAGCGGTGTTCTGGTAGAAGATGACACCGCTTATGTAGCCGCTGGTCTTGTGAACTACGACGGAACCTATGTGTATGCTCTGGATCCGGCTACCGGAGAAGTCAAATGGTGTAACGACACGTCCGGGCATCTGGATCCTCAGGCTAATAGTGGTGTCAGTGCACAAGGACATCTCTTATTCTGCGATGACAAGCTTTATCTTGCCGGGGGCAACGCCGTTTCTCCCGGTGTGTACGATATCCGAGACGGTCAGTGCCTCAATGACCCGGCGCCCCTGGCGAGGAATGAGTCGACCAGCCCGCGCGGCTGGGAGCTTTTCCTGGTGGGCAACCGCGTGATCGCGTGCGGCAGCCCCCTCTACACGCATCCGGAAATCCCAGTGTACGACCACACGGTGACAAAGAAGCTGCTGCATGCGTCCGCTGGGCAGCGAGACGTCGTCTGGGTAGACAACAACAGATTGGCCTGCTACGAGCCACTCGACAAAGACGTTCTGAGCAGATGCGTGACGGATGAGAAGATCCCGAAGCATATCACGCAGGCGTGGGGCCAGTTCAAGGTCTCCGAGAGACCGTTATGGCAACATAGCTGCGAGGGCAGCCTCGCCCTGGCGGTGGCGAAGAACGCAGCAGTGATCGCCGACTCAACCCGGGTCGCCGCAGTTGAGCTTAGCAGCGGGCGGCGGCTCTGGAGTCAGACACTGCCCTGTGCCCCGGTGCCGTGGGGAATGGCTGTAGATCGTACGGGCCGCGTGATTCTAACGTTGGTTGACGGTGAGGTAATCTGCATCGGCAAGGGGCGGCAGGCCGTCGCTCGCGAGACAGTCGGATCAGGATTCTAACCAGGGATCGTTGTTCTTGGCGAGCCATGCCCGGAGTTCTGCGGTTAGTTCTTCAACCACCTCGGGCCTGGAATCGGCGACGTTCCTCAACTGGTACGGATCACTTATGTTGTCGTGCAGGACGTGCTCGAGGGGTTTGTCGAGCGTCTTATTGACCATCAACGTATAGCGGTGTGTACGGACCCCGCGGCGTCCCCATCCGGGTTCGCCGACGGGCACCCACATATAGAGTTGAGACGTGGGCCGCTTGCCCTTGCCCGTCAGAAACAACGATGCATGGCTGGTCCCTTCAGTCTCTCGTGGAATGTCACCAGCAAGACCCATTAAATCGAGCAGCGTCGGGCAGATGTCGGGCGTCGACAGCAGCAGATTGTCATGCCGGGCCCTGATCTTGCCGGGCCATCGTATGAGAAACGGCACGCGCATAGATTCTTCATAGTGCACGTTCTTGGTAGGTTGTTCGTGAGAGCCCAGGCAGTTTCCGTGGTCGGAGGTAAACACGACAATCGTGTCGTTCTTCAATCCCTCGTCCTCAATCGCCTTTAGAATGCGGCCGAACTGATCGTCCACGCCGGTGACCATTGCCAGGTAGTTCTTCATGTGCCGTCGGGCCAGCTTGCCGCCAGCGGTGTCCCCTTTGAGATTTACGTTCGCTCTGTTGATCAGCTCTTTGGTTGTTTTGCCCGCATAGGCATCCAGATATTTCTTCGGGACAAGTTGATAAGGCGTGTGGGGAGGATTCATCGATACGACCAGCGCAAAAGGTTTGCCCGCTTCCCTGTACCTGGCGCCCGCGTTGGAAATATACTTGATTGCCAGGTCCGCTTCATGTTCCGGCCCCCATTGCTTGATCCTCCTCGGCTTATCACGCTCAGAGTCTGTCGCCCAGTACATCGGCGTGAGGTGATAATCGTAGGTTCCGTATGCATACCAGAAGTCAAACCCATGCCGGCGGTTCGGAGAGCACCATTCGTTCCAGGCGAATTTGTCGCTGTTGTTCTCACATTTGACGTACGGTCTGTACGGAGCGTCAAGATGCCATTTTCCAATGTAGCCGAGACTGTAGCCGCGATTCTTTAGAACGTCCGACCAACATCGATCCGATTCTCTCAGTTCATATCCGTGAGGGGCGCTGCGGCTGTTGCAGTTGCTCAGAACGCCGTTCGAGTGGGGCCACCTGCCCGTCATGAGCATTGCGCGATAAGGGCTGCAAACGGGATAATTGCTGACCGCACTGGTCAGTACGAGGCTCTCGGTGGCGAATCGGTCGAGAGTCGGAGTGATCACAGGGTCTTCGTTCATAAATCCCATGGCATGTGCGCGCATCTGGTCGGGAAAAACAAAGACCAGATTGGGCGAATTCGGCCTCCCGGCCCTGGCGGCCAGCTCGGCGAGGGTAGAGTGACCCAACAGCCCTCCGGCGACGGTTTTCAAGAACTCTCGGCGGCTCCAATGTCCTTTCATCATTCAAGATCTCCTTCGTATGTTCGTGCCCAAATTACTCATCTGTACCTCAAGATTCTACGAGCAGACCTTCGGCGATACAACAACAAAAGAACAAGCCGAAACGTGCGTCAAACACTTGCAGTCCCTTTGCGGATGTGATAACCTGACGACATGCGATATCGCAGTGGTACCGTCAAACCGGTGGAAAGACATATGGAGAAGAGATTATGAGAAATCAAGCGAAATCACTGATGTTTGCTGCAACCCTGTTGCTTTGTGGTAATTGTTGCGTGCGAGCTGCGGAAATCCCGAAGTTCCGTGACCTCTTCAATGGCAAGGATCTCTCCGGATGGGTCAACGTCAACACGGCCAAGGATACGTGGTCCGTGCGGGACGGTCTGCTGGTCTGCACCGGACTCCCGATCGGGGTGATGCGCACGGCCAGGCAGTACGAGAATTTTATCATGCACATTGAATGGAGGCACATGGAGGCCGGCGGCAATTCCGGCACGTTTATCTGGAGTGAGGGAACCGTCCCCGCAGGCAAGCGGCTGCCCAACGGGATGGAAGTGCAGATGCTGGAACTCGATTGGGTCAATCAACACAAGCGAAAAGATGGTACGCTGCCGCCGATCGCCTATGTGCACGGTGAACTCTTTGGTGCCGGCAGCCTGAAGACTGTTCCGGACAACCCGCGGGGCAGCCGGAGCAAGTCCGTCGAAAACCGCTGCAAGGGCAAAGGTCAGTGGAATACCTATGTCGTTGTAGCCGTTGACGGTGTCGTCAAGCTGTCGGTGAACGGCAAGTTTGTCAACGGCGTCAGCAAGGCATCGGTAAAGAAGGGCTACATCTGCCTGGAGTCCGAAGGCGCCGAGATACATTTCCGTAACATCAAAATAATGGAACTGCCGCCCGGCATCACGAGCGCAGAGAACACCGCGCCTGTAGTCCGGAACGACTAAGAGCACCTAACAAAATGAGTCTGCATTCGAATCGCTTATTTTGCCCCTGG
>CAZLTY010000160.1:0-11158 GCA_964562575.1 uncultured Pirellulales bacterium
TTGTTCATCGCAGGGGCAGATACCTGATTCTTCGGCGCCGGGGCCGCAGGGGTACCTGTCCCGGCTCTGCCCAGAACAAAACCCAGAAACAGGCCGATCGCCATCACTATGCTTGCCGCCACCGCGGCTTGTCTGCCCAACAACAAAACCGCGCCATTGTCGACCGATCTGATCGGCCGGCCCGGCTCGGCGGAGAGTTTGGCAACCACCGACGCCCCGGCCTGCTTGGCAGGCGTGCGCGGCAAGAGAGCGTCCTTGATTACATCCTGCATCAGGACACTGCTCTTGAATTGATTCCAGCAGGATTCGCACGTCTTGGCGTGATTCTCAAATTCGGCGAGCTTCTCGGCGCTGATTGTCCCGTCGAGGTATTCTTCGACAATACTTTTGTATTTCTCACAGTTCATGGTAATTCGACCTCCCCTGATAGTGGCTCAAGGTCCCTTCGCAGTATTTTGTAGGCGCGGTGCAGCCTGACTCTGATCGCGCCGGGGCGTTTGCCCAGTTGCTCGGCGATCTGCACGGCCGAAAGTCCCGCCACGAATCTCATGACCACCAAAGCCCGGAACTTCTCGGGCAGTCGCCCCACCGTCTGCCTGACGAAGTGAATCTGGCTTTGAGTCAATCCGGGATTAGGCATCTCAGCGAGCTGCTCGCCGAGATCGTCGAGAGATGTCGCCCTGCAACCCAGGGCTGTCTTGCATCGAACGCTTCGCCGGATCGTGTTCGAGCATTGCTGCAGAGCGATCTTACTCAGCCAGCCGGCGAATCGAGACGGATGCCGCAGGCTGTGAAGTTGGGAATATGCCTTCAAGAAGCTCTCCTGGGCGATGTCCTCGGCTTCCACAGGGTCGGCAATCCGGCTCAACGCCAGCGCGACAACCATGTTCCAATGCCGCTCCACGATCGTGCCGAAAGATGCAATATCGCCCCGCAGCGTCGCTGTGATGATGTCCTCGTCGCTGGCAACGGTCATTTCGGCACTTTCCGGCATAAATTTCTCCTGCAACTATTTCTTCCAACGAATTCTACAATACAGAACGCAGAAGTTATAGAAGTGTTACAGAGAAAGACGATTCTTAGAGGCTGCAAGCCCCTGCACAAGATCAAAGACAAAAGGGCCTCATGACGGCTCAGGAATGCGTTTTCGGCTTGACTTTGCACTATCATAATAATAGTATGGTTGTAACAGTTCACGTATGTGCAGGCCGGCATCTGAGGAGCGAGGAAATTCACTCGGCGACCCACAGATGTTTCCTGTATCGCGTGGAGGACATCGTGCGAGAACTGCACATGAAAGGAGCGAATGAATGAGCGTCAATGACACAGACAGATCAGACACCAGACGAAGGACGAGGGACGAGAGACGAGAGACGAAGGACGAGACGTCCATTGTCCGTCGTCCAGCGTCCTTCGCCGTTACTTTGTGCCTTTGTGCCTTTGCCACCTTGTGCCTTTGTCCCTTCATTCTGAGGGCGGGACAATCGTCCCGGGAAAAGGACGTCGGTGAGCCGGGCGGGCGGAATTCGCGGCCGCTGCCCGAGCGCAAGCTGTCATACGTCCCGGGCGAGGTCATCGTAAAGCTCAAGGACGAACAGGCCGGCGCCAGCAACCTTCTCTCGCTGCCGGGCGCCGCGGGAGACAAAACCGCCCTGCTTCGCCTGCAGGCGGCGTATGGACTTTCCGACAAAGGTCCTGTCTTCAAAGGTGCTCATGCTAGATACTCGATGCTCGATGCTCGTCTCCCGGCGCGCCGGGACAGAATCGAGCATCAAGTCTCGAGTCTCGAGCGGGCTCCCGCCGGACGGTCGACGAACCCTGAGTTGTTGCGATTCTATCTGCTCAGAACTGATCGAAATGTGTCGAGCGTTTGCGCCGAGCTGCGCAGCGATCCTGACATCGAGTTTGCCCAGCCCAACTACATCTATGAGCGCTGCGCCGAGCCTAACGACCCGGAGTTTCCCGATCAGTACGCGCATCAGTTGATTCAAATGTCCGAGGCCTGGGACATCTCAACCGGCAGTCGCGACATCGTGGTCGCCGTCTTGGGTACGGGTATTGATGTCAATCACCCTGACCTGAAAGAGAATATCTGGGTGAACGAGGACGAGATTCCCGACAACAACCTGGATGACGACGAAAATGGATACGTTGACGATGTCAACGGCTGGAACTTCGGCAATAACAACAACACGGTCAATCCCCTGGATGACGTGTGGTGGTCGTATGTTGACGATCACGAGACACAGGTTGCCGGCGTTATTGCTGCAGTTGGCAATAATAATGAAGGAGTATGTGGTGTCAACTGGCAAGGCAGCGTTATGGCTCTGCGTTTGAGTCTTGATCTTACGTCGGCTGAGATCGCACAGGCCCTGGATTATGCTGCAGCCAATGGCGCGCACGTGGCAAATATGAGTTTCGGCGGCGATGACATAGGCCCCGGTGATGACCCGATCCTCGAGACGGCGATTGACAATGCCTTTGCCCAGGGCATTCTGCTTGTAGCCAGCGCAGGAAACGACGACACATCCGAGCCGCTCTACCCGGCGGCATACTACAACGTCATGGCAGTCTCGTCCACTAATGGCGAAGACATCAAGACAGGCCACAGCAGTTTCGGGCCTTGGGTCGACATCGCCGCTCCCGGCACCGACATTGTCACAACCAACCTCGATGGCGAATATATCGCTACGGCCGGAACGTCGTTTTCCGCCCCGTATGTGGCGGCAGTCGGGGCCCTGGTGCTTGCACACCGGCCGAGCTTGACACATGTGGAGGTCAGGGCCATCCTGGAAAACACCACCGACCCGGTCTACTATGGGGATATCGATCCCAATCAGGGCTACATCGGCACCGGACGCGTGAATGCCTACCGGGCCCTGCTGGAAGCCGACCAAAGCCATCCCCTGGGAGAAATCGTTGAGCCGCTGCCGGCGCAAACTTTCGCGCCCGACGTCGATAGCATTCCGCTGACGTTGTTTGTTCACGGCCATTCCTACCGGCTTGAGCGCAGGCGGTATGGTGAGAACGACTGGATGCTGGTTGCTGAAGACAGTACCCCTGTTGATCCCAACTGCATTGTCCGACTTTCATTTGCCAATCCCGGCACGAGTGTGTACGAGCTGCGTCTCAGCGTCACCACAGACGGACGGACGCACACAGACCGCAAGCTGTTCGGCGTCCGACTGGCATCGGCTCAAGCGAACTGGCCCAAACCCAAGGTTATTGAGTATCCACAGGACTACTACTTCTATGGTAGCCCAATGTGCATGGACGTCGATGGAGATGGTCAGAATGAGATCATCCAGTCATCGTTGGTAGAGGGCGATATACAGCTCGAAGGGAGAATCGAGATATGGAAAGAAGACGGAACATCACTTGCCGGATGGCCGAAAACTCTGGAGTCCTCTCTTTGGAGTTCAGGTTTTGCGTCAGCTCTGGCTGTGGGAGATATCGACGGTGACCGCGACTATGAGATCATTGCAGTCGACAGCTATAGTGCCATGGTTTATGCATTGGACATCCAGACCGGTGAACTTTTGGATGGCGATTGGCCCGTTCTCGTCGGCGAATGGTATGGCTACATTGTTGCCAGCCCCGTCCTTGCAGACCTGGACGGCGACGGCGACAGCGAAATCATAGTCGCCCTTGATGAAGAATCCAGAGACACAGATGGTTTGTATGCCATCCAGCACGATGGGACGTTTCTGTGGGAGCGGCGATACACCTCGCATGGCCCCATGAGCGTTGCAGATTTTGACGGTGACGGTAACGTGGAGATTGCCCTGTGCGGGTACGGCCCCGGCATCACTCGTCTCTACACGTTCATTCTCGATCACCAGGGCCAGCAGATCAAGAAATGGCGAGGGGGAAGCAAGAAGGGAACGGCCATCGCCGACCTGGACGCCGACGGGGAGCTTGAATTAGTGTTCTGCACCGAAGACAGCGTAGAGGCGGTCCATATTGACGGCGGCACGCTCTGGACTACGAAGGTTCGTGACCCTGACCCGTTCGACGGGGACGGTGCACTGAGTGTCGGCGACATCGACGGCGACGGCTTCAGTGAAGTCTACGTCAACAGCTACATCGAAGCCGACGGATTTGCATTCAGTCTCGTACATGCCTTCGACCATCAGGGCGCCGAGTTGTCCGATGCCGGATTTCCCAAGACGATCATGGGCGATCCGTTGTACAGCCCTCCTTTGATCAGCGATATTGACGGTGACGGACAGAAGGAACTGGTGGTTGCCTCGGCCGGCGCGCCGATCATGGCCTGGGAGCACGATGGCTCGATCACGCCGGGATTTCCAATGTTGGCTCTGTCTACTGACTTTGGCACCTCCCCCGCGTTTGAGGACCTCGACCAGGACGGTGACATCGAGATGATGGTCAACGGCTTTGACTATAGATTCCACGTCATCGATCTGCCGGGCACGCACGATCCGAAACTGCTCGATTGGGGTATGTCGAGGCGTGATCCCCAAAACTCGGGATGGACCTTACCAGCGCCTAAGTTGGATCCCATACCGGCACCGGCCCAAATCGAACCGGGCCAGAGGATCGAGTTGCAGTTAACAACCTCGAATCCCGCGGGTCTGCCCGTTCAGCTTGCCGTCGGCAATTTGCCCGAAGGGGCCTATTTTGACCCGAATGCGCAAACGGTTCTCTGGAAACCGGCGGCCGACCAGGCTTTCCATGCTTATACGTTCTCTTTCCTGGTGACAGACGGGATCAGACAACACAGCCGGGGCGCATCGATTGCCGTGGTGCCGGACGCAATCTACTGGGCCATTATGGACACAGACCCGAACTGGCAACTCGACGACGGCTGGGCGTGGGGCGATCCCACCGGGCAGGGTTCATGGAACAGCGACCCAAATTCCGGCCATACGGGTGAGAAGGTCCTCGGATACGAACTCGAAGGCGACTATGCCGATAACATAGCCGAGACGCGATTCGCAACAACTGGAGCTATCAATTGTGACGGATACCGGAACATCCGGCTGAGCTTCTGGCGATGGCTCGGTGTCGAAGCGCCTTATGACTATGCCAACGTTCAGGTATCGAATGACAGCGTCAACTGGGTGGGTATATGGACGACGGGCCGGTCTCACGTCTCGGACGACACCTGGCAATTGATGGAATATGCCGTTCCGTCATCGGTCGCGGACGGCCAACCCACAGTCTACTTCCGCTGGGGAATCGGTCCGACGGACGAATCAATAACTTACGCCGGCTGGAACATAGACGACGTCCAGGTAACAGGCGACCGGATCCAATGAACTCGTAATAATGTCAGAATTGCGGCTCCGTCGTCGGCAGCAATGCCACTGCGGAAGGTAAGAGTGTCCTTCTCGTGCGGCGCACAAGCTGCCGACTGAAAGTGACGGCTCTACTGATGCTGGTTCTTCATCTTGAGCTTGAAGGTATGGACCTCGTCGTAGTCCTTACCCATAGCCAGACTGATTTGTCCCGTAGTCAGATTGTATACGACCGACCACATGGTGATATCCAGAGATGTGTTCTGCAGTAGAGACATCGCCTCGTCGGCAGATCTGCGGCCCTGGGAATTACCGAGTGACTTGGCTGCGTTGTTGTATCTCCAGCACTCGGGCTTGATGGCTTCGGAGAACAGGAAGTTTGTCGAGACCTGCCAGGGTTTGCCGTCGCGGATGACGGAAATCCCGCCATTGACGTACTCGACGATGGCAGATTTGCCGGATGCGTCGGCGACGTGAAAGTGCACGGCCGTGTCGGCAAAGTCAATGTTGTACTCCCGGATCAAATCCAGGGCCTCGTCCACGTCCTTGGCATGATCGAGCACAAGGCGGGCTATCTGGCTGTTGAGCAGCGTGGGTCTGTTGGGGTCTTTAGGCGTATTCCTGGGCGGCACGGCGTTTTGCGCGATCGCAACACCGTGCTCGTTCATACCGTCAATGGTCGCATAGGGCGCGCCGAGCAGATTGATGCGTCTGGCCCAGGGGATTTCCTGCAGCCCTTCGAGCCCGAGATAGAACAGGTCCACCATCGAGACCGAGGCGTATCCATTCGGAGGCTCGGTGAACAGCAGTAGGGATGACCGGTGCTTCCAATCGAAATTCCTGCCGAAAACAGCGTCCGCCTGCGGAGCCAGAGCAGCAAAACTCGTACACGCAGCCGGGTTCAGCCTGTCGTAGACTTTCTGATAAGGGCCCCACTCGACACCCCGCTTAGCGAAGAAATCGAAGAAGTACTCACCGTTGTACCTCATGACGTAGAGTGGAAAGTCGTCTACTTTCTCCAGAGAGGCCATGGCGGTTACGGGACCGTACAGCAAGACTGACAGAGTGATCAATCCCATCACGAACAGAAACAGCAGCGCGGCTAGAATCTTCTTTCGAAGCTTGTGCGGTTTCTTCTTCCCCGTTTTCATTTTGGCTCCTTCTTGGATCACGTGTATCATGCTCGCAATTGCCGGAGAAGGCAAGAAAGAAAGAGAAAAGTCGGAAGGCAGGTTTTTTTGGCGCCCGATTATGCCACTTGATGCGGACGTATATAGTAGAAACGTGAAACACAATACTGAAACAACTTTGGTCCGGGCCGCTTTGAATGGTGATGCCGATAGTTTCGGCAGATTGTGTGAGCGACACTACTGTAGCCTGGTTGCGATAGCGTACTGCCGTCTCTGCGATCGCGACCTGGCTGAAGATGCCGCTCAGGAAGCGTTTTTCGTTGCCTTTCGCAATATTTCGAAGCTGAATAAGGAAAGTCACTTCAGCAGGTGGGTGGCCGGGATTTGTCGCAACATCGCCAGTGATATGGCAAAGGCAAGGGCTAGGGACAAGGCGCTTGCGATTGCAGGTTGTGGGCCGCTTTCAAAAAATGAGAGCGCCGGATGCGAAGACGTTGAAATCGTCAGGAGCATTATCGCCGAATTGCCCGTCAAGATGAGAGAAATAGTGTTTCTGCGGTACAACAGTCAAATGAGTTATCAGCAGATTGCAGATGTGCTCGGAATTTCGCAGGAAGCTGTCAATGGCAGACTCAGAAGAGCCAGGAAGACTATTGCCAGGCAATTGCGCCGCCGGGCCTGAAGTGGAGGTAGAGCTATGACAAACAGAAAAGATGAAGAGTGGCTCGAAGAGAAGATGGCGCAGGCAACGGACTTCGGCAAAGTCCGATTTGACAGACGAAAGTGGAAGCAAAAGTATATACTGAACGAATCGCACGAATCATCGTTTTCGTACAAAGATACTGAACCACACAGGAATACTTGGAGATTAATCATGGAAAGTAGAATTACAAGATATTCAGCGGCGGCGGTAGTCGCCCTTGCAACGGCACTTGTTTTGCTGAGCCCCTTCGGGACATCCAGGATTGGCGGCGTTGTCCTCGCAGATGTCCAGCAGAGACTCGCCGATGCTGAGACAATGATAGTACGAGGTACAAAGACCTTTATGCGTCCGGGTGAGGACGGCGAGGTAATTGAAATCAATGGACTCAAATGCGAATTCGACCTCGTGAAATATAGTTCGAAGCAACATGGCCTGGTTGAGGAGGGACGTGTCGACGGAAAACTGATCTATCGAATCACTTTCAATCGGCCAAAGCGACAGTCCCTTCTTGTTTTGCCGCCCTGGAAGAAGTACGGAACGATGGCCTCCACTGACGAACAGATGAAACTTATGGAAAATCTGAGTCCGGAAGGCATCATCAATATGCTTTTAGCAGGCGACCACAAGGAACTGGGGCGAGACAACATCGACGGCGTCGAGGTCGAGGGATTTGAGTTTCAACAGCCGGATCTCTTCGTAGAACTCTTCCCTAAACCCATTTTCGATATTCAGACCTTACAAGGCAAAGTCTGGATCGGGGTTGAAGAGCAACTGCCAATCTGGGTCGAAGGCGACTTCTTCTTCGGTAAGAGCCTTTTGACCCTGTTCAACGAGGTCAGATTGCACGAGGTCAATATCGTCGAGAAGTACGATGTCGAGCTTGACGAGAAGATCTTTGACACCGAGATGCCGGAAGGTTACACGGAGTTTGGGCTTAGCGACATTGTTCCTTTCATTCCGACGGAGGCCAAAGCTGGTGTTGCCGGTTTGGGAATCATCCCCGCCGGTCTGATTTTCTGGAGAAGACAAAAGCGTAAGAAAGCGGCAGCCCGGAAACAATGATTTTGACTACTTGCTTCAAAGTTGCGCAAGAGGCAACCAGTTTTAGCGGTGCTAGGAAAAGTTACCGTTCCCCTGCTGCATCTCCACCCATTAACAGGTGCTCTACACAGCTTTCCAGCTTGATCCCTGGTTCTATCCGCGTGATCCCGGCTACTTCAGCAGAGCTATCGAATCAGACGAATGTCGTCGAAGTACATCTTGCCCGCGGTGCCGGCAATCGTCGTATTGCCCCGAGTGCCAAGGCCAATCGCAATCTTGTCCACATTGGTGAGGTTCACTCCCTGATCGGCAAGAACCTGTAACGGGATTACCCACTCGGTCCAGGCGGCTGCCTGTGATGCGTTGAGATCATCATGGTAGACAACGGCAGTGTCGGCTATAACGATGTACAGCCGCTCAGGGGCGTTGGCAAATTCACCCCTGAACCACAACGACAACTCACCGATGCCTTCAGCAGTCCAGTCACGTTCTCCTGGGGGTAGCGTCAACTCCAGTTCGGAGTATTTGGCCGACCCCGGACCGCTATTGTTATACCAAACGGGCATCGATTGAGCACCACCATGGACGATTTCCATTTCCATATAAGTAGGGCTGGTCTCATCGCCCACAGAAGAGCCGGTACCGTTGCCGGGATATGCCGGTATGTCGTCGCGAGCGGGATAGCCAAGCCCATCCTTCCACGACCACCATATCTCATTGCTGCCAACATCGTACGTCTCGAACTGGTCTACGATCAGGTAGTCCGCCACCGTAAACTTCCAGATTGTTCCGGCGTGCGGGGTTCCGTCGGCCTCGGCCTCGTCAACGCGCCAGTAGTAGTCACCGCCGTCAAACTCGATCAGGCCAGACAGAGACAAGCTGGTTCCGGTCTGACTTGCCTGGAACTCGGGCGACTCCGGGGTCGCGCTGGCAACTGAGTCACGGTCGGTGCCAAAGTAAACATCATGCGAGGTGGCCGTATCGCCCGCATCCCAGTTCAACGATGCCGTCTTGCGAACGTCCACCGTCGCATTGCGTGCCGGCTCGGGACTACCGGCCAGTTTGGTGTTGCCCAACATCAATTGCTGTATCTCTTCGGCGGTCAGCACCTTGTCATAGATACGTGCATCGTCGATCTCGTCCATGAAGGGCGCGTTGTGCCAGGGAGATTCGCCGATTCGAACCGGACCGGGCGCCGTATCGATCGGTTCTTCCGCCGAAGAGGATGTGGCATCCAGTCGACCATCCACATACAGAAGCGTGTCCACCACGTCCGGCAAGCCGTCGTCTTCGAATGTCACGGCTACGTGATGCCACCGCCCATCGCGAAGGTTCGTCACGCCCAAATGGTAGCCGCCATTGACCTCTATGCGCACGACGCCCGCCCCCGGAAGGTACATTCTCCATTTCCGACCGGCCGCATTCTGACCCCACGACATAATGTCGCGGGTACCCGCTGTTGTAGTCTTGATCCACGCACAACAAGTTCGAGGCGCCGCACCGGTCACACCCTGATATGAGTTTGTTTCCACATAAATGTCGCCACCGAGTTTCAGAGCAGCGCCTTGATAGCCGTCCGTCCACTGGGCGTCACCTACGATCGTGCCGTGATGTCCGTGGCCGGACCGGTCCACCGCGGTCGCGCCCTTACCTTCGTCAAGGGGCCACCACAACGTAAGATTCGGGTCCGTGACCGCGATATCGGGCACCGTCGTGAAACTCCAGACGTCGCCTTTGTACGTAACAGCGCCATCAAACTCGTCGACGCGCCAGTAGTATGTCTTCTGAAGTTCAAGCGGATCCGGCGTATACGTTGTCTCCGCCTGCGATGGGGCCCCCTCGGCATTGCTCACCTCATCGAGATTATCACCGAAATACACGCTGTGCAGCTTCGCGCCGTAACCGGCCTTCCAGCTCAGCATTACGTTCTGAGACACGTTTACTGCGCTGTCAGCAAGGACGGGATCATAGGCTTGCTTCGGCGGAACCGTGAAGCTCCACATGCCCCCTCTCCACGGGCTGTTAGGATCGGCATCGTTGACCTCATCGACTCGCCAATAGTAGGTCGTCCCGGGAGCGAGCCCTCCGGGAACGGGGAATCCGGGAAAGCCGACTACAAGATTTGTGCCGGTCTGGTTGCCCTGGAAGGATTCGGCGACACCGTCGTTTACGTCGTCAAAACTATCGCTGAGATACACGTCATGGGAAACGGCAGAATCTCCCGCTCGCCAGGTCAAGTTGGCCCACGTCGCTTCAAGGAGAGTACCATTGGCCGGGTCTGGATTCAGGGCGTACGGGTATTTCTCTCCACTTCCTTCCGTGGCCAGCAGAATATCTTCGGCGCTCAGGGCCTCGTCATAAACACGCACATCATCAATCTTACCCATGAAGTGGTGCAAGGGGCCGGTGGCGGGGCCGCCGGCACCGATTCGCAGTTCACCCTCTCTGTTCGGGACCATTGCGCCGGTCATTTCAGCAACGAGTCGGCCGTCGCCGTAGAGCTTCATGTTCCCATTGTCGTAGACACCAGCAATGTGGATCCATTCGCCCTCCTGGATTGCGGGACCGGGGCGCGCCTGGGCCCAACCCGGGTTTAGGCCTGCCCAGAATTCCCAGGTGCCGCTGCCGGTACCGGCGGCCGGAGCATAGAGATTGTAGCCGGGCACGCGAGAGCTGAATGGCGCCCTCCATCCTGTTCCGCCCGGCGCCACATTGGCCCAAAGCATCACAGTGAATTGGTTCTCGGGATTTAGCTGGGCACTGTAGGGCACAGCTATCATATCGGGATCACCGGCGAACTCCAAGGCCCCGCCAAAGTACCCGGCGAGCCACTGGGGGCTCCCCACAAGGGTGCCGTGGTGCCCGTTGCCACTTGAGTCACTGGCGATCGTGCCCGAAGTTTCATCCAACTTCCACCAGCCCACAAGCTCAGCTTGGGCCGGATTAGCGACAGTCAAGCCCCCTATCAACACCAGAGAAATCAAACAAACCAGTCTCGTGCACATGATTGTCCTCCTTTTAAT
>CAZLTY010000161.1:0-11078 GCA_964562575.1 uncultured Pirellulales bacterium
ATGGCGACATCGACTTTATCGCCGCCCTGCGCCTTGAGCGCCTCTTCATCGGTGCTGTCGAGCCTCCCGGCGTGACTTACTTGATCGGCAAGTACCTCTATTGCCTCCCGGTTCTTGTCAATCGCGATGACCTCGGCCCCGCTCATTGCCAGAGCGATAGCCAGCTTCCTGCCGAACCGTCCTAATCCTATGACTGCAAACCGCTTCATGATGACTCCTAAAGAATCAAAGTTCAAAAGTCAAAATTGTGGAGTTGCCACTCTGCGGCAACGACTCTCCGCCATTTTGCATTTTGATATTTGATTTTTGCATTCATTACCCGACAATTATCGCCTCACCCGGATAATTATACTTCGCCGGCCTCAGGTTAAAAGTCAGCGCCGCCAACAAAGTCAGAGGCCCCAGCCTGCCTATCAGCATCGCGGCAATGATAAGCAGTTTCCCGGCGGTTGTCAAATCAGGCGTTACTCCGGTCGTCAGGCCAACGGTCCCGAGAGCGGAGGCCGCCTCGAAGGCAATATCCGACATTGTAAAGCCGTTGGAATTCTCGGTGATGCTCAGCGCCAGCGTTGCTGCGAGCAGAACGCCAGCAAAAAGCAGGGTAACGGTGATCGCCCTGCCGACAACGACTATCTTGACCGATCGCTGGAACATTTCGACTTCCTGACGCCTTCGCAGGGCAGTGACAGCGGTCATTATTACAACAGCCAGCGTTACGGTTTTGACCCCGCCCGCGGTCGAGCCGGGTGAACCTCCGATGAACATCAGCAGAATAACAATGAACCTGCTCGAAGGTGACATCGCCGAGATATCGACCGTGTTGAAGCCTGCCGTTCTGGCCGTAATCGACTGGAACAAAGCATCGAGCACGCCGGTGTTTGCGACAGAGGCGTCCGCCCTTGCATAGCGCTCGAACAAAAGAATAGCCAGCATCCCCAGAACTATGAGGGACGCACTCATGCTAAGAACGATCTTGGTCTGAAGCCGCATCCTTTTCGGCGCCTCCATCGAGAGCCTATACTGCTTGTTGAACCACTTTTTGAAGAAGCGTTTGATCCGGTCGGTTACGACGTTGACCAGATCGTAGAGCACGCCGAAACCGAGCCCGCCGAGAATTATCAAAGGACAGACAACGGCGTAGATCTGCCAGCTACGGTTGTACGCGACGAAACTGTCGCTGCGCAGACTAAAACCCGCATTACAAAAGGCGCTGACCGAATGAAAGGCGCTGAAGAACCACGTGCTCTGCTTTTCGCCCGACCACATGCCGAACAGACCGATGGCTCCGACAGTCTCGAGGATAATAGTACCGACAAAGATGAAGGCAATCATGTTGCCGATCCTGCTCAGCGTCCGGGCGCTAAGCAGATCCTGCATCGCCACCTCTTCGCGCACGCTTGCCTGGCCCAGAAGCAGCGCGAAGACCGCCCCGAACACTACTATCCCCAGGCCGCCGAGCTGAATAAGCGTCAGGATGGTTGCCTGCCCGATCAAACTGAAATCCTCGCCCGTATCTTTAACGATCAGGCCGGTCACGCACGTCGCGCTGGTCGCGGTAAACAGTGCATCGACAACACTGAGGCTGTTCTTTCCCTGAGCCGATGCTGTGGGCAGCATCAGCAATCCGGCGCCGGATATTATCAGCACAAGAAAACTCGCGACGAGAGTTCGCGTGGGATTCTTGCCCGACGCCGCCAGATTCACACCGGTCCTGCAGAGCTTTGCGACGACCTGTAGAACGAGATAGATGCCCACTGCGAAATGGCGAATCACCCCCGTTTCGGCACTGGCCGGGATAAACCAGTAGAATGAACCGAATGCGGCTACTGCAAGCCCGAGCAAAAGGGGGACTTCGAACCAGTTTGACCGCCAGAATTCGGCTTTCGAGACGGCATTGAACAGCCGGATTATTTTCTCGGCAATGAAGACACAAAGTAAAACGACATGGACAGTGAACAAAATCCAGGCCGGCAGCAGCGGCTCATGGAAACCGAAGAGCAGAACCAGAGACGCCACAACCAGCACCGCCATCAAGGCATTGGCACCGACCAGGACCCTCTCCAATTGCTTGTTTTTACAGCTTACTTGCATAAATCATTTTTCGATCGCCGGACTTCGACCGGTGATTCTAAGGGCAAAACCCAAAATCGCAAATCGAAAACCGCAAAATTCTTCACGCGACGTCGGCTAATCCGAGCGCATCGCCGAACTTGGCCAGCAGCGCCCGGCGGATATTTTTGTGCTCGGCCTTGATCAGCATCGGATCCTGTGAGACCAGCTCAAACGCATTTCTTCTGGCGGTGACCAATAGATCGAAATCGTCCACGATATTTGCAATCTTCAGATCGGGCAGTCCGTGCTGCCGCGTGCTGAACATCTCCCCGGGCCCCCGCAGCCTTAGATCATGCTCGGCTATCTCAAAACCGTCATTGCTTCGGGTCATTATCTCCAGCCTGCTGGTGGCCGTCTCATTCTCGGTCTCGGCGAACAGCAGACAGTATGATTTTGCCTGCGACCTTCCGACGCGTCCTCGCAACTGATGCAACTGCGCCAGCCCGAATCTATCGGCGCCTTCTATGACCATTATAGTTGCGTTCGGAACGTCGATACCGACTTCCACAACGACAGTCGATACGAGCACGTCGATTTTGCCCTTTCGAAACTCCGAGGCGATTTGTTGTTTGGTTGCCGAAGGCATTTGCCCGTGCAGCAGCTCAACGGCGAACTCCGGGAATATCTTCTCGGAAAGATCTTTCCACTGATCTCTCGCAGCCTTGACATCACCGGCCTGCTCGAGGGCAGTGATCCTGGGATAGACAAAATATGCCTGCTTGCCAGCCTTGAGCCGTTCGCGGATGAACTCGTATGCCTTCTGTCGATGACGGCGGTCGACCCAGCGCGTGACAACGGCGCCTCTGCCCGGTGGTGAGTGCCTGATGATAGAAACGTCCAAATCTCCGAAAGCGGTCATCGCCAGCGTTCGGGGGATGGGCGTAGCGGTCATAACAAGGCAATGCGGCGTGGCGTCTTTGCGCAACTGTGCGCGCTGGTGGACTCCGAATTTGTGCTGCTCGTCAATTACAACCAGACCAAGATTCTGAAATTCTATGTCGGCCTGCAACAGCGCGATGGTTCCGACCACGATGTCAATCACACCGGACTTTATTTTGTCCAGGACTTCGCTTCTCTTTTTACCCGCCAAGCCACCCGTTATCAGGACCCTCTCAACGTTACTTTTTTTCAGATACCTTTCGATGCTCAGAGAATGCTGGCCGGCCAGAATCTCTGTCGGCGCCATGATCGCCACCTGCATCTTGTTGGCGACCGCCAGCAAGGCGGCGTACAGCGCAACTACCGTCTTGCCTGAGCCGACGTCACCCTGCAACAGGCGATTCATCGGTTGTTGCCTGCCCATATCAGCGGAAATCTCAGCAATGCAATCGTTCTGGTCTTCCGTGAGCAGGAACGGAAAACGCCTTCTTATTCTGCTGTCGATTTCGTCGGTGCACGTACACTCAGCAGCCGCGGAGAAATGCTGAACTTTGTGCCGGCGAAGAGCCAACCCCAACTGCATCAGAAACAGCTCGTCATATTTTAGTCTGCGTTTTGCCTTGGCCAATTTCTTCTCGTCAGGCGGCATATGTATCCAGGCAAACGCGTCCTTTCGGCTGATAAAATTTGCCTGTTTGAGAAATGGCTCATCGTAGAATTCCGGCACAAGCTTCTCGGCCGCCTCATGCACACGGCTGATTATCTTCTTGATCTGTCCGCTGCTCAACCCTTTGCAGGCTGGATAAACTCCGCCGCTGAAATGTTCGGGCGATTGCTCATGTTCGTCCTCGATTACGAGAAACTTCGGGTTTGTCAATTGCACCTGATGCTTGTACTGCGTCACCTTGCCCGAGACCATGATGATCTGGCCCGGCTCCAACTGATCGCGAAGGAATCCGCCGTGAAACCAGAGAATCCGGCAGACCCCCGTCTCGTCACTGATCAGAGCTTCGAACATCGGGTGCCGGCGGTAGCTCTGGTAATCCGTCGACTCGATCATACCGATGATGGTGACTTTTTCGTTGAGTTGTAGCCGGCCTATCTTCGTCGGCTCCGGCAGGAAGTTCCAGTCGCGCGGAAAATACTCCAGCAGATCCCCTACGGTCTCGACCCCCAACTGGGCAAAGGTCCTGGCCCTCGCCGGCCCGACGCCTTTGACATACTGGATCGGCATCGACAAGTTGAAACCTGGTCGCGATCTCTCATTTACCTCTGCCATCACCACCTCCTTGCGTCACTGCTCGAAACCGTGTTTGCCGAGCAGCTTGACAAACCGAACGTCACAGATTTTCTTCTCATCGAGTTTGCCCGCCTTCTTTTCACATCTCATAAGTCGCTGCGATCGGCCGCCGCCCACAGGGATGACTATAAAACCGGCCTCGACGAGCTGGCGGACTAACGGCTTGGGAATGCTCGGCACCGCCGCGGTAACCATAATCCTGTCGAAACATCCCGACGGCGGCAGTTTCGACGCCGGCCACCCGCAACTGCCGTCGCCAATATGGAACTCGACGTTGCTGACGTCCAATCTGCCCAGGGCCGCCTGTGCCGACTCGGCCAGCTCGCTGAATCTCTCTATCGTATAAACTCTCTTTGCCAGCTTGCTCAGGACTGCCGTCTGAAATCCACTGCCCGTACCGATCTCCAAGACCTCGGATTCTCGATCGACCCTCAGTTCCTGAGTCATCAGGGCGACAATATACGGCTGAGAAATCGTCTGATCCATCCCGATGGGTAGCGGATTGTCAGAGTAGGCCTGCGACCGGTACGAGTCCGCTACAAATTCCTCCCGCGGAACCTCAGCCATCGCAGCCAATACACGAGGATCGGTTATATCACGCCCGGCCAGATCCCAGTCGAGCATCCGCTGGCGGTTGGCGTGAAACCCGTCTTTCCTTTCTCGCCCACACATGGTTATCATAGTCTCTTTTTGGCCGGCATTTTACAAACTTATTTTGCTCAATCGGCTCGGGAAAATCCAGTCAAAACAGAAGCTTGGTCGCTGCGGCGATCGTCAATACCTGTACGATGGTGGAAAACGCCTTTTGGGGGATTCGTCTGAGGAATAATATCCCAACTGCTGCCCCGACGGCGATGAACGGAAGCATCATTAGATTGAGTTTGACAGATGCGACTGTCATCAAGCCCAGCTTCTTGCTCAGCGGCACTTTGAGCCAGTTGACGACAAAGAAGAACCACGCCGAGGTTCCAACAAATTCCATCTTGGGAAGCCGCATAGCCAGCAGATAGATGACCATCACGGGCCCGGCGGCATTGGCCATCATAGTCGTTACTCCCGCCATGAAGCCAAGCCCGATCGCAAACCACCATTGTGCCGGGATGGGAGCATCTCTGCCTTCAGCTCTCGTTCGCCAGTAGTTTATGCCCAACATCACAAGCACGATTATCCCAATAATTGGCCTGAGTTGCTTGTCGTCAACATGCCTCAAACCGAAGTAACCTGCGAGGATGCCTGCAAGGGCAGCCGGGAGAAGCCGGATCACGTGGCTCCAATTGGCGTTGTGCCTGTGGTAAGCGACGGCAAACAGATCCGCCAGAATCAGAATTCCCAGCAGTATCCCTGGGGACTTGTCAAAAACCAACGCCATAAGAGGCACCGGCAGAATTCCAAGCCCAGGTACGCCGGTCTTGGCAATTCCCACTATCATCGCACATAAGGCGACCACAATCCAACCAGTTGTGTCAATATCCAAAGCGACCGATCCCCACTGAATGTCTTCTCATCTCAGGCTCGAAATCTTCACCTGGGCAATCTATCGGTTTTGGGTTTGCTTTGCAATTGACAATTCGCAGTTGATGGCTGAAAATAGCAATAATAGTCGAAGGCAAGGGGCAGAATGGTCAATGTTGAAAGGAGACCGCAAAATGAACACCAAGAAGCTTCTTTTCTACGTGCTGGCGGCTCTCATGGGTGGATGCGTACCCGTCATGTCGCTTCGCCCGCTTTACACGAAAGAGAACGTGGTATTCGACAGAAAGCTGCTCGGCACCTGGATGGACGACCCGAACGAGCCCGAAATTACCTGGCAATTCAAGTCTATTGACAAGCCTGAGAATGCATACAAGTTGATTTTCACCGGCGAGGATGGCATGAAAGGTTCGTTTGTCGCCCATATGCTGAAGCTGCAGGACAAGCTCTTTCTGGACGTCTACCCCAGCGAGCTACCGTGGGATCCGGAAGATCCGAATGAGATAGAGTGGCCCTACAACACTTTGTTCTTAATACCCACTCATACGTTTGTGAAGATAGACTCCGCGGGGCCAAGGTTGAAGATGCGATTGATGTTGGAGACCCAATTGAAAGAACTGATCGAGGAAGACCCGGACGCAATAGAACACGTAGTCGTCGAGGACAGACTTATCCTGACGGCATCGACAAAGGAACTTCAGGCATTCGTCCTCAAATGCGCCGACGGCGATAAAGTATTCACCGACGAAATCGTCCTGGAACGCAAGGATTAACAACGAGACTTAACTGACTAACATCATGAGCGATAAATTGGAATTCAGACGCTATCTTGTCGATATTGACTCTATCTCTTCATCGCAGCTTTTTACCGATTGTCTGGTAATCGGCTCCGGAATCGCTGGTCTTCGCGCCGCTCTCGAGACAGCCGAGCATCGCAACGTCATCGTTGTCTGCAAAAGCAACGTGAAAGACAGTAACACATTCAAGGCCCAGGGCGGGATCGCCTCGGCCATCGACGAAGCAGATTCATTCGAAGCACACACAGCCGATACGCTCAAGACCGGTTGCCAGATGTGTGACGAAGAAGTGGTCGAGATGGTCGTTCGCCAGGGCCCGGAATTGATAGACCAACTGCTCGGTTGGGATACCGAGTTCGATCTGTTCGGCAGCCGGATCGCCACAACCCTCGAAGGCGGCCATAGCCATCCTCGCGTAGCCCATGCTCACGGCGACGAAACCGGGCGGATAATTGCCGAAGCACTGATAGAGAAAGTCAGGCAGAACTCGAAAATCAGGATATTGGACAACTTCTTCGCTATCGACTTGCTCACGAGCAACCAGAACAAGTGCATGGGAATCATAGGGCGCAACAGCCGGGGTGAGTCGCAGATAATCTGGGCTGCGAGAACGATCCTGGCAACCGGAGGGGCCGGTCGGCTCTATCGCGAAACTACGAACCCCGAAGTGGCGACGGGCGACGGCATTGCCATGGCGTACCGAGCCGGGGCGGTGCTGAGGGATTTGGAATTCGTACAGTTTCATCCGACGACGCTCTATATCGCCGGCGCGACAAGGGCCCTGATCACGGAGACTCTTCGAGGCGAAGGGGCCATCCTGGTGAACAACGAAGGCCGGCAGTTCATGAAGGACTACCACGAAGCCGCCGAGCTTGCGCCGCGCGACGTCGTGAGCCGAGCGATTTTGTCCCAAATGCGAAAGACCGAGTCAACTAACGTCCACCTCGATGTCAGGCACTTCGACAAGGCGTACTTTGCAAAGAGATTCCCCTTCATTAACGAGCTTCTCGACAGCTTCGACATTGACATCACCAAGGACCTGATACCGGTGCGGCCGAGCGCGCATTACATGATCGGCGGCGTAAAGACCGATAGTTCGGGCAAGACGAGCATCGACAATCTCTACGCCTGCGGCGAAGTAGCTTCCACCGGACTGCACGGCGCGAACCGACTCGGCAGCAACTCGCTGCTCGAAGGATTGGTGTTCGGCAAGATGGCCGGTCGGGCCGTTTCCCAAGGCGCAAAGGCAACCGCCGCTCATCTCAAGCACCCGCTGATAGAATACCAAATCCCGCATTCGGACCGCACGCGTCTGGATACCGATGACGTGAGAAACTCGCTTCGAGCCCTGATGTGGCGAAACGTCGGCATCACCCGATCCAATCAACCGCTTGCCGAAGCACAAGAGATTATCCGGTTTTGGCAAAGGTACGTAATGGACAAAGTCTTCGATTCGCCCGAAGGCTGGGAATGTCAAAACATGCTCACCGTTTCCCTTCTTATGGCCCAATCGGCCCAGAATCGCCGGGAAAGCCGGGGCGTCCACTTCAGAAGAGATTTCCCCGTCCCCGACGACGAGCACTTCAAGGAACATATCGAAATCTCAGAAAATACCCACATGAGCTGAGACCTGCCTCGCACAGCAAGTTGAGAATAGTACACTTGAAGGGCAGTAGATTACCGCTATCAAGATCATAAACTTTTATTGTAAAGCTACTTATCATCGCAAAGGCGGAGAGGCTTCAATCGGGAGCACTGTAATATGGACTTCTGGCAAAATGGGCGACCATCCGCTACAATGGTTTTCCGCTGGCCGAACAATAGTCAATAGTCAATTGAAAAGAGTGGGTCGGGCGGTCGCCGGTTCGCCTTGTGCGGGCCGGAGGAAAGTCCGAGCAGGACAGGGCAACGGTGGTGGCTAACGGCCACCCGGGGCGACCCGCGGGAAAGTGCCGCAGAAAATACACAGCCGATGGTTCCGAGAAGTCGGAACACAGGCAATGGTGAAATGGTGCGGTAAGAGCGCACCGCGGCGTCGGTGACGATGCCGGCAGGGTAAACCCCACCGCCTGCAAGACCAAGCAGTTGGCTACTCGGCCCGAGTGTGAGCGGTCCGCCTTCGGCGGATCGGCTCGGCCAACGGGTAGGTCGCTTGCCGATTCATCGGGAGAGCCGACTGGCAACAGTCGGTCAAGATAAATGGCCGCCGCCCGCCGTTACCGGCGGGATACAGGACTCGGCTTACAGACCCACTCTTTTCAGTTGATTAATGATAATTAGACTCCCGCGTCAGAAGTCGATTTCCGTATTGGGAATCAGACTTCAAGATGCGGAAAACGGCCTTCACAAATACTTATGACGCTGGCGTCTAATCAGCTATTGTTCGGGCGGCGCGAAAACGCCGAAGAGGATTTTGACCGCAGCGGTATCGCCGCCGGCGACCATCCGGACCCTACCCTTGTCGAACGTGATGTGATCGAACTCGAGGCCGTCTGCCTGGCTCAGGGCCGCCACCATCGCGGGCGAGCTGTCAAGTCTGCGCAGAATCATCTCGAACGTCTGATTCATGAGCATCCCGCAGACGTTGAGCCTCTTGTCAGTCTGCCCCGTTGCCCCGGCGCCAAGCTGATTTATGTCCTTGTGGAGATTCTCCAGGATGTACTTGAGTACGGCGATCTGCCTTGCGCTGTCATCTGCGTATGATTTCTCGAGCATCTCATTGGGCAATACCATCGCGCAGTCAAACCTCAGCCCCCGCCTGGACTTGCCCCGCAGGGTCGCACTCCTGTCATCGACCACGAAGAAATACTTGCGGACCACATTTAGCCTGAATTCGTGGAAGGCAACCATGTTAAACCATATTCGCCGACCGTCCTCGCTCTGGGCCGAAGAAGCAACAACGTTGTCGCTCTGACTGAGCAGCTCGGCTCCCATAAAATACGGCGCAAGCTCACCCTGCGACCTGTGAATCTTGCCAAGCACATCAAGAGTGAGGCTTTTTTTAAGCTTCGCTCCGTCGTAGGGTGCAGAAAGCATCTCCTCGAAGGAAGGGCGCTGGGCCCCGGTTCCTGCAGGCCAGGCCAAGCAGCCCCCTGTGAAACCGCACAGGCCCAGGACGGCAAGACCACACAAGAGAACCGCCGATTGGCGATTCGATGTTTTCGAAATCTCAGCAGAACTTGGGCAAGCAGCAAACACAAATTGACCCGGCCTAGGAGGCTGTCGGAGAATCCGATCTGGCTTCGAGCGGCTTGTTGTCCGACTGGACTGCGTCCGGCTGCATCGACGATATACACCGATATCGCCTGCTTCGCCGTCCTTGCCAGTCGAAAAACCGCTCGCTCTCGGGCCGACGACGGGATTCTCCGACACACTCCTGGTCTGCCGCATGGGATTTTCCCTAAAATCACCTTGAAAGTAGGATGGGCAACTCGTTTACCCATGCTGTAAACATAATGCGACCCGGACTGCATGGGCAGGAAACCTGCCCATCCTACGTATTCGAAAGTCTATGCTTCTTTCGAATCAATCCACTTCATCATCTTGCGCAGCTTTCTGCCAACAGTCTCCAATTGGCAGTCGTGGTCTTTCTCGTACAGCGCGTCGAAGTTCTTGTGTCCCGACTTGTACTCATCCACCCATTCGGTGGCGAACTCGCCCGACGTGATCTCGTCCAGGATCTTCTTCATCTCGGCCTTGGTCTGTTCGGTAATGATCCTCGGCCCACGGCTCAGATCGCCGTACTCGGCGGTGTTGGATACGCTGTACCTCATGTAGTTTATTCCGCCTTGGTACATGAGGTCTACAATCAGCTTGACCTCGTGCATGCACTCGAAATAGGCAATTTCAGGCTGATATCCGGCTTCGACCAGCGTCTCGAAACCGGCCTTGATCAGCGCGGTAAGACCGCCGCACAGAACCACCTGCTCGCCGAAAAGATCCGTCTCGGTCTCTTCCCTGTATGTCGTCTCGATGATCCCCGCCCCGGCTCCGCCGATTCCGTTGGCCCAGGCCAGCGCGATCTGCTTGGCATCGCCGGTGGCGTCCTGCTCGACAGCGATAAGGCAGGGCACGCCGCCGCCTTTCTCGAACTCGCTGCGGACCAGATGTCCGGGCCCCTTGGGAGCGATCATTACGACATTGATATCTTTGGACGGCTCGATGTACTTGAAGTGAAATCGCAAGTACTCATCGGCGAGCGAGTACTTCCTGATTTTCGACCTCGCGCCTCGTTCTACGGGTATATGGGCCGACACGATTTCTGCATCCTCGAGCACCCGAAGATATCGCCGTAGTCCTCCACCGGAGGGCATGCCAATGGCGTCCCCGATCTGAGCGAGCGACTTCAGTCCGTCCGACAACTCGGTTACGATGGCGCGGTAGGTCCGATGCTCTCTGAACTGGCTGTAGAAGATGCGGTCCATCTCCCTCAGCATCAACGCGTTTGGCGTGAAGCAGAGACGGTTCATGTTGTGGTTGAAGGAGCGATCGAGTCGGATGTCCTCCAGATAGCGGGGTAC
>CAZLTY010000162.1:0-11077 GCA_964562575.1 uncultured Pirellulales bacterium
GCATTGTTGTTCGGCTGCGGGGCCCTGCTTGCTGTTCTTGCAGAAGGTGTTCTTGTAGAAGGTGTTCTGCTTGAAGAAGTCTTCGTGGGACTATGCACGGTCTTGCCGGGAGCCGGCAAAGTACGTCTGTAACTGCTTTGTCCGCTGGTCCCTCTGGAGAGCGGAGGCTTTCCTTTGGAAAGGCCCGTTTTCGATGCCTTCTCGACTTCAAGTTCAAATGTCTCTTCGCTGCTCTTGACGACAACGACGCCGTCTTTTACCTGCTCAATCAGCAAATGACCCACCATGCTGGACTGCCTCACCCAGTGTCGTCCTTTGCCCGGCTCGTCAATCAAAGCCTGAGACAATTGGGGGTTTCCCTCGAAATAGGTGGTGGCAAAGACCTGGAACTTGGGCGTGACGGGTCCGGTAGCTATCGGTTTGGCAGTCGTGCGCAGCCCCGGCCGGGCTTTCTTGACTTTCGGTGAAGGCGACAGATAGCTGGCATAGGCGATTGCCTGCTGCACAAGCGGTGAACTCTGGTTTCCCGCGGCTCCTGCACGGGTACCCTTTGTCTGCCTGAAGAGTTCTATCACGCCCGGGGAGTCCAGAACCTTCTCGACGTGCTGATTGGTGCTAGCGCTGGAATCCGTGGGAAAAACGGAGTATTTTATCAGAACGCCCGTCAAAATCGCTGCTGCTACTACTACGCTTGTGATTCGCAATGTCTTAGTCATGTCAGTCTACAAAGTACGTAAGTCGATCGAGTTTTCTTACACAGATGCACTTGCATACCTTCTATTTGACATCGCCGAGGGCGTTTGGTTCCATCCAATGAATGATTTTCTGCTCAAAAGATCGCTCATCCCCCGCGTATTCGCCGCTGTGCTCGGGTGTGTGGCAATCGATGCAGGTCGATTTCGTGTCAGTGAAATCGGCCTCGCCGGAGGTTTTGACGTGTTCTGAGCCGGGACCGTGGCAGTTCTCACAGCCTACATTCTTCACGTGCCCGGTCTCTTTGGCCGAGATGAATCCGCTCTCGTAATCCATGCCGACAACGTGGCAGACGACGCATTCGGGGTCGAACTGCGAGCCGGCCTCCTCCAGCGTCGCGTAGGCGTGCGCATGGCCAGTTTCGCGCCACTTCTCGTATTCGGAGTCATGGCACTCCTTGCACGCCTGTGAGCCGACATATGTCAAACCGTTGCCCAGCACATAACGCGGGTGTCTGGCCAGGAGATTCCTGTCTCTAACAATCTGCTGGTAGCCTTTATATAATTCCACCAAATCCGCGTCTGGCTCCAAGTCCCCCTTCACCGGCATCGCCGTGAACTTGAACTTGAATCTGTCCCGAACCCTGGCCTTCTCTATTTGCAGCCTGCAAATATATCTGCCGTATCGGCCCACCGAGAAAACCAGCGGTCGTCTGCTCGGACTGCCGATAATCATCGGCTCTTCGGCTTCGGAGGGACAAACGACGCAGTCGACAACCCCCAGCGGGGCGATCGAAGAAACAACGGCCTCGTCGCAACGGCTTGCGATCAGGATGTTGATGGTCTTGTCGCCCTCCTCGGCAGGGACAAAACCTTCTTTGATCTGCTCGATGGGCGATCTATCGACGTCAAATGTCAGCACCGATACTGTGACATATTCGGTGTCCAGCAGGTACCGCCTCTGAAATCCTGCGGCCACCTCGTCGCCGGTTCGGTGCGGACTGATAAATCTGACAGCGGGGCTACCCAGCAGCCCACGATTCTGGGCTGTTTCGAAGTCCTGCTCGGTAAGATTGACCGCGTGGTAATCGAGAAGGCCGAGCGCCTCGACTATTATGTCGAACTTGATCAGGTCCTGATCGCTGTTGGCCTCTACGAGAGAACCTGTGTCGATTAGCAGTCTCTTTTGGGCCGGCACGCTGCTAAACACCGCCGGGCGTCTTTCAAATCCGCCGAGCTGACCACCCGAACAACCGCACGGTTTCAACCTCCCGAGCGAACTGCCGGTAAAAAACACGTTGAGCATGTCGGCCTCTACGCGCCCCTGACGGCGCGTCGGGGCCTCTCTGGGAGCGCGGGGCCCACAAGATAGCGTTGCGGTAAGGGCCACGACGATCAGTGCGGCTACGATCTTCTTGTTGGTTCTGTCAAGAATGTTCAAACGATCTCTATTGCGTCGTAGAAACGGGCTTGGTTTTCTTGTAGTACCCATTGCATTTGATCGGCAACTTCTCGCCATCTTCAAGAGTCAGGTAGAACTCATCGACAAACCTCATTTTGCCTTCCGGGGGCGGAGGTGTCAACTCGACTTCAAGTTGATAGCCGTTGGTTATCTTCCTCTTATTCAGAATCTTAGCGCTGACAACGCCGTTCTTTGAGGATAACGAATCAACACCAAAATCCTTCTTATAATTGTTCAGCACCGAAATCTTCCTTACCATCGGCTTGCCCGACTCGGCGTAGAAAAGTATGAGCAACGGCGGGCTGATCGAGTATTTCGCCAGCACGTCAAAGAGGATAACAGCAGCGTTGCCGTCCGGGTGGGTCAGGCCGACCATGATACGTCCCTTAAGATTCTTGTTCAGCTTCTCGGTATCGACTTTCGGCTCGAGAACAAATTTCGTCGCTTTGACCGATGGATCGAAATCAGCGGTTATGCAGTCGCCGGTCGACTTGAACGACGTAATTGAAAACTCCCGATCGTCCAGACTGCTGACAGTAAGATTCTGACTGCCGGCATTATCCTCGTCGAGGAAAAGCCTCAACCTCTTCGGCTCCCATGTAATGCGCAGCACAATCTTCGCCTGGATTTTCAATTTGGCTGCCGGGTTTGTCTTGTCGTTACTGTGGACGACCAACTCGCGCGCAAAATTGATCGGCTGAGATCCGGATCTCCACTCCACGTTCACGGCCCCGCTTTCGCCCGGAGCATACTCTTTCTTCTCGGCGGCCAACGTGGCGACAACACTGCAGCATTGCGCTACTTTCGAGATCTTTAACACTCCCTCTCCACGGTTCGTGAACTTGATTTGACCCTTTTTCAACTGGTTGGGGGGAACCTCGCCGAAATCGAGCCCCAATGTCTCAAACGTGATCTTTGGCTGGGGGCCGCCGGAATCCGCAGTGCCGACCTTCTCCGGTGCTTCGAGTCCTTCCGGCTCGGTCTCGATTCTGGCTTGCTCCTGGCAGCCGCCTTGGCAGAGCAACGCACAACCGACAGCAAGATAAACGAGGGCAAAGTACTTAGGTCTCATGTCAATGTCTCCAGACTTAGATAGATTTTGACGTAATTTTCGACAAAATAAGGACCTACAGTTTAGCCCAAAATCCATTCATAGGCAAGGATTCTCGTGCCCGAACCAACCCGACATACGCACGCCCGGCTCTGGGCAGAACAGACGACGAATGTCCGGAATCTGCATTTGCCCACAAATATTGTCTCCGATACAAAGCCATAACCGCAACGTCCGAGAAATCCGATCCCGCCTTGTCATTTGGATCCACAGCCGGACCCTCAGCTATGCCGCCACAAAATAGCCAATTCAACCGATCCGTGGAAACCTTTGGAACCGGCGCAGAACCATGATAATCCAAGACCATCGGCAAACCCGACCAAGCCATTTGCTGCTATATTCGAGACAGATCGGACTTTTGTTCGCAATTTTCCGTCTCAGGGGCGAAAATACGAACTTTCGCCTCTCAAGACAGAGCCCCCAAATCACCTTCTCTGGGCCAATCACGGTCATCGCAGAGCAGACTTCAAAGGCTCGTCGTTTCCCTCGATCGCGGGTCGTCAACGACTTGCCCGCCATTGTTCAATCTTCCGCTGATCGCCATATCCCTGAAGTCGACCATCGGATCGTAGAGTTTCTGTCCCAGATCGACCTTATTGACCATCAAGCCGGGACGATTCATCCGGAGTTGGCGCAATATCCTGCCGTCAGGCTGGATGAAACATGATGGATACGGAGAGTAATAACCGCTCGAATTCGACATGCTGACCCAAAAATGATTCGTCGCCGCCCGGCACTGCATCGTCTGGCGCATAATCTGCGTGTGCACGCTGGTCCCCTTCTGGCGGGCATTATAAAAAGACTGGAAAATGCAATCCACTTTCTGCTTGTAGAGTTCACGGTAAAGCTCTGGAAATCGCAGATCGAAGCATATCAGCAGCGAGCATTTGACACCGTTAACGGTGAAATTCACAACCCTGTCCCCGGGCGTCAGCCGCTTGAGATCGCCCGGCGTGCCAAACCTCTTATCATAGCGATCGACAATCCTGCCGTCAGGGCCGATCAAATAGAGGCTGTTGTGCGGCTTGTTCGGCTCGGTCAACCTGTGCGTGCTGCCCAGAACGACCCAAAGTCGCAGTTTGGCCGCCACGGCCATGATTCTCCCGGTCTCTTCTTTGAGCAGATCCCAATCGTACCATTTGAAGTTCGGAAAGTCCGTGCCGACGTAGCCGCTGAGCGCACATTCGGAAAAATGTACGATATCCACGCGGGCTTTATGCGCCTTGTGCATTTGCCCGCATATTGTCCGGGAATTCCGCCTTATCCCGCGCCCCACGGCAAACTGGCACGTGGCAATCTTCAATACGCCCTTAGCCATCAAGCATTCACCTCGATCATAGTGTTGTTGGGCACAGCATCTCCAACGATCAACAATGAACCAACCAGCGAAATCCTAACACAAACCACCAGAGGAGTCCATCGGGATTTGAGTTGCCCTATAATCGCTGACTACTATAATAGAAATGTTATTGTTCAAGCTAACCGATTTGTCATGTCATCCTTGTGAAAGCAAGTGTAGGGATCCAGTAACTCAGTCATTGAGGTGAGATTCACTCGGAAGGACAAGAGAATGGCAAGATACATTCTACCTGGCGTGGTGGCGATTCTTTGCTTTGTGAGTTTGTCACTTAGTGCTGACCTGAAGGCGGGAGCAAACGAGCTGGTAGCGAATCCAATGTTTGGGGCGGCGGAACTGCCGGCTGGGTGGACTGTCTGGAAGCCTGATTGGGGAAAGGCGGCCTGCAGAGTGCGAAACAATCCGGACGACGGGATTCTGGTCGATGGGGCGGGAAATCCCTACGCCACCGGTGGCCTCGTTCAGGAGATCAAGGGCATTGACGGGGGCAGGGCATACGCCGTCCGGGCGGTTTGCCAGGTGCTCAATATTTCATCACCCTATCATTCGCTCGCAGTGCGTGTGCAGTGGACTTATGGCGGCAAGCTTCTTCATCCGGCCGGCATGCTCGTGCGAGGCCCGGTCCTTGCCGGCGAGCTGGTGCGGTTCGATGATGTGCTTGTCGCGCCCGAAGACGCCGACGGTGCTCGCCTGTCACTGGAGGTCAAGTGGCCCGGGAAAGGGTCTGTGCTGTGGAGACAGGCGAGCATCGTCGCGGCAACGGCGCCCGAGCCGCGCAGAGTAAAGGTGGGCACTGTCTATCTGCGTCCAAGCAACAGTACGATCGAGAAGAACCTGAAGCTCTGGTGCGAACAGATTGATGCAGCCGGCAAGCTCGGGCTCGATATCGTATGCTTAGGTGAGACGATCACCGCCGTCGGTACGTCGGCTACGATCGAAGACCGTGCCCAGCCGATACCGGGGCCCGTCAGCCGCCAATTGGGTGAGGCGGCAAACAGGAGCCAAATCTGGGTAGTCGCCGGCCTTACCGAACTCGACGGCGAGGTCATTTACAATACCGCCGTGCTGATAGACAGGCAGGGACGGATTGCGGGCACGTATCGCAAGGTCCATCTGCCTCGCGAGGAGTGGAAGAAGGGCGTTCAGCCCGGCAGCGAATACCCTGTTTTCGAGACGGAGTTCGGCAAGGTCGCTATTCAGATTTGCTACGACTGGTTCTTTCCCGAGTCTACGGCGATTTTCGCCCTCGGCGGTGCCGAGATCATCTTTGCTCCAACCTGGGGCAACACGCTGCCCGACGAAGACGGCAAAGTCAATGGCGAATCGACTTTCCGTGTGCGGGCACGCGACAACGGCGTCTACATGGTCCCGTCTGTGTACGGCGGCAACAGCCTCGTTATTGACCCGATGGGCAAAATCCTCGCGTCGAGTCGGGGCAAGCAAGGCGTCTTTTGGGCCGAGGTCGATCTTGGCAAACGCGAGCGCCTCGACTACGTCGGACACTGGCGCTCCATCGGTCCTCGACACCGCATGCCGCACACGTATGGCGTACTTCCGAAAATCCTGCGATAGAGCAGGGCGCCACCCGAAACACACACCTGGGGCTGAAATCTGCCGGCCGAGGGCGAATTATATTTTGTGTTTTAGGATGGTTTGCGGTACGTTGTAAGAAAAGGATTTAGGCTCTTTCTGAAAACTTCGTCGTCGGCCCGAGAGCGAGCGTTTTTTCGCCTGACAAAGACGGCGAAGCAGGCGATATTGGCTGTATCGTCGATGGAGCCGGATGCAGTCAGGCGGAAAATAAGCCGCTCGAAGCCAGATCGAGTTTTCAGACAGAGCCTGGAAGGGAAATATCGTTGAAAGACAAGCTCGAAGGCAAGTTCATTGTACTCGATGGCCCGGACGGCTGCGGCAAGAGCACCCAGGCGAAACTTCTGGCCCAATGGCTGCAAGGCAAAGGTGTCCAGATCCGTCGCTTCCGCGACCCCGGCGATACTGCTATCGGCGAGAAGATAAGAGAAATCCTGCTCAATCCCGAACATCTGGCGATGAACACAAGAACAGAACTGCTGTTATACATGGCGGCCAGGGCGCAGCTCTGGGGCGAGGAAATAGCCCCGGCGCTGAAGGACAATAAGTGTGTCGTGCTCGACAGATGGCTATCGAGCACGTGTGCCTATCAGGGCCACGCCGGCGGCTTCGGTACCGCCAATGTTGTAGGAATTGCCGCCGACTGTCTCGAACGAGTCTGGCCCGATCTGACCATCATTCTGGACGTGGATCTCGAGACCGCCGCGATGCGTCTGGACCGACAGCTCGACAGAATGGAGGCCAAGGGGGACGGATACCACAAAGAAGTCCGCGAGGGATTCCTGCAATTGGCGAAGGACCGTGAGGACTTCTTGACAGTCGATGCCTCCGCCGACATCTCGACAGTACAGCAGGCCGCCAGAGAAGAGATTAGTCGCTTTTTTTAGCCACAGATTTCACAGATTACACTGAACAGAAATTGCTGGACATGGTGGAATACAAACATAAAGAAGTTACCCACGGCATTATCAACGCAGCCCACACTGTTCATAACACGCTCGGCCATGGATTCCTGGAGAAGGTGTATCACAAGTCATTGTTCATAGAGCTATGCAAGAGAGGTTACAGTGTAGAAATTGAGAAATCTGTTGAGGTACGTTATGAGAATCAGATTGTAGGTAGTTTTATCCCTGATCTTATGGTTGAAGACAAGGTAGTAGTGGAAGTCAAGGCTGCCAAGAGGTATGCAAGCGTCTTTGAGGCACAATTGCTGAACTATCTGAAGGCCACTGGGTTTGAAGTTGGCTTAATCATCAATTTCGGTCCGTCCGTTGAAGTCAAACGTATGGTCCTTTAGTCGTTAAATCTGTTAAATCTGTGAAATCTGTGGCTAATCTTTAATTATGGCATTCAGCGAGATTTTCTGCCAGGACAGGGCGATTGATATTTTGCAGCGGGCATTTGCGGCGGGCAGATGGGCGCATGCGTATATTTTCGCCGGCCCCGAAGGCGTGGGCAAATTCAAGATGGCCCGCGAATGGGCCAAGCTGCTGGGCTGCAAAGAGCCTATCGCCGAAAGTGGCTCTGCGGAAAGTTGCGGCTCATGCGAATCCTGCCGCCTCTTCGAGGCCGGATCGAGCCCCGACTTCAGTCACATCTACAAGGAGCTGCTCGAATTCACCGAGGATGGCAAGGACAAGAAAACACCCCTCGATCTGCCGATAAATGTTATTCGCGAGTTTCTGGTCGCGAAAGTATCGGCCAAGCCGACTGTTTCACAGAGAAGGGTTTTTGTCGTCAGTGAGGCGGAAAGGCTGAACAACTCCTCACAGAACTGTTTGTTGAAAGTGCTCGAAGAGCCCCCCGAATACTGCTGCATCGTTCTGCTTTGCACGCGTTTGGAGAAACTCCTGCCCACCACCAGATCACGGTGCCAGACGATCCGGTTCGGCCCTGTAAATGAACAGCGGATAATCGAGAAATTGAAGGAAATGGATCTCGAAGAGAATCGGGCCCGATACTTTGCGGCTCTAGCGCAGGGCAGCCTGGGGACAGCGTGTCGGTGGGCCGAGCTTGAATCGGCCGATGCGAGATTGTACGAGACCAAGAAGGAGCTGTTGAATTCCTTAGCCGGCTATGAACTGGCCGATGCCTTGAACCTGGCCGAGAAGTTTGTCGCAGAAAGCAGGAGAATCGCGGGCATCTGGAGCGCGGTGGATAAGAACACCAGCAAGACAGATGTGGGGCGCAAAGCCACGCGGACTTTGATCCGGATGATCATATTGGCCCTGCACGATGCGATGAGGCTCAGCACAGCAGCAACCGAAGAAGCCGCCGGGTATGACCAGAGGCAGCAGATAGAGAAGCTGGCGGCCCGGTTCGATGCCGAGCATGCGGCGGAAAAGATCGGCGATTGTTACAGAATGTTGCATTGGATTGAATCCAACGTCAACGAGAAGCTTATTTTCGAGCAGCTATTGTTGAGCCTGCCCGATTCTGGTACAATGCCGGCTTGGCGCTAGTATGACTTTACGATTGTAAGAATTCGGAAGAAGTTTTAATGGCAAAAGGTCCCGAGACAAGAGCCAAACAGGCAAAGAACAAGAAATACATGCTGATTCGATACGGCCGGATGAATACGCTCGGCCTCTTCGAGCACCATGAGAGCACTATATCCAAAGTACGCAGCCGCGTCGTGATAAAAACGCATCGAGGCCTCGAGCTGGGCCACCTCGTGGGCCAGCTTGCCTCCTACAGGGGCGGCCAGTTCAGGTCGAGCGCAGAACAGATAATAGAGTGCTACGATGACGGCGACGTCGATTTCTCCCGCGGCCAGACGGGCAAATTCATCCGCTACGCAACGTCGGCCGACATCAGCGAAGAGCGACACCTGCGGAAAATCGTAAGAGAAGAGATGGAATGTTGCCAGCGTTTCATCAAGGAAATGAACCTGCCGATGAAGATAGTGGACGCCGAGCACGTATTCGGAGGCGAACGCATCATATACTACTTCATGTCGGACGGACGGGTGGATTTTCGCGAACTGGTAAAGAAAGTCGCACAGGAGTATCAAACGAGAATCGAAATGCGTCAAATCGGCTCGCGCGACGAAGCCAAACTCCTGGGTGACGTGGAAAGCTGCGGACAACAATGCTGCTGCCAGCGTTTTCTCAAGCACTTGAAGCCCGTCAACATGCGAATGGCCAAGATGCAGAAGGCTACCCTCGACCCGGCCAAGATCTCCGGCTATTGCGGCAGGTTGAAATGCTGCTTGCGCTACGAGGACAAGAATTATACCGAACTCAAGAAACGACTGCCAAAGAAGAACACCGGGGTGAAGACCAAACAGGGCCGGGGCAAGGTGGTAGATACCCAGATATTGACCCAGCTTGTGATGGTCGAATATGAAAGCGGAGAACGAAAGGCCGTAGGCGTCGACGACATTGAGATACTCCCGAAGTCTGCGCCGGACAAGAAGCAGAACGGCGGTTTGAAGAACAAAAGCAAGGACAGGAACGACCGGCCAGATCGCAAGGGCCAGACAGATCGCAAGGATCGGGAGCATCGGAAGGGCCAAGAGGACCAGAAGGACCGGGAGGACCAGAAGACCCAGCAGGACAGGGAGAACTGAGACCCCGTGATACCAATCGTCAAGGAGGAAAAATGCCCCGCAAGATCGTTGTAACATCAGCCCTGCCTTACGCAAACGGCCCGATACACATTGGACACCTGGTGGAATATCTCCAGACCGATATCTGGGTTCGCTTCCACAAGATGTGCGGCAGTGAGTGTCTCTATTTTTGCGCCGACGACACGCACGGCACGCCTGTGATGATAAGCGCCCGCGCTGCCGGCATAACCCCCGAAGAGCTGGTCGAACGGGTGCATAAAGAACACAAAGCGGATTTCGATCGCTTCGGCGTCGAATTTGACAATTACTACTCGACTCACTCGCCTGAAAACAAGCATTTCAGCGAGCTGATCTTCAGCCGTCTCAACGAAGCCGGCTCGATTGTCACGCGGGACGTCGAACAAACCTATTGTGAGAGCTGCAAGATGTCACTGCCGGACCGATTTGTGCGAGGGGCATGTCCGCGGTGCAAAGCCGAGAACCAATATGGTGATTCCTGTGAGGTTTGCGGCTCGACATATCAACCTGCCGATCTTGTCAATCCTTACTGTGCGACGTGCCAGGCTACGCCGGCCCTGAAGACATCCCAGCACTATTTCTTCAAGCTCGCCGACTACGAGCCGCAACTCAGGGACCTTATCGCCGCAGGGCATACACAGAAATCGGTGGCGAACAAGCTGGACGAATGGTTCAAAGCGGGTCTCAAAGACTGGGACATTTCTCGCGACGGGCCATATTTCGGATTCAAAATTCCCGGCGAGGAAAACAAGTACTTCTATGTGTGGCTGGATGCGCCCATCGGATACATAGCCTCGGCCAAGAACTACTGCGATAAGAACAATCTCGATTTCGATGTGCTCTGGTCCGGCGCGGGTGCGGCGAAGTCCGGCAAAGACGGATACGAGCTGTATCATTTCATCGGCAAGGATATTGTGTATTTCCACGCGCTCTTCTGGCCTGCGATGCTGATGGGCTCCGGTATCAAGACCGCCGACAAACTCTTCGTTCACGGCTTCCTTACCGTCAACGGCGAGAAAATGAGCAAGTCCCGCGGCACGTTCATAAAGGCGAGCACGTATGCGAAACACCTGGAGCCCGAATGCCTGCGATACTATTACGCAAGCAAACTGACCGACGGCATCGACGATATAGATTTGAAAGTCGAGGATTTCATAAACAAGATCAATTCCGATCTGGTGGGCAAGTTCGCAAATCTTGCTTCCCGGTCGGGTCCGATGCTGACGAAGAAGCTCGGTTCGCAGCTCGGCCGGTTGGATGAACAGGGCTGAGAATT
>CAZLTY010000163.1:0-11030 GCA_964562575.1 uncultured Pirellulales bacterium
GCCTAAAGGCTCGCTCGCATCCCCTTCATGAGACTCTCGGAAGGTACCAGCCCTGATGCATGTTCGATGTGCAGCATCCGTAGTTTGGCTCAAGGCCGTAGATGTTTGACTCGGCGCCGTTCGTCGTCCACATATGATCCGGATTGATCGTGCACTGGACCTGGTTGACCTGTTGGTCATACTGGTGTGACCACATGTCCGGCGCGAACGTTGCGGGCAGGGCATTGAATGCGATGCGTTCCAGGCGGTCGCCAAAGGCAGGCTCGCCTGTCACCGAGATGAGGTGCTCCAGCGAGTACAGGGCCTCGACCACCGCACAAAGTTCCGTGCCCTGGACCGGATTCGTGCCTGATAGGCACTCGTCGCCGGTGAACATGCCGGTTACCTGGCCGTGATACCGGTCCAGGATCTCAAGCATTTTTGCCCCGAAGGCACGTTCATTCTCTCGGCGGGTCAACCTCGATGACAGGGCATAGGCTTTAAGCGCCATGCCTGTGTTGACGACATGTTTGTCCCATCGCCAGAGGCCGCGCCGCGCGGTTGGTATGGTGACGTCCTTGCCGGCGTAAAAGTTCATATAATCGAAGCCTTGAGCGCCGAGCTTGCCGGCGAGATCCAGAAGCCAGGCCTCGCCGGTTCTTTCGTAGGCGTAATAGCCGCTGATGAGACCTTCGAACCAGCGGAACTTGCCCCACCCAAACAAGGCAGTCCGGTCGAGGATTTGGAGCATCGCCTTGAGATTTCTTATGACAGCTTCAAGTACAACTGCCTCGCCCGTCGCTTCATGGTATTGTACGAGGACTTTGTTGACCAAGAGAATAGCCCATAGATCGTACTGTCTGCTGGCGGCGTCGATAGGGTAGGGAGCGTACCAGCCGTCGGGACGCTGGCCGGCGATGATCTTATTGACGTAACTTTCGCACTTTTCCTTAAGGGCCCTATCGCCCAGAACCCAAGCCAGCGGTATGACACCGTCGAGCCAGTAGGGCGCTCGTTCCCAGCCTTCGGCGCTGCCGCCGAACCATTGGCTCTGAGCTACGTCGGGCCAGAATTCGTCGAGGTGCCCCGTCAGGCCGTCTGCCTGGATGCGAAGCTGACGCCGGAGCCAACCGGTGGGAGTGACTGAACCCAGGGCAAGAGGCCGAAAGGTCAGATCAGCAATACCAGATGCGGATTTTCCGGTGCGATTTGAGCTTGATGCAGTCCCAGCACCGGTCAGCGACGAAATTGCGAGCGATGCAGCCCCCGTGGCAATGCCGGTGAGAAATGTGCGACGTTCTACAGATGGTACGTTCATGGCTTTCCTTATTGCCTCCTTAGTGAAAATCTGCTGTCCAACAAACCTACATATTCACAGCTCCGGGTTGTACGTTGTCGACTCCCGAGCGTTCAGTTGATGATGCTATCGAGAGAAACCCCCGGATTCAAGCACAAAGCTGGTTGGCTCTATGGCCAACAACATTTCGGTCTCGCCACCGACCACCAAGGCTGGTCGTCCCGTTGCGATTGCTATCGCTGTCAGTCAGATTCAGATGGATTGTTTTTGAACAATTGGACTGAAGGCGAGGAAGGACCAAGCCGCCGATTTTGCCTTGATCATTGTCGCGTGCCAAATTAGACTCCGATGCGAAATAGAATTGCTATCGGAGAGTGTTGTCTCTACGAACAACATCGATAAGACCGTCGACGAATACTCAGAGGGGCCTTGGATGTTCAAGAATGTCGTTTCACTAATTTTCGCCCTTGTATCAACTGCTCAAGTCGCAGACGCACTGGCGCGTCCCGCATCTGTAGCTGAGGCGGCCTCTTGGCTTGAGAGCGAATCCCACCGCCTGATCCGTGCCAGCAGACGCACGATGAGGGACGGCACTGCTGCGTTTCCGCCCCAGGTTGGAATTGGCTATGAGGCCTTCTGGCTGCGAGACTTCGCCTATACGCTGGAAGGCTCTGTCGATTCGTATTCCGAAAAGGAGCTGCGCGACGCATGCAGACTCTTTATCCGCAGCATCCGGACCGACGGCGCCGCAGTGGATTGTGTGAAATTCGATAGCAGTCCGATATACAAGCCGGGCTTCGGGACGATGGGTGACAATCCGGTGGCTGACGGATCGCAGTTCACCGTGGCCGTGGCCTGGCACACGTACCAAAAGACAAAGGACTCGGAATTCCTCAAAGAAATCATCGATGCCCTCGTCAAAGCAATGCGTTCGGTACCACGCAATCCAGAGACAGGGCTGGTTCACATCAGAGACAGCGATTGGGATCGCTGCCCCTATGGCTTTACCGACACAGTCCGTATGAAGGGCGATGTCCTTTTTTGCTCTCTTCTGTATGTCGAGGCCTGCCAGAGACTGTCCGATCTGTTGACTGCAGTCGACCGCACAGACGAGGCATCCGGATGGAAACGTCGGGCCGAAGTCACAGCCAGAAGCATCCGAGAGGTGTTCTGGGACGCACAAACCGGCTTGTTCAGGGCGGCCACCATTCGCTGCAGAGAACATCACATATGGGGTTCGGCATTCGCAGTCTATCTTGGAGTCGCCGACAGCAGCCAGTCAAAGGCAATAGCCAGGTACTTCAGGGATAACTACTCACAGATAGTGCAGAGAGGTCAGATTCGTCATCTTCCCGGCGGTGTTTATTGACAAGCATGTGGCGCCGCTCGTGACACATATCAGAACGGTGCCTATTGGGCTACTCCCACCGGCTGGTTCGTCTATACGCTGGATCTCGTGGATCACAAACTTGCAGATCAAACGGTCATCGACCTTGTGAGTGACTTCAAGGAGAATGGCGCGTGTGAATGGGTGTTTGGTGAAAAACACAGATTGCCCAACTACCTGGCAAGTGCTTCGCTACCGCTGGCAGGTATTTGTGCCATGATCGGACGCCGCAAGATTGACAGATCCTCGGCAGCCCAGTGCGACTCCGACGATTATCAACACAAGCTGTAGAGATTTGAAAAATGGAAGATGGACCTGCCGGTGGAATTGAAGCTTGGTAGAATCAGCCTTCTTCTTGACCAGCATGCAAACGACGGTATCCCGCTGGTGACCATCATATTGACTACGGATTCTGAAGGTCAAGGCAAATCATCTGATTGCTGTTGCGCACGAGTAGTTTGCCATCGCTGATCGCAAGGGGAGCCCACGGCTCGTCCCGCTTGAGAGAGAATAGCTCGACCTTCGCCAGTTCCCTGTATCGGTTGGGATTTGGATCAATCAGATGCAGATCGCCGTTTGTACCGTTCTGGCTCAAGATCAATCCACCAGCAAGTGCCATAGCGCCCAAATGGAAGCTCGGGGCCGAACCCTTTTCCCATAGGAGTTTGCCGTCAAGGGAAAGGCACATCATCCACTTGTCTTTCCCGCAGTTGTTGAGATAGAGATGGCCGTCGTGAAGAACCGCCGGATGCATCTTGGCCCCGACTTCTTCGGTCTTCCACAACTCCCTTACAACAAAGCCATCACCTCTGCGCGTGACCTCGAGCATGATTGAAACCGGGCCATAGCTGCCGTTGTAGGAGGAATCGGTGAGGAAAATCCTACTATCGTCGATAACGGTGGCCGGAGCAATGCAGGCAAAAGAAGTGAGTCCATCATAGGTCCACAGCGGCTGGCCGCTCGTGGCATCGAAGGCGACCACTTCGTTCTTGATTGATTCGTCTTTCCGGTCGTATGGGCTGATCATTACAACCTGATCGACGCCACCGATCGAGGCCAGGATTGGGGAGACATGGCAGGAGTGACCGCTGAGCTTTCGGCTCGCCCAACGCAACGCCCCAGTTGTCTTGTCGAAGGCAACCACTCCGCCCCTTTTGCCCTGCGGTGCTACGATTACAGTATCCCTGTAGAGCAGGGGCGACTGAGCTACTCCCCAGCCCGGTTTTTCGGCTTCGAACTGCTCCAGCAGATTCTTCTCCCAAACCGCCTGATGAGTTTTGCGACTGACACAGTGGAAATGGCCGAAGGGCCCGACTATCCAAACATACTCGGCGTCGAGGGTGGGAACCGATCGCGAGCCGGGATGAGGGTGTTTGCCCGGTGCATCGTAGGAGAAGCTCCATTTCTCTTTGCCACTGTCCAGATCGATGCATCGCAGGATATCTGTCTTGCCAACGATTCGGTCGAGAACAAACACGTCTCTTCCTTGAACGCTTGCACCTCCGTAGCCTGCTCCCAGAGAGACAGACCAGAGCTTCCTGGGGCCGCCCTCGGGCCAGACTCTAGCCAGTTTGGCCTTGGGTGCTGAAGCGTTTCGATCAGGGCCGAGATACTGGGGCCAATCCGCCCGAGTTTCAGTACATGTAATTGCCAGAATCAGAGTCAAAAACAAAAGAGAACGTTTCATTTCTTTCAACCTTTCAAGAAAGTTATGTCAACAAGAGTGTTTCAGATTAAGATCACTGTCAACCGCGCCCGAGGCTCCAGTTCCACACGATATACCCTTGAAGGGTAGTAAATTCCCGCGAGCAAAACCATAACATGTATTGTAAAGCCACTTCCCCGCGAAAGAACGGGAATTTTCAATCAGGAGAACTATACAATGTTTACCTGAGAAAGGCAACTGTCACAGTCGAAGCGAACGCTCTCGCCGAAGACCACCGCTAAACAAAGAAAGCGCGCGCTAGTTCGATTCGTATGGTCCCATTTCTTCCAGTGGAATCGGTTCGAAAAGAAGTGGCCTGAGCATCGCCAGATTACCCGAAAACTGTTGTCCTGGTGCCGCCTGCGTTTCCAGAGGCTGGTCGGTGACCACATTCAGCGCGGTCTTCTGCACCTGACCATCGCGCAGGAAGGTACTGCCGCATCGGGCGAAGACATTGCGGCAGATGAAGTTCACATCGGCATTGGCCTTGAGATTGGCCAGCTCCCGATAGCGGCTGGCATAGGGAGGTCCGTCTGCCTGCGGGAGAAAACGCTCAATCGATTCGAGCCAGCGTTTCTGGCCCCAGCGGCTGAAGCTGAGACCTGCGAGACAATCGATGAAGAGATTGCCTTCCACGAGGTTCTCCTTGCCTCCGTGGATCTGGACGCCGCCGAAATTAACGGCGCCGCACCGCTCGAAGACGTTCCCGTAGACAGCGACGCCGGAGATCATGTCGTCCAGCCGGACGCCGGCGGCACCATGCTGTGCACCGCCTCCAATATCGCTCCACCGATTCCAGCGAATCACGACCCCGCGATACAGCGGATTGCCAAACATATCGAGCCCGCCCTGGTCATCCGATTCCCGAACCACGCTGCGGATGACGTTCAGTTCAATGAGGTGATCGTTACCCTCGATGCGCAGGGCCGACGAGGGAATGTTCTCAAAGAAGTTGTGCGCGATCCGGTTGCCGCAACCGTCGAGATGAACAGCCGGGGCGTAGGTGCGCTTCAGACGTGAAATGTCGAAGACCCTGCAATTCTCGACGAAGTGCCGGCCCGGCGTCAGGCCCTGGCGGTCCCCACCGGCCACGCGCATCCCACCGCAGCCGAGCTGGTGCATCGTACAGCCGAAAATGCCGTGACGCTGTCCGCCTTCAACAACGATCGCATCGCCCCCAAGTCGCCGTATTGTACAATTGGCCACCAGGCAATCCGCTCCGCCACGAATGTTAATCCCGTTGCCACGTCCGGCCTGCAGCGTCAATCCGCGAAGAATCACATGTTCGACATCAGTCATCGTGATAAAGGGCTGGTCGAACACACTTAGAACCGTCTCTGTTTTCGAAACATCGATTCGCTCCGGGGCAAGCCAGTAGACCGTTGCCGTGCGGCGATCCAGATACCATTCGCCCTCGGCGTCGAGTTCGCGAAAGACATTCAGCGCGTAGTAGCGTTGGTCCTTGCGATACCCGTAATTAGAATAGGGTGCCGACAGTGTGAACGTTCGGGCATCCGGATCAATCGAAGCGACTTTCTGAAACTCCTCGAACCAGTCCCAGAACCAGTAGCCATAGAGACGCACATCCGGCTCATCCAACCAGTGGCCCGGCCGCTCCTCTACGTAGCTGAATTTACCATCTCGACATCCTTCAATCCGGCCCCAAATCTTGAAAGTGTCTTTGCCGAGTATGGCGCCGGTCTTGACAAAGCCCTCGTTCGGCCAGCGGGCGAGCGTCTGGGGCCTGCCGTCAACGAACAGCTCCGGACAACGACGCAGCGCCGTAGCATCCCCCAAATCCTCAATTCCCAGGGCCTTGAGGTCGGCCTCCAGCACGCGGTCACGAATCCGCACATCGAGCTTGTTGCCAAGCTTCGCCTCTGAGATAGGCCTCCATGCAGTGATTTGCGCACCACCTCGAAAGACGGCCGTCTGGCCTGGCTCCACCTGATAGACAACGGGCATCGCAGCGGTGCCGGAATCCTCGGATGTCAGTTTCAGCGTCTTCTCCCAGTGATACTGACCGCCACCGATCTCGATCCTCACGCCACCTTTGGGCAGCTTTCCGCGGCGCGATTGCTTCAACGATCGGACTGCATTGCGCGCCCTTTCCAGAGTGCAAAAGGGCTTGCTTTGTGATCCGTCCGCAGTATCGCTGCCAGTGGGCGCCACATAGAACACCTCGCCCGGCGTCGGCAGCACGGGCAACTGCACGCGGTAGGAGGCAGGGTCGCGGGCCGCCAGTCCCTTTTGCAGACGCTTTGCTTCGGCGATACGCCGCAGGGCTGTATCGCGGTGAAACCGCAGCAGCCTTGTATCTGCAGCCAGACGTTTCCAGATCGCAATGGCCACAGTGGTATCCCGGCGGGCCAGCGCAACTTCTGCCAATCCGAAAAGAGCCAAACCGCGAGCAAAGGATGGGGCCGAGGCGTCTCGCCAGAGCGTTTCGAAACCCCGGGCAGCCACATCCAGCCGTCCCTCGGCAAAGGCCCTGGCCGCCATGTCAACCGCCGGACAAGAGGATGAGAATGAACCCTCAGATATCTCCGCTTGCGTGATGACCACCATTGCAGAGGTAATGACCAGTACCTTCAGAACGCGCGATAGAGTCGCGGGTATCATTCGCTGTTTTGTCATGGATCACAGTTCTCCAATAAAGCGGCAGGTCGCTCAGAGGTCTCGGTCGATCGTCACCACTGCCGCCAACGTTGCTTGCACTGTCATAGCGGCGTTCTTGATGTCGCACGTTTCCGGGATGTCTCCCTCGGCGTGATAGTGTGGATCGCCATATGGTAGACCAGGGATCTTCGGGTTTGGGACCAGAGTACTGCGCGTGCTTTGGCTTGTTGGTATCGCGACGAAATGCCTGTACCTGAACGCCCTCTCGCTCGACGCGATATCCCCACGTCTTCAATTTGCCGGCGAGGTAGTCGTCGGCCTCATAGAGTGTGTTCTTCTGATGACCGGGCAATGTCAGGTTCAACTTGCGATAGGGCAAAGGATCCTTCGAGAGACAGAAGAGGTTCTTCGATATTCGCTCGGGGTCGACAGCGCCGATAAGGCGGCGTATGCTCGGATCTATCCTGGTACCATCGCTTGCCTCCTGGCGCGCCTCGATCGTGTCGAGAAGGCCTGCGGAGAGAAGCAACAGAAGTCCAATCGCATTAACACACGTATATCTCATTTATCCTCCCGCATCACCTTTCACGGCAGATAGCCTCCAACAATTGCCGTCGACATTATTTGCGTTACTTCTCCGGCCAGTATCGCTCGACAACGATCTTGTCTTCGGTAAAGAAATCTATTGCTGATTTGCCCTGCATTTTGATGTCGCATATCATAGAATTGCTCATCCCGCCAAAAGGCAAAGACGGCACTGGTGCCGGTATACCTACATTGACACCGATCATTCCACACTGGGCCTCAAGCTTGAACTTGCGTGCGTAGTAGCCGTTCTGCGTGTAAATTGAACAGGCGTTGGCGTATTGGTGATCATTAATTATCTTGATTGCCTCGTCAAGACTGTGTGCCTTGAGAATCACCACGACCGGACTGAAGATTTCGGTCCTGTGGATCTCCATTCCAGGCTTGACGTCCGTAAAGACGGTAGGGCCGACAAAGTGGCCTTTCTCGCATCCCGGGATTGAGATACCCCGGCCATCCAATGCAAGCGTAGCTCCTTCGGCTACTCCTGTTTCGATCATATCCAGGATGAACTTTTTTGAATTGGCAGAAATGACCGGCCCCATAAGCATCGACTCGTCAGCTACTTTAGAGTCAAGAGGGTCAGCAACTATGAACTTCTTCGAGTCCTCAACGAACCTTTCACACACTGCATCGTGCATCTCATCGCCAACGGCAACGATAGCAGAAGAAGCCATGCACCTCTGCCCGGCACAGCCATAGCATGAGGTGCTCATGTTACGGATAAGCTCATCCATCTTCGCGTAGTCGGGCATTACCACCAGGTGATTCTTGGCACTGCCCATAGCCTGGTGTCGCTTGTTGGCGGCAACGCATTGTTGGGCTATGAGCTGGCAGGTCGAAGACTTGCCGACGAACGAGACACCATCAACTCTCGGATTATCAACAAGGGCCGAAGCTGCCACCTTGTCACCATTTACCAGGTTGAATACCCCGTCGGGCAGGCCGATCTGGTCTATGTACTCAGTAATCAACTCCATGGTCAAGGGCACGAGTTCAGACGGCTTGAGAACAAACGTGTTGCCTGTAGCTATCGCATAGGGAATAAACCAGAAAGGCGCCATTGCCGGAAAGTTAAAAGGCGTTATGGCAACGAAGACCCCTACGGGCAAACGAATCACTTCGCCGTCGATACCTTTGGCACAGCCGATCATCTTGTCGCCCTGTTGCGACATCGGTACAGTGGCGGCGGCGGCGATGTTTTGCAAGACGCGTTTCATCTCCGCTCGCGCATCAGGAAGCGATTTGCCCATTTCCGCCACAAGAACTCGGCTGATCTGCTCCTCGTTCTCCCGCAGCAGGTTCAGCAGAGAATACATGTAGTCGGCACGTTTGGCCACCGGTGTGGTGCTCCAGTCGGGAAAAGCCGCGCGGGCCGCATCGACTGCGCGATCGGCCTGTGCTTGTGTTGACAGGGGCACTTTGCCAATTACCTCGCCCGTACTGGGATTCTCGATGTCAAGGCAGCCGGAGTTCTCTGCTTGCGTCCATTTTCCGTTGATGTAGTTCTTTGCAATCCTCAAGCCCACTTTATGCCCCTATTCATGTTCTTCTTTCGTCCGTTTGATTTTTGTTTGTCTCGAAGTTCAATCCTGTGACGAAGCACCTGAACATCCTCGCACCATGTTGAACAACATCAACATAGACTGATTCGGGGCAATGGAGGCGGGGGGATTCGAACCCCCGTCCCGAGATGCTTCAAGGCAAGCGTCTACATGCATAGTCGCTTCAATTTTTTTTCGCCTTGCCAAACGCCAAGCGACAGGCACCTGGTTCGGCTATTTCGGTGAGTTCTCGCCTCGCCGGCCCGAAAAACCGGTTCGGCCAGCCTGCTGTTTGACGCCCTTACCCAGCCCACAGGCAAAGCTAGGCAGGACGGGCCGCTAATTTAAGCAGCCATGCGCAACTGTGAGTTGCCAATTAAGAATTAGTTGTCGGATGATTAGCCAGGCCAACCGACATCCTGGGCATGCGACTTATCTCTCCGACATCCGGTCGAAGCCATTCGCCCCCGTATTCACTTGTCAAATCTGCCGCTTAGAACATCATAGAATATATTACGTCGAACCGCAACAGAAGTTTGTGTCCAGCCGTTGCGTTTTACGCACTCATCCGCAAGCTGCCGGGCTGCACAGCTAAACCTCCGGATATACCCAGGGCCTTCGATATTCGCGACGGAGCAACTGGTTCGCCGCGGCGTCACCTACGACCATTTCCCTTTCGGCGTCCCATTCGACGCTGCGGCCGATCTTTAGCGACAGCATGCCGAGCAGGCTCAAGGTCGTCGAGCGATGGATCAGCTCGATATCGCAAACGGGCCGTGTGCGCGTCTTGATGGCTTTGAGCAGGTCCACCCACAACTCAAGAATGTTCTGGCTGTCGGGCTGGTTCAGCGTCGGCTGTTCGTTGATGATCTTCTGTCCTCTGCCGCTCGGATAGAACGTCCAGCCGTCACGCCAGGCCATGTGGAAGGTGCCCTTGGTACCGTAGAAATAGCAGCCGACGTTTTCGCCCTTCTCTGCGTTGTTGGCGCCGAACTTGCGATGCTCCCAGACCGCGGTGAAATCGTCGAACTTGAAGCTGGCAACCTGGTGATCGGGAGCGTCGGTTGTCTGCCCTCTGGCGTCATTGATCGACGGACCTGAGATGGCGCGACCGCCCGTTGAGAAGATGTGCCTGGGGTATGCCTCTCTGGCCCACCAGAGGATTTGATCCATCCAGTGTATGCCCCAGTCACCCAGTGTGCCGTTGCCGTAGTCGAGGAATTGGCGAAAACCCTTGGGATGGATCTTCGTATTGAACGGACGCTTCGGCCCGGGCCCACACCACATGTCCCAGTCCAGTCCATTCGGCGGTTCGGCATTCGGCCTGGGGCTCTCCGGCCCGCCTCCGTAATGCACGAACGCGCGGACCATGCCAATCTTGCCAGCCCCGCCCTCCCAGAGAAACTTCATGCCCGAAACATTATGCGGCGATATCCGCCGGTGCGTACCGACCTGAACAACCCGGCCGGCCGCACGAGCGGCGTCGACCATTGCCCGGCCTTCCTTGACCGTGTGGCAGATCGGTTTTTCCACGTAGACGTGCGCACCTGCCTTGACGGCTGCGATGGTGATAAGCGGATGCCAGTGATCGGGCGTGCCAACGATAGCAATGTCAGGTTTCTCAGCGGCCAGAAGCTCTCGATAGTCCTTGTATTTCTTGGGTGTCTCGCCGCTGAGCTTTTCGATTTCGGCCGCGGCGGGATTCAGTTGATTACTGTCGACGTCACACAGAGCGACTATCCTGCTCTCGCCCAATTGCAGAGCCGCCCGGGCGATGTTCATGCCCCACCAGCCGCTGCCTATAAGAGCCGTGCGATATTTCCTACTGCTGCTGGCACGAATAATGTTGGGTGCCGCCAGGGCCAGCCCTGAGGCCATCGAGTGTTTGAGGAAGGTGCGACGATTTATTGCCAT
>CAZLTY010000164.1:0-11023 GCA_964562575.1 uncultured Pirellulales bacterium
ATCACGGCCAGGAAGCTAATGATCAGCTTTGCCTTCAATGATATCTTCATGGTTCTTCCTCAGAATAGTCGAATCATGCTACGACCCACATTTTCCTGAGAAAAGCTCAGGTAGCTGACCTGTGTATACTATTTAGTCCACATTGTTATCGAGTTCTAACCGATAGTCAAGAGGTTTGTTCGGGCCGTTTGCAGCCGCCGAGCGAAAGGTCTCAAGTCTGATGTTTTTCAGGACCATTCTTCCGCGGGTCTTTGCGCATTTGGCGAACATGAGCCACTATCTGGGGAAAGACAACAAGGTGGCGTACCGCGAAAGCCGGAATCCAGACTATCGTCACGGTTTTTGGATTCCCGTTTTCACAGGAATGATAGGTTCGGCTCTGTCGAAAGCCTCTGCAGAACGTCATTGCCAAACCCGAAGGGCCGTGGCATTTTCTTGCGCCAGAGTTTACCTTTTCTTGAAGACTCGCACGTAGTCGATGTAGTACTTTTGCGGGAATATGGTGTCGTCGATCCCTTTCTGGCCACCCCAGGTGCCGCCGATGGCCGCGTTCAGGATCAGGTAGTGCGGTTTGTCGAAGGGCCAGACGTCATTGCCCGTCCCTTCGTTCTCGAAGGTGAAGTACTTTTCGTCATCAAAGAAGAAATCGATCTGATCCTCGTACCATTCAATCGCATACACTTGTACGTTTCGCCGACCTTCCATTGATAGTCGAACATGCTTTCGCCCCCCGTGCCTTCGTTGCCGAACCGGCTGACGCGCACGTCCTGGCTCTGATGCAGGACCTTCACTCGACGGTCCTCGGCAACGGAATTGGGATTGTCCTGCCTGCCCGGGTCCCACACCGAAAAGATCACGACTTTCCTGCCCCTCCACAACTCTTGTATGCCGAAATACCCATGGCGAAAGCCGCAGACGCAGAAGTAACTGCCGGGATGACTCTTTTGGACCGTCACTTCGTTATAGTACACAACGCCTTGCTCGGCAGGGTATCTCAAATGCACGCTCCGCGCCGCTCGCGGCAGGCGTTTCTCCGCTTCGCCCCCACGGGCCGATTCACATAGGCAAACTGAAGCCGTCAAGAAGATAGCAGCCGATGTGATTGCGATCGAGGTGAACAACATATGCCGAAAGTGATTGTGCGATGCTCTGTTGTCTCTCATTTTGACATTTCCTTTCATTCAAATGTTCGCTGCGCAGTATGCCGACATGCGATAGATTCTGCGCCCGCACCAATGATCATACTATCAGATTTGACGTAAAAGGATACCGCAAATGGGCGTTCTTCTTCGCTGTCATAGGGACCAATCCGATCACGATATACTTTTCACAGAGATTTGTTGATTTTGAGAAAATCGCCGCGTTCTTTCTTCTGGGGATCTGCCAGCATGTGGGACTATTGGCGCCGCTGGTCCTGCCGTTAGGTGTTTTGTCGGCAAAATGATTGTTTCTGTGGTTTCTACATCGCCACAGAGTATTCTTTAAGGCCTGATCTGCGAAGTGCACCGCGCCCGGCAAATCCTGCAACTGTCAGCGCATCCGTTCGGTCGTTCTTGCGCGCCAAGACGCTCTTTTTCTAAGGTTTTGCCCCGTAAAGAGGGATTTTTCTAGGATAAATCTTCCTACTTGGAGATTTTTCGGTTGATCTTCGCTCGAAAACGGCTATAATAACATAGGCTTTTTCATTTTTTGCCCCTGCTTTTCTCTTCCTTCTCCCCTCCCTCCGCAAAAAGCAGGGGTTTTTAAATGATCCCCCCCCCAACCCCGGACATTCCCGGGATCGGTCATCATGTCAGACCCAATCTCTCGGCCTCGGCGTAAAGCCCGAAGTGCTTCATCTTCTTGAATAGCGTCGTGCGGTTAATCTGAAGTGCCTTGGCGGTCGCCTGCCTGCTCCAGTGATTGGCTTCGAGTGCTCGTCGAATAATATCCTTCTCCGGTTCGGCGAGCGCTTCCTTGAGACTCGTTGGTTTGTAGCCCTTCACCTGCCTGCTGGGTTCGGCTTTGATTGTCTCCGGTAGATCATCCGGGCTTATGAATTTGCTCTTGCTCAGCAAAGTGGCCCGCTCAATGACGTTTTCTATTTCGCGAATGTTCCCCGGCCAGCTATAGCGTTCCAGGTAATCCATAGCCTCATCGGTAAAGCCAAGCTTTTCTCGGTTGTGCTGCGCCGAGTACATACGCAGGAAGTGCTCGGCCAGCAGCCTGACGTCTCCTACTCTTTCGCACAAGGGCGGCAGTTCGATCGTTACGACATTGACGCGGTAATACAAATCTTCTCGGAATCTGCCTTGCCGTACCTCTTCGTCGAGGTTGCGATTTGACGCAAGCACGATACGAGTATCCACAATCGTGGTCTTGTTGCTACCGACCGGCTCGAACTGCCTGTCCTCCAACACGCGCAGGAGTTTGGCCTGAAGAGCCGGCGAGGCATTGGCTATTTCGTCGAGAAAGATCGTCCCGCCGTGCGCGGCCAGGAACTTGCCTTCCTTGTTGCTTACGGCACCGGTGAATGCCCCTCTCGTGTGGCCAAAAAGCTCGCTTTCGAGCAGGGTCTCCGGCAGCGCTCCGCAGCTTACCTCAACAAACGGTTTGTTGTGCCTGCTCGAACGGTGATGTATCGCCCGGGCCAGCATGCTCTTGCCCGTACCTGAAGGGCCGGTCATAAGTATTGTGATCTTACTGTCGGCGACGGCCTCGACAAGGTCGAATATCTTCGCCATCTTGTAGTTGTGGCTGATGATGTTCTCAAGGCGATGTTTTCGATCGAGCTGCAATCGAAGGCTTTCATTCTCGCTCATGAGCGACTGCTGTCTGATTGCCCTTTCCACGGCTAGCCGCAATTCGTCGTCAATGATCGGCTTTGTCAGATAATCGTAGGCGCCTTGCTTGATGGCCTTGACCGCGCTTTCGATTGTGCCGTAGCCCGTGATCACGATGGCGACCGTTTGAGGATAGTCCTTCCCGATGATGTCCAGCAATTCGAGACCGTCGCCGTCAGGAAGGTTGACATCTGTCAGTACCAGGGCGTAGTCCTCTTTTTCCAGCATGGCCAGGGCGCTCTTGAGCGTCTCGGCGCCGTCGGCTCGGAATCCTTCCAGCGATAAGAACTCGCACAGTGAATCCAGTATGATTCTGTCGTCGTCAATAACAAGAATACTCTTTTCTCTCATGGAGCTTCCTAATCTAACTCTTTCGTATTTTATCTCATACTAGCCGGCCGCCGGAAGGTATACCGTGAAGACACTACCGCCATCGGCAGCGCTGGCGGCGGTAATCCGTCCGCGACAGCTTTCAACTATATCCCTGCATATCGCCAGGCCCAATCCGGTCCCTTTGCCCTGATCCTTCGTCGTAAAGAACGGCTCAAAAATGGCTTGGCGATCGGCGATCGGCAATCCCGTTCCGGTGTCGCGAAACTCCACAACCATGCTGTTATCCGGGGCCGGCCGGGTCGAGATTCCAAGCTCTCCGCCGTCCGGCATGGCATCCAGGGCGTTCTTCGTGAGGTTGCAGAATACCTGAAACAAATTGCCGCTACGGATCGGTGGCAATCCCAGGGCATAGTTTCGCAATATCCGAACACCCAGGCTCGCTGCTCTCAACTCGGTCATCTTGATGGCGTCTTCGATAATCTGCTCTATTTTGACATGCTCGAGCGGCATATAAGTGCTGCGGGAAAATTCCAGCAGCTCGCTCACTATTTGGACCATTCTCAATAATCCCTGCCGGCATTGAGTAAGATACTCTTTCGGTTTCTCGAGGTTCTCCTTCTCGACAATTCTCATCGTCAGATTAATGTAGCGCAGTATCCCGTCGAGGGGATTATTTAACTCATGAGCAACCTTGGAGGCCCGTTTGCCGAGTGCGGTGAGTCTTTCGGCGTCGACCAGCTTTCTTCGGGCGTCGACTCTTTCCGATACATCTTCGATCACGACGAGGCCGCCGAGATTGCCCGTTGGTGTCTCTATCCCCGCAACCATGCAGATGATCCTCAGAATGCTCGTTTTGTCGCCGGATGTGTATTCTATGTCATCGAACGTGACTGGTTTTCCAGCCGAGATCGCGGATTTCAATTGCTGTTTCCAACCTTGCCATATCTCATCGTCGGTGCCTCTGGCCAGGGATTGATCGATATAGTCACCTAATTCAATGAGCTTTGCCGCCTGCGGATTGGCCTCTATGATTCTCATACCTGTGTCAAAGGCCACGATTCCTATCGGCAACGATCGCAGGATTGCGTCGCCAAGCCGTTCGCAGTCGCGACGGTTTCCTCTTGGGTGCCCCTTTGACGGGCCGGTGTTGTCAGTAGGGTCTTCTGTCTGTTGTTCCGGGCGTTCTGGCATAGTCGTGATAATAATGCCTATCTTCTTTTGTGTCAAGCTGGGCGTTGTAAAAAAGCAACACCTCTGTTCCTTTTTCGGAATCAATGGCCCCGCTGTTTAGCAGGAAATGTAACATTCCAGAGAATAAGTACTAGGAAAGACCCGCTGCGTGTTGGCGTTCAGTTGGCAGTCACTACTGCCAACTTGTAGTGTTGCTATTTGTCAACACCCATTGAGATGTACTTGTCAAGCCCTCACGCAGAGGCTTGAGACCTCACATAAAGTGGTGTTGTGAAAGCACTTGGGAAAGTTAAGATGGGGTATTTGCATAGTAGGCGTTCTGGAACGATTCTTGCACTGATGGTTAGGTGTGTAGTTGTACAAGGATTTGGAAACGCAGCGGTTACGCAGGGATGCAAATGATGGATCGAGTTGAAAAACGCGCATACAGGCGCCTGGACGCCCACTACAACATATCGTACCGAAAAGTCGGCTCAACAGTTGACAAGCCCCACTCGGCCTGCACCGCAAATGTCAGCTCTGGTGGTTTGTACCTTGAGACTGGCGCCGGTGCACTCGAGCGGGGCGAGCTGTTGAAAGTGGAATTAGTAGTGCCGCCGACGCCGGGGTTGCTTGAACTTGGCGGCAAGATTGCGGGTTTCGCAAGGGTTCTGAGAGCCGATAAAATCTGCGATGACGGGGAAAGCAAAACCTTAGCTTCCGGCAAGTATGGCGCGGCTCTGCAGTTCTGCCGCCCTCCAAAGCTCTGTCTGTAGAAATCATTCGTCCGGCCAGACGCCCCGGAAGACCTCGACAGCAGGGCCGGTCATGTAAACGCAGTTGTCTTTTTCGGACCAGTTCAGGTCGAGATCGCCACCGGGCAAATGCGCTCTGCACGCTCGCTGGGCGCGTCCGGCGAGTACGGCGGCAACTGCAGTGGCGCAGGCACCGGTTCCGCAAGCCATCGTAATCCCACTGCCTCGCTCCCATGTTCGCATTGTCAGCTCGGTCGGTCCGTCAATCCGGGCAAAATGAACGTTGATCCGATTCGGGAAGAGACTGTCGTTCTCGATAGCCGGGCCAAGCCTTTCGAGTTCGATTGATCCGGTGTTGTCACAGAAGAACACGGCATGTGGGTTGCCCATTGAAACGCAGGTCGTGAGCAATTGCTGTCCGAGAATCTCGATTGGCTTGTCAACGATTCGGTCGCCGGGTAGATTCACAGGTATGTCCTTCGGCGTAAGGATCGGTTGTCCCATATTGACACATACTTCGCTGACCTTGTCGCCTTCATCAATGCTGAGCCCGACGGTCAGGATCCCGTTGCCGGTTTCTATGTTCAACGAGGCGCCGAAGGATTTTCCGCCCGGCACGGAAAATGTCGCGCTTGCTGTTGCCAGTTTGTGCTCGTATGTATATTTCGCCACACATCGCAATCCATTTCCACACATTTCAGCTTCCGAGCCGTCGGCATTGAAGATGCGCATGCGGGCATCGGCCGTTTGCGAAGGGCCTATGAGAATCAGTCCGTCGCCACCAATACCCTTGTGCCGGTCGCTGACGAGGCGCGCCAATTCTGCAGGATTCTCTACTTGCTCTTGGAAGCAATTGACATAAACATAGTCGTTGCCTAACCCGTGCATCTTTGTAAATTCCATAAAGACTTCCCCTACGATCGTGAGATCGCCGCTATGCTAATTCCTTCAGCAGCCGAATTGCAGCCTGGGCCATTTCTTCACCGCCGCCGGTGGCGATTCGCGAGTTGACTGTTTCATAACTGCCCTCGGCGAACGCCTTCTTCGTGGGTATGTACCCCGGAGCGTCCTGGGACAACTGGATCACGAGCGTGTGCGCAAAGGGACTGGCCTTCTTGATGGCAAGTCCGAGGTCGACGAAAACCTCACCCGGCAGGCCGACTACTGCTACATCCCGGCTGAGGCGGAATACCTGCACTTCAAGTCCAATTGTCCGGCTGGCCCGCATCTCTATGGCGAGTATTTTGTACGCCTCGACCTGTTCGAGAAACGACAGCTCTTTTGTGCCGACCTTCTTGATGTTCTCATGCGCCCAGGCGATTTTTTCAGGGCCGTAACGCTGAAGCGGCACCTCGACGATCTCGCTTCGTACCGCCAGCGCCGGTTCGGCGATGGCCTTTAGAGATTCGGTTTTTGCCAGCACCGTCTCAGCCAGCGTCCTGCCGATGTAATCCGTTCTCAGACGCTCTTCTTTCGTGACATCTATGTGATTGATGTCGCCGCATGTTCCCGTGCCGTAGAGCAGCGTTAAATCCTTGCCGTACGGTTTCCGTAGGGACTGCTCGACGTAAAAGGGATAGTCGGCTGCGTACAATGATCCGCCAACAGTGTCGAGATGGAGGGCAAAGTTTATCAGCGCGGCGATTCTGTCGCCCGTGTCGGCCTGGCGGAAGAATACGATCCCAACCTCTGGATCGATCGGGCCGGCAACGCGGACAATGTCAGGATTCAGCACGCCGGGGTTGAAGCGGACCATGCCGTTTTTCATGTGGAACCGTCGGTTAAACGACAGACCATGCTGCTCGGCGGATCCGGCTTCGAGTCGAACCGGTTTGGCCGCCGCGCTGGCTTTTGTGATGGCCCTGGTGATTCGCCGCACAAGCTTGGACGGGTAGTTCATTTTCTCACACGGATCGCTGCCGCTGGTGGCCACCGCCTTCTCGTGAAGGTGCTTCCTCAGGGCGCCGAAGTAAAGCGGCCCGGTATGCGAGTGCGTGGCGGCGATGAGAATATTCTCTGCTGGGATGCCGGTCTCCTTTGAGGCCCGTTTACGCGCACGCGCCGAGACGTCGGGTGACAGGCCTATAATGTCACAGCAGACCAGGGCTGCGGATTCACCACCCTGGCGCAGAACAACCGCCTTGGCGCGCAGCGGATTCGAGGTTCCGGTGCTCAGCCTCTCGTGGAAGTAGCCGCTCATGCGGTAGCCGACCGGCGGCGTGATGTCGGTGACAGCGACACCTGCCGTCAGCTCAGCGGTCCTGACTGAAGCTCTGCGCGAGGGCTTTTTTTTTTGGCCGGTCAGTTCCTCCAGGAACTCACGGGTCTTCTTTGCCTCGGTGAGCGTATGCTTGAGGTCTCCGGGCTCCAGGCATTCTATTACCAGCGGGCCGCCGGTAAAGCCGCCTTGCTTGAGGCGAGCGAAGACCGCCGGGAAGTCCACCATGCCTGTCCCCGGCGTCACCGCAACATTCTTCGGGTGCTTGTAATCCTTGATGCACATGCCCACGACGAGCCCGTCTACTGTGGCGGCATCGGTCACCGGATCGCGCTTGCCATCCGAGTAGTAATAGATGTTCCCCGGATCGTACCAGATACGAAAGTTCTTATGGCCGACCATCTCGATGGTCTTGCGGCACTGCGGCCCGGTGGCATTGAGTCCGCCGTGCGGCTTGACGCTGATGCCCATACCTTTCTCGGCGGCATAGTCACAGCATTCGGCGATGGCTTTGTAGTAGGCGTCGAAGAGATCCGCGTTGCCGATGCCTCCCATAAGCAGATTTCCGACATTGCACGCGGCGCAGTTGTCGATCAGTTTTCGAAGACCCTCGATGCCCGCTTTCAGTGATTTGGCCACGGGTATGCCGCCGCCGTACACCGAAGGAACTTCTAATCCGCGTTTTCGGATTTCCTCGCCGATTCTGTAAGCCTCGTCGAGCGTCGTGGAAACCGAGATTACGAGATTACCTGTTCTGGCCTTGGTCGTCATCAGGCCGGCGTACTTGAAACCCGCCTCGGCGATTGCATCGAGCGCCACGCGGTAATCGTACTGGGCCCAGGGGCGCGTATAGCAGGCGATTTGCCAGCGGTCGGCACCGGCGGCGATGGCAGCCGGTTCTCTCGTGCACGAGGCGGCAAGGCCGGCCGCTCCAACCTTCAATGTTCGATCCAGAAAATCTCTACGTGACATCTGATCAAGATAACTCATCTTAGTCTTCTCCTTATTAATGTCCCATTCGGGGAATGGGAGAGAACTCCTCGCCTTAAAGCGAAGACCTCGGTGTCCTAAATTCTAAATTCTAATATCTAAATCCGAAACAAATCCTAAATACGAATGACCAAAATTCAAAACACTTTTGCTTGCTCCTGGGACCCTTGTTTTGAAAATTTGTGTTTTTGAAAATTCGATATTGTTTCGGATTTAGGATTTTGTGCTTAGGATTTCCTTGCTTTTGCCAGGTCTGTAGCCAGCCGTACCAACTATTGCCCTTAGGCAGTAGTCGACTTTTGCGGATAGGCCCGAAGGCCTCTATCCCGGATGAATCTCCCGCTTATCGGGATCATATACCATTCGCTTGCCGGTGTCGTAGGACTTCATCGCCATGATGCAGGCGACGGAGTGTTGATAGCCGGCGTCTATCGGGGCGTTGGGCGTTCCGCGAGTCCGCAGGCACTGGAGCCAATCGAGGAAATGATCGGGACGCTGCACTTCTTCGACCGGCTTTCTACCGCGGATCGGGCCCTTCTTCTTGGGGTTTGCCCCTTCGGCGGTCAGAATCGGCGCGTTCCAGTTGACCATATCGAGAACGCCGGCGTCTCCGAATATCTTGAAGCTGTTGCCACTGCCGTTGCCGAAGTTCGTGGAATAGCTGACCATGAAGTCCTCGGGATATGTCCACAGGGCGTGTACGTGGTCGGGGCACGTGAAGTTGTTCCTGTCCTTCCAGGTGAATACGCCGCCCATGCAGACGCAGCTCGTGGGCAGCTTTGCCCCCGTGATGTAGTGCACGAGATCGATGAAGTGACTTCCCAGCCCGGGGACGGGGCCGTCCGAAAACTGCCGGTAGCCGTACCAGCCCGAATAGAGCACCGGATCGAACCGGCGCACCGGCTGGTCCATCACGAATTCCTTCCAGTCCACGTCTTCGGCCTTTACGTCCTTGACATAGCCGTACCAGTAGGGCCGCGCGCTGTTGCGGCACTGTTCGATTCGCCCGACCTTGCCGAGAATGCCGGTCTTGTAGAGTTCGCGGCATCCGGCGAAGGTTGGATAGCTCCGCAACTGCGTGCCGATCTGCACGACGATCCCGGCCTTCTTGACCGCATCGCAGGCATCCCTGAGCCTGTCCATTCTCCGGGCAAGGGGCTTTTCGCAGTACGCGTCTTTGCCGGCCTCGGCCGCGGCCTTGAGGTGGATCGTGTGCTGGTGATCGCATGAAGCGATCATCACCGCGTCCACGTCTTTGAGAGCCAGAACGTCGCGGTACGACGAGAACTGTCGCGCGTCCCGGCCGAACCACTCCTTGACCTTTGCCGAGGCGGCTTCCTGACGAACCCTCCAGGGATCGGCGACGGCTGTGATTTCGAAATTCTGGCCCTTGACGTGATTGTAGATGCCGGCCATGTGCGCGCCGATCCCCCGGCCGCCGCAGCCGATCTGACCAATGGATATCCGGTCGTTGGCGCCGATGACGCGCGAATAGCTCGATGCCGAGAGGGCAAACGTTGCACTGCCTGCAGCGGCGGTTTGTAAGAACTTGCGGCGTGAGTAAGAACCTTGCATTGCAGAGACTCCTCTTAAAAACAAATTCTAATTTCTAATTTCTAAATCCTAAACAAGCTTGTCCTGAGCAACGTCGAATGGAGCTCAAATCCGAATGACCAAAATTCAAAAACGCCCTTTGTCGGCTCCAGGCACCCTTGTTTTGAGAATTTGTCTTTTGAAAATTCGATATTGCTTAGCATTTAGGATCCCTGTTTTCACGGGGACAAGTTTAGTGCTTCGGATTTCCCGGCGTAGCGGGCCTACAGCCCACCATCCAAGCTGCCGCCTTCGGACGGTCGTACTCTACACAGCCGGGCATTATATCAAATCGTTCCGCTGCGATACAGTAATTTTAACTACCTGCTCTTAATACTCAGGTTCCTTATCATTTATGCCGGCATACCAGCGTTTTGGCACGTCTTCGCCTTCGGAATATGCGATTGGAGATGCATGGCCGTCTAACCAGAGGGTATTACAATGACCGCTCTCGTATTTGCCCGAGCGGTTATGGCGATATATCTCAAAGATCGCATTTTCATAGAATTGTCCGCCCCAACTGGCACCGCCCGGCCGCCATTGAGGTATATTCGTTTGCCCCTGCCGATACAACATATCGCCGTTGTCATCCAGCAACTGTTCGAAGTGATCCTGGCAGAGGATAAATTGAGCCGGGGTGACATTGACGCTGTTATTGGTGAGTCTTGTACCTTTCAAATAGCGCATATAACGATTTTGGCCGTAACTGGCGATCTTGGCGTCCTGAGGTGACTCGTTAAACCAGTGCGGCTGTTCGGAGCTGGGGCAGCCGAATAATTCCGGCGATTGGACGTATTGGTGATACGCCACCCCCCAATAGCTCCTGGAATCGTCTTTATCTATTATCGTACCGTCGGCATTGTGCCACATAATCTGGTTGGAGCCCCAAATCCCGGCTTTCGGCATATAGAATGCTCCGTCATTATCACCCAGATACAATGTCAGACCCAAACCTAATCCCCTCAGATGCGCCTGGCAGACGGAGTTTTTTGCCTGCTGTTTGACCCTCCTCAGCGCCGGCATCAGAATCGCCAGTAATAACGCAATAATCGCGATGACAACCAGCAACTCGATTAGTGTGAACGCTTTCTTCTCGCGCATGACTTATAAACCTCTTGATTCTTCCACGATCAGTACGATTA
>CAZLTY010000165.1:0-10916 GCA_964562575.1 uncultured Pirellulales bacterium
TACCCTGCTGGCCAATGCTATGCCCCTCGCCCTCCCAGTTGATCCAGGCGGCCAGCGTCATGGCATTGTTTTCAGCGGTGGGATCGATGGGGCCGACCACGACTCTTTCGCCGGCCGTGTCGAAACGCACGCCCGAGTCCTTGTAGCCGGGCACCCAATCTACGCCACTACTAAGCGTTCCATCGTTGCCGTTTCCCGTGACGTCCGAGGTCGCGGTTCCCTGGCCTTCGTCGAATGACCAATAGCCAATCAATTCGCCTAAAACGGCATCTGTGCAGAAGCCCAGGACCAACAACACGGCAACAAACCACTTTATTCTTCGAAACATACTAAACCTCCTTCAAGAAATACGGTTAAAAGACTGACGGCCGCCAATAATAGGCACACAATACACCATATTTTGTCGGCGATTTAATGAAGAGACTCCAATGCCGATTCGCACCACGCTCCTTTCTCTCAAGTCCCCAGAACAAATGGCTCGGCTCTGTCTGAAAACTCGATCTGGCTTCGAGCGGCTTATTCTCCGCCTGGCTGCATCCGGCTGCATCGACGATACAACCAATATCGCCTACTTCGCCGTCTTTGCCAGGCGAAAAACCGCTCGCTCTCGGGCCGACGACGGAGTTTTCAGACAGAGCCTACTCAAAAACCCGCAATACCGTCGAAATTATCGAGTTTTCACCTGACCGATCGCAGAAGTCTACAAGCTCCCACTGTTTAAGATATACAGGATTTACCACCGTCCCGTCAAGGAAGAAATGCAGTCGCCGACCCGTTCCGCCCGGTTCGACTCCAGTCCGGGTAACCACTACCTATCCCACCTGACACCCGCGAATAATCAATATCGAAGATCCTGATCCCTCGGGAGTCAATAGTATTGTCGTCCCTGCGAAAGCAGGGACATTAATCAATGAAAAAGGGGCCTATGCCGAAATCAACCAGCACAGGCCCCATCCTAAGACAGGTTTTGTTCGAGAACCGCGGCGTTACCCGCCCGCGAGTTCGGGAACTTCGACATCAATTGCCTGGGACATAGTCACCTTCGTAGAATCTTGCGCCGTCCTCGAAGCCGCTGTTAGTCAGCAGATTCGAAGAGTCGATTGGCACTTGTACGGGATTGCCGACTGCGATATCGTCGAAGTACATCGTACCTGCACCACCTGCGACCGGAGCGGCCGGATTGCCGAGGCCAAGAATGAGCTTCTTGACGCTGGCGATGTTCACACCCTGATCGGCGAAATCGGCCAGGTTTACAGACCACAGAGTGAAACTGTCAGCCTGTGCGGCGGCCGGGTCTTCGTGCTCGATAACCGCACTATTGCCCGCGCTGTCGGCCAGACCGATGTACAGCGGCTCGGCTGCATTGGTGGCTATGCCGATATCCTGGTTTGTCCATTGCGGACCCACTGTACCAGTAGTCGTGACGTTGGAGAATACTGCCTGACACGTCGCCCCGGTGTTGTGCGAAGTCACCGCAAGACCGATATAGACGGTCGAGCCCATCTGGATGTTGGTCGGATTCGAGCCCGATACAGGAAGCCAGCTCGTACCGTTACTCGAATGAGAAGCCGTAAGGACGCCCGCGATGCTGCGCTCGATTTTCACCCAGTGCGGAGCTGTAATTCCGGCCTCGGTACTGTCGAAGCTCGTCCTGCCGGTATCGATGCGACTCTGTGAGGAAACTCCGCTCTCAGGTGTGACACATGCAAAGGCGTGCGCCGAACCCGGATCGAGAGTCTCGCGGATCATCACGCCAGCCTTGGCCCAGGGATCGGTGTTGTCAACGCTCTCGACTCTCGCGACGATGCTGCCCTGGCCTGTGAGCGTCTTGTACGCGAAGTGGAACTCGTCGGCATTGTCCCAGATATCTGCGCCTGAGCCGGTCATCGTGAATGTGCCTACCGGTCCTTCGACAAAGCTGCCGACTGAAGCGGCATGACCTCTGAACCAAAGCGACAACTGCGATATGCCTCCGGTGGTCCAGTCCTGAGGCTGAGCAAACGTCCGCTCGGTCTCGGAATAATTGGCCGCGCCGGCCTTATTGTTGTTATAGAACAACGGCATGGACTGGCCGCCGCTGTTGACGACGGTCTCTTCGGTGAACGAAGGCTGGGTGTCGTCGCCCACGGCCGAGCCGGTGCCGTTGCCGGGATTGAAGCCCGGAGTGCCCGCAGCACCGAAGCCCAGACCGTCGATCCAGGTTTCCCAGATCGGCGTCTCGACCCCGTAGCTCTCGAAGTCCTCGACGATGAAATTCTCTACCGTTGAGAATTCCCACACTTCGCCTTCCCTTACGGGCACAGCGGCTGCTTCGTTGACCTCGTTGACCTTCCAGTAGTAGATCTGGCCGTACTCGAGAGTGCCGGGCTGGAAATTTCCCTCGCTGACAGTATCGACAAGGGCCGTGCCGTCTTCAACGGCTGCCTTATCATTGCTGAAGTAAACCTCGTGCGAGACGACCTCGCGTCCGGATCGCCAGCTAAGCGCGGTATCCAGGCCCACGCCGGAATCTCCGTCTGCCGGAGCCGGATCACTCGCGGCAACGGGGATGAAGAAGAACCGGATTTCGCTCAACCCGAACTGGTCTAGAATACCGCCCCAGCCGCTGTTGACGGTAAGTCTGACAAACTTTGCCGTTGCGCCGGCCAGACTGATCGTCGCATCGTGGGCGTTGCCGGCTGTTCCCGGCGCCCGGGGGATTTGGACGTCGCCCAGTGAGGTCCAGTTTTCGCCGTCTTCGGAATGCTCGACCGTGACGTCCTGGACGCCGAAGCCGATTACCGGCTCGAGCAACTGATTCGAGTTCCAGACCCACATTTCGAGCAGATTGTAGGACTGGTCGAATTCGAACTGTATCCAGGTCGGCTGCTCGCCCACCACGCTGCTGAGCCACATGTCGGTCGGCTCGACCGAATGTAGGTCGCCGTTGAGGCCGGAACCGTCCACGGTTTTGCCAGCCGCCATATCCGCGGTGTTCTCGCTGGAAGCGGTCGCCGTTACGCTCGTGATCGGAAAAGCGAAAGGCTCAACCGTAAAGCTCCACACGTCGCCCTTGAAGACGGTCGAGTCCGGCGGCGCGTTGACTTCGTCTATCCGCCAGTAATAGGTCTCGCCGAATTCGAGAAGACCTTCGGGATCGTAAGTTGTCCCCGGCTGATCGTTGCTGACCAGCTTGTCGAGCGTGTTCATCGTTGGCGCGTCGTTGATGTCATCGAATGATGTGCCGAAATACACATCGTGCACAGCGGCGGACGGACCGGGCTCCCAACCCAGGATCACATCCTGGGCAACATTGACCGCGCCGTCAACGGGATTGGCGTTCTTGGCCTTTACCCTGGGACCGAAAACAGTTTCCACATATTCGCCTACATAGAGCCTGGCCGCGTCGAGCCAGAATTCACCCGGTCCAAAGCCAACGTGAATGGAGATCATCACGTCATCCACGTCTGCGCTCATAACCGGTGTGGTGGTGTAGTATTCCGCCCACTCTTCGGTCATGGTCACATTTGTCTCACCATAGCCTATCCAGGTGACGTTTTGTTCCGGCTTAAAGCTGATCTCTCGGTCCCCTTGCAGGCTCTTGAGCCAAACGGAAAAGGTATACTGCTTGCCTGCCTCAAATACATTGCCCCCCCATAGCGTCAGACCGGATTCCCAAAAATCCGCAGCGCCATCGCCCTCGGTAACATGCATACAATAGCCCCCTTCAATGGGATCCTCGGGCACGGCGGCACCAATCAATTCCTGGACTACCTCGAGGGTGTTAAAACCGTAACCGCCCCAGCCATTAGCGGTGCCGTCCTCCAGGCCAGGATTGGTCAGCAGATTCTCTGCTTCCTGCCCCTGGCTCGGACCGAATCCCATAAGCACTATGAAGATTGCGGTCAACCATACTATTTGAGTTCTCATGATGCTTGCTCCTAACTTTTCGTCGCTCAGCGACTAACTGTGGTTTGCTTACATTTGTCCACTGACACACCCCCTTAAGCTACCCGGAATCGTCGTATGTCGCGTATGCTAACCTTCTGTGCATGAGTGTCCTCCTTCATGAATTGTCAAAGAAGACTTATAGCAAGAGTTTTCCGTTTAGACGTTGTGCGGCCCTATCGGCGATCAACTCGGAATTCTTCAGTGTGGCCCTGCACCACGCTCCTTTCTCTAAGTCCCCAGAACAAACGGATAGTCAAAAACCTGCAACCGATCGAAATTATCGAGTTTTCACCTGACCGATCGCAGGAGTCTACAAACTCCCACTCATCCTAGCTTATACAAGATTTCCCACCGTCTGGTCAAGGAAAAAATGCAGTCGCCGACCGGCTCGGCTCCAGTGTGGGCAACCATTACCTATCCCACCTGACGCCCGCGAATAATCAACAGTATTGTCATCCCTGCGAAAGGAGGGACATCAATCAATGAAAAGGGGCCTATACCGAGTGAATCAGTACAGGCCCCAGAATTCTCAACATGGCAGCCGCCTAACTGCATGCCGCTTCAACTATCGCGTCAAACTTACGGGATCAGCCGAATGTCATCGAAGTACATCGTTCCCGCGCCACCGGCAGCCGGGCTGTTCTTCGTGCCAAAGCCAATCGCAATGGTATTGACATTCGTAAGGTCCACGCCCACAAATTCTGCCAGGTCGATTACCCACTCTGTCCATGAGCCCGTCTGAGCTGCAGCCGGGTCGCCATGATACACAACCGCCGTGCCGTTAAGAGCGACAAACATCTGCTCGGCGGCATTGGCCGAATCACCGAGGAACCACAGAGACAGTTTCGTGCTTTCTCCCTCGGTCCAGTCACGTGGATAGACCAACGTCAGCGTTGCCTCGGAAGTCTTGTTGTTGTTGTCGTACAAATAAGGCATCGACTGGGCGCCGCCGTTGACGATGGTCTGCTCGGCATAAGGAGGAAAGTCGTTGCCTACAATCGCTCCGTTTGTCGTAGTTCCAAAGCCGTCTATCCACTTGTCGAATATCCTGTTACTGTTGGGGTCGGGTGGATTGATGTCATTGTAAGATTCGAAGTTGTCCACGTGAATGAAAGCGGCAGTCTCGAAGCTCCAGACAAGACCTTTCACAGTTTCATTCGGATAGACAGCATCCACACGCCAGTGGTAAGTTGCATCCAAGGCGAGTTTACCGGGATCATGACTCTCCGAACCGCGCGCTTTGTTGCCCATGTACTCGGGTGATGCAGAGGTGGCATTCTCTACGGCATCGGCATCGGTGCCGAAGTAAAGATCGCTCGAAGCGGCATTGTCCGCAGGCGTCCAGGTGAGAGTCGTCACAATCTGCGCATCGACGGCGCCGTTAGCCGGCTGCGGATTGCCCACGGCGCCCGGAGTCGTGAAGCTCCAGATGTCACCTTTGTACGTGTTCGGGGGCTCGAACGCATCAACGCGCCAGTAGTAGACCTTCTCTAATTCGAGTGGTCCCGGATTAAGGGTCGCAGGACCCTGCGGAGCGCCCCCTGAAGCGCTGTCTACTTCTGCATAGTCAGTACCGATATAGAAGGTACTCAACACGGAACCAAAACCCGGCGTCCAGCTGAACCTTGCGTCCACATCTACAAACTCGGCGCCATCGGGCGGATCGGGATTGTACGCCGTTTTGGGTGGAATCATGAAGCTCCATACATCGCCCCTCCACGGGCTGTTAGGATCAGTGTCATTGACTTCATCTATCCGCCAGTAATAGGTCGTGCCGGGGACAAGACCGTCCGGCAAAGGAAACCCTGGGAAGCCTATAATATAATCCGTTGCAGCTTGATTGCCTTTGAAGGTATCGCCGGCGCCGCTGTCTACCTCGTCGAAGTTATCGCCAAGGTAAACATCGTGCGAGGCCGCAAACTTTCCCGGCGACCAGTTCAGGTTTACCCATGTCTCGAGGTGGAAAGCGCCATCCTCCGGAATCGGGTCCCTGGCTTTTTCAGCATCTACAACCCCTATCATCACATTGTCGATGCGAAGACTTCCTTCAGTACCTGCCGCCGCATCGCTGGCAATGAGCAGGGTCCCGATGTTGGTGAAGCTGGCATTGGGCAGACTAGCGATCTCCAAGTCGTTAAGGGTGACGACGATTTCGCCATCTGCCAGCTCCAGCGCCACATTGTTGTACTCATCTGCTATTATGCTTGAGCCGGCGATGTCGGTCCAGCCGGGCCAACCGCCGTCTTCGGAATTGGCATGGATCATGGGGCCGCCCCAGGTGTAGACGTCGATGTAGGCGCTGGTTTCGGCGTCATCGATACGGATGTGGAAGTTGAAGCCTTCATTCGCCTTGAAGTCACAGGAGACCCTCGACTCACCCACAACGTCTCGGGAGATGCCCGACCGCACCCAGTCTGTGCCCTGCGTCCCCGAGATGAGAATCTCGTTGTCTACGATCTTGGCCTCAATGGTCCCGTCCCCCTGAGTCCGCCAACCATTTTCTGGATCGCCACCGGGCCGATCGAAGTCATCCAAAAAACCTGATCCCCAGACATTGGCAACCGAGAGCATACAGACAAGCACAGCGAAACTTTGGATCTTACCCATCTTACTTCCTCCTTCATAAAAAAGAGTTTTCAAAAAAACGACTGACAATAACGATTTTCGATCTGCACACTGTCCGTCTTATCGACGATCGATTCTGAGTTCTTCAGTGCGGATTCACACCACACTCCTTACATTTGAGTTCCCAGAACAGATGGGTAACCGAGAACCTGCAATCCCGACAAGGCTGTGAAGTTCACATTTGACGAATTGCAAAAGCCCGTAAATTCCTATCTTCCTACTTATACCAGATCGGCAGCCGCCCCGTCAAGGAAAATTATCGGATGAGGTCACATGACTATCTGCTCAACAGCGGGAAAACGCCGCAGAAAGCACGTATTAGGGTTGTCTGAGCTTGATCAGTGCGATCCAGTCTCTATCGGCCGAATTGGGCGGGCTGCCGATGACAGGCGAGCCGGGGCCGGTTATTGTAGGTATGACGCCCGTTTTCAGCGGGCCGCCGGTACGCGGGTTGTACCATTGGACGGTGAAGGTCGCCGAGCTGTCGCCCAGGTTGAGGCTCGTTATGCTGGTGCCCGGGTAATATACGGCGTAGATCTCTCCCGGTTTGGCGAAGCAGTAATCGTCTGGGAGAGCAGTCAGCTCGTTGTGATGAGCCATTTCCGTAAAGGGCAGATGCTCGCCGAAGAAGTCCAGCGCGTATCGCGTCAGGTCCCAGAGGTGGTCACGGCTGCGCCAGTCTTCGCAATTGAGATCGTTGTGGGCCCATTTATAGCCGAAATACCATTCGACGCCCGCGCCGCCGGCCAGCAGATGGCCCCACAGATGTCTGTGGCGGATCTCGTCATGCCAGTAGTCGTCTTTGTCGGGCTTGGCCCCGGTGTGGGCCGGGCCGATCTCGTCGAGAGAGACGAACCACTGCTTGCCCGCCTCGGCCGAGCGGTCGATCCACTTTATCGTCTGGACGTGGGTGTCGTTGGTTTGCAGCGACGGGCCGTTGAAATAGCCGTATCCCAGCAGAGGCTCGTACGCCTCGTCGTACTTGCCGGGGTATGTATGGCAGACGATCGGATGGTCGTAGGGGTCTACGCCCTTTATGTATCGGCAGAAGGCCTTACGCTGAGCGGTCGTGTTGGTGTTCTCTTCGCCGAGGTTCCAGACGAGCGCGAGGTGGTGGCCGAAGCGGGCGGCCAGTTCGCGGTAGTAGAGTTTTCGCTGGGTGCCGAGTTCGCCGCCGTCGAGTCCCTGGTCGTTCTCGGTCTCCTGGCTGATGATATGGAGCATCAGGCCCAGCTTGTCCATGTGCGAAAAAACGATCTCCCACTGATCGAGCTTGCTGCAGTCGAATCGGAATCTCTCCGCGGGGTTCGTCCAAGGCCAGACATCCTTGCCGTCACCGCCGTCGATATTGTAGGTAATGAAATAGACGCTGTTCATTCCCTTCGAGGCGAGATAATTCAACGCTCCAATCATGCTCTTGCCCTTGCCGTCCTTCCAGGTCGGGTCGCCCGGGCGCCAGTCCTTTACGTGCGGGGCGTAATGGTGGATGAATTGTGCGCCGGCGGCTTCGCCTTTGCGCTTCAGTTCGCCGCTATCGTAGGTATCGTCGAAATCGGCGTAACCGAGGAAGTTCTCGGGACTGTCGGCGCCGCCCTTGAGGAAATACTCGCCGCTGCCGGCGAACTGGAGATAGCGCTTTCCGACGTATTTAAGCAGGCCTTTGGCGCGGTGGTCGCGCCCGGTCTTGTCACTCGGCGCGATCTCAAGTGTTCCGGTGGCACCGTTGAATGCTGCGGCCGAGCCGGCCTTAGGATCTCTGGCAAGCGCGACATCGAGCCCGGTGCGAAAGGATGCGGTATACGACCAGCGCCCCGTCTCGTCCGGCACAAAATGAACGCGCCATTTGTTGCCGGCCTTGGCGCTGGTCAGGCCGGCATTCCCATCGGCGGCGTAGTAGCCGCCGACAACGTATCGCTTCTGACCCTTGGCGAAGGTGACGGTAAGACGGTAATCGCGGAAAGGATTGGGCTGAGCATCTTCGCTGGTCTCCGGGCCGGTGAACGTCAGAGTGACATTGTGCCATTTCTTCAACTCGCCGGAGATCTCGCATTTGTTGCCTGCACCAAAAACATACACTTCGGCTGTAAACATAAAACACGTCGACATGATTAGGATCAATCTATACCGCTTCACCTTACTGCTCCTTAAAAGATAAATGAGTGGGCCATCCTGAAACATGTTACAAAGTCGGCATGGAAACCCGCAACAGATTTCTTGAACCACGAATCTACCAGTACACAGCGGCCTGACGGGCGCAGAAACAAGGCCCGGCTAATCGGGGCGGGCCTTGTCGCAGCAGTCTTTGTCAGAAGGTCGAACTATGTTATTGCCCGCTGACGACAATCGTGACGGGCTTGCCGAGTTGACAGGTGACGGTTGTCTTGTCCTGAGCTATCGTCCTGCTGGGGCCGATCTGCACTCTGTCTACCACATTCAAGGTTCGAACGGTGTAGTCAATATCGAAAGCCCCTGCGGGCAGATTGAGCGATGAGTAGGTATCGTACCCAGGCTCGGACAGAGAAATCACAGCGCTGTGATGATCCGATTCGCTCCATAGACTCTGGTGTTTGACCACTGTTTGGGTGCCCGACTCGGTGACCTTGCAGCTCACGATCACTCTGTTGGCCGTGACCTGTTCGAGAACGGTGTCTGCCAGCTCGAAGAATACCCTGGCGGCCGGCTGCAGTCTGACGAACAATACGGTTTGCTGATTCGCAGCTATGTCCAACCACTCTGATTCACCCAGGAAGTACCCTTGCGCCTGGGCCTTGACCTGATATGCACCGTCAGGCAGACCGTCAAACAGGCACAGTCCGTCTTGCTCTACCGCCATAGGTCCCTCGCCCTCGCCGGGGGTATGGCGTTTGTCGTAGAAGCTCGCTTGCATCTGGTCAGCGATTTTGAACAGTGCGTCAGGGATCGGATTGCCCGTCTTCGAATCTACCACACGGATGAGCACCTTGTTGTTTCCATAGTGAAATCCAATGCTATCCAGGGCGGCCGATTCGACTATCTCGAAGATCTCTGATGTGGCCAGTGTCTTTTGAGAATCCCACAGCATCAGGTAGTACTGTCCGTCTGGCAGTTCTGTGACCTCAAACTGTCCATCCGCACCCACGTTTACTGCCGGGACGAGGACCGGCTGCCACTCTTGCGGCGCATCCTGATTCTCCCCCGACGGCGCCTGGCGCATCGCTCTGAGCCTCAGCCCCTCTCTCAAACGGAATGTCTCAGGGATTACCCCGCTGATTGAGCCGCCTCCTATGCCGCTGACCGAACTGTCGGCCAGATCGATATCGAGTTCCATGTTCTTATGCACGTCCAACTGGCGATTTAGATTGAAGCTTGTCTCTGGCGACAGGCTGGTGCTTCCGCGGGCGCTGCTTGCTCTCCAACTCACGGAAAGTGTGTATGTCCCATACGGGACGTGGGTGACCTTGAATCGTCCCGCATGGTCGGTCCCGTCGCCCCTTGGGCCCATTTCTCTCGAGTACAGTCTGACGGAGGCGCGTCCAAGGGCTTCGTTGCCGGCCCGGACAGTGCCGGTGATTACGTATCCGGGTTCTTCACCGAAATTCAGTTCTGTGGAATCGCCGGGTTTGAGGTCTATCTTCTTGTGTCCTATCGTGTAATTTCGAGGGGACTGCAAGCCTATCTGTACCTGTCCGGTCGGTACGCCGGATAGCTGGTAATATCCTTTGTTGTCAGTTCTTGCTCGAGGCCCCAGGCTCGGGAAGCGCTTCAGCACTTCTCTGGCTCGTCCGAGATCAAGGAAGGCGTGCACACGTGCATCTTCCAGACCCTTGCCGTTTTCATCCAGAACGCGTCCGAAGAGCTTCGCCTCGCGTTCGAGGACAATGTCGCCGATCTGGCCGGGCGCTTCCATCAGCTCAGAAAGGAGACGAGCATGAGGACCGAAGCCGGCGGCGGTAACGACCGCGCATTGCGGCTCCGAGCCAAGCCCGGAAATGGTGAATATTCCCGTCCTGTCGGTCACAGCCAAGGGCCAGTTGTCACGCTCCTGCACATTAGAGTTCGAGAAGAAGGCCACGGCCGCACCCTCGATCGGCTTGCCTTCGCCTGTAACTACCCGGCCCGCGAAGACGGTCGTTGGCAAAAGCTTGAACTGAGTACGATCAGGATCCTTGGAGGTCCGCTGCACCGAAACCGGATCCAGAATAACCGGGTTGTAGCCCTCGGCGCTGACGGTCATTTGATATAGTCCGCCGACAGGAAGGCCCTCTCTTCCTGTGTCGAACAGGCCCTCGGCAGAGTCAAATGTGTATCCCTCTCGTGACCACGTGGCAGAGTATCCGTACGTGCGGGGACCGAGTTGCGTGGCGGTCATATTGACGAGAAAC
>CAZLTY010000166.1:0-10877 GCA_964562575.1 uncultured Pirellulales bacterium
TTTAGTATATTAGACAATTGTGGCAATTCGTCAAGAGAATACTCGCGAAGGAACTTTCCGACCTTTGTCAGTCGAGGGTCATCACCTAGTTTGGGGCTCGGCCCGAAAGGATCGACATCGGCTCTCATCGTGCGAAATTTGTAGAATACGAATGGTTTGCCGTTCTTGCCCGCCCTTTCCTGCTTGAAAACAGCCGGTCCCTTGCTGCTGAGCCTTATAATCAGCCCTATCGCGACCAAAAACGGACACAGAACAATCAAAGCCGAGGCCGCAACCAGGATATCAAGTCCGCGTTTTAGAACGTTGAAAAGACTCATAAGAGCAAGTCTATCCGCAAACAGCCCCAAAGTCAACGCCTCGGCGATTGATCTGGACAGGCCCGGCTGCATCCGGTAAGCTCAATGACAATTGCAGATGGCTCTCTGGCCGGAGAATTCTTGATAAATGGGATCAAAATATGCTGGATAATCTCATAGGCCCCGAAAGGCCCATGATCTGGGTCCTGCAATTCTGGCCTGTGTTGGTGCTGTCGTTCGTTTCGGCACTCGTCGCTACCTGCCTGTGCAAGAACATCGCGATTAGATTAGGCATTGTGGATAAGCCTGACAACCTGGTAAAGACTCACAAGGCAACTGTCGCCTATCTCGGTGGCGTAGGAATTCTCGTTGGGCTGACCGCAGGTGTGCTTGTCGGTATTTATTGCCTCAGCGACCAGGAGCATCTGCCCAAGACATTTCGGTGGCTCGTCGGCGTTCTGGCAGGCTGCTCGGTTGCCTGCTTCATAGGTCTCGCCGACGACATTCTGGATATGAAACCCTACCAGAAGATGCTCGGGCAGATCGTTGCCGCCGTCATTTTAGTCATAGCAGGCATCCGGCCGAGCCTCAGTTTTCTGCATGCCTACTTCGGATGGAACATCGCCGAGGACACCGAGATTATTCTGGGAATACCCATTGTTATTGCCTTTGTCCTCGGCGCAACAAACTCGCTCAATCTTCTCGACGGCCTGGACGGTCTTTGCGCGGGCGTCACCGTCATAATCACTGCGGCTTTATTAATGCTCGCCATCCACCTGGGAACATGGGCCTCCAGCACGGTCGGCGGCGATTCGGTCCGCGTCATTGTATGTTTGGGACTGCTCGGGGCAGTATGCGGCTTTTTGCCCTTCAATCGTCACCCGGCGAAAATATTCATGGGTGACGCCGGAAGCATGCTGCTCGGATTCGTGGCCGCGGCGCTTATGATCCTGTTCGCCGAAAAGGCCGTGCGGTGGTGGATCGCATCGGTTGTAGTATTCGGCCTGCCTATTCTTGATACTGCCGTTGCGCTTCTCAGGAGGCTGCTCAATGGCAGACCACTATTGGTTTCCGATCGCGGCCACATCTATGACCAGATGATCGACAGAGGAATTCCACTCAAGAGGACGGTCGCCATCTGTTATGGTCTGGCTGCCATGTATGCACTAATAGGACTCGGCCTGAGCCTCAGGACAAAGATAAGGGCCAGATATGCCCTGATCGTATATCTGCTCGTATTCGCAGTCTCAGGCATCATCGTCTGGAGAAAAGGTTATCTGAAGATGGAAGGCCTTCGAGGAGCAGTCCGCAAACAGAAGTGATCGTCAGCCGGCTTGGGTGAAACCGGTTATGAAATCAACGCTTTTTCGGGCCGTCTGCTCATTTACTCTCGGGTGCAGCGGCAGGTTCACCACCTCGCGTCCGGCCTTTTCGGCCTCGGGGCACATCCCGATCTCGTAATCGTAAGATGCCAAGGGTGTTTCAATCGGGTGCAGGGGACATTCGAACCAGCTCCCAAGCTCGATCCCCACCCGTGCGGCTTGCTCCAGCGCTTTGGCTTTTTCTTCTATTCTCAGCGGGTATCTCACCATTACCGGTCGCATCATGCCGCCATTGTAGTTTCTGCCCTTGAAGCCCTTGTCTTCGAGAAACCGGTCATAGCGCAGCGCCATGCTCAGGCGATGAGCAATGTTGTGGTCAATTCTCTTGAGCCCTCTCAGACCCGCGCGAGCTTGCGCGGCACTGAGGCCTTTGAAAAAATCGTCGGCCTTCACCGGTTCATATTCGCTCGCACTCGAAGATCCCACCGCGGCGCCTTTGCTCGCGAGATACCTGAAAATCCTCTGGGCCAAAGCTGTTGTTTTTGGGTAAACAAATAGTCTGTAGATCATCAGTTGGGCACTGAGCATAAGGACTTCCCTGCCTGACGGCGGGCACATTTCGTCGGCCCGCAGCGACTCTATCCGCTCGGCGAGTTTCGTGTCACTGGTTATCACCATTCCCCCCAGGCCGGTGGTATAGGGCTTGTTCCACTGAGACGAAAAGTACCCGGCTAGGCCGAAGGTCCCCACCAGTCTGCCTTTGTACCTCGACCCGAGCGCGAGACAGCAGTCCTCGATGACGGCAATGCCCCTGCTCTTCGCAACGTTCATGATCGCATCGGTCTGGCAGGGATAGCCGTACGTATGCTGTGCGATGATGACCCTTGTATTGTCCGTGATCTTCTCTTCCAACAGATCCACATTCATATTGAATGTCTCAGGCTCTATATCAACATAGATCGGCTTGGCGCCGACATACTTGATCGGGTTCACGTTCATCACGCACGTGTAGCCCGGCAGGATGACCTCGTCACCATCTCCGACGTTGATCGCCCGCAGCAGCGCGTATAGAGCGACTCTGCCCTTCCAGAATGCAAAGGCCCGCTCGGTCTCAAAGAACCGGGCAAACTCGCGCTCGTATTTTTCAACAATTCTCTCCATCGTAACTCTGCTACCTCGACATCTGCATTTGTTCGAGTCCTCTCATCCCGCGCCCCTTTAACACGCAAAACCTGATGCCGCCCCACAGCGAACCTAATCCATAGGCGAAATGCAGTATGACAAAAACCAAAGGCGCCATGGGAGCAAACCGCCAGCCGGACCTGCACCCAACATCCAGAGCGCCGGCGGTGAGTCCCAGCAAATATAGTCCCGCTTCAACTGCCAGCAAAATCCAAAGTCCTCTCCACAACAGGCCGGCTGATCCCAATAATAGCATAGACAGCACCAACAACAAAGGGACTAATTGTCTCAATACCGCAGGCCTTTTATGCTTCTGCAAGGTCCTTATGCGCCAGAAGCCGTACTGGAAGTACTGCCGCCAAAGTTTGCGCGGGGACCCTCGCGAAAAATACGTGCTTTGTATGGACCTCGACATCCATATCTTGCCACCGGCCAGAATAATTCTCAGGTTGAATTCATCGTCCTGATTGCGCACCAGCTCTTCATCAAAATAGCCTACTTTCTCCACGATCCACTTGTGGTGCGTACCGAAGGCTAGCGTATCGACCCAGCCTTCGTAATCTCCGAGCCTGAATCTTGAATTACCAACACCGACCGACGATCGCATCGCCGATGCAATCGCTCGACCCGTATAGTTGCCCGCCACTGTTTCGATATGACCGCCCACAACCCAGGCGTCCGGGTGCTCGCGCAGGCACTCAACAGACTTGGTCACAAAATCCGCAGGAATCTCTGCGTGTCCGTCCACTCGGATGAACAAATCACCTCGCGCAGCTTTGATACCTATGTTCATCGCGACCGGAACGATTCGTTTCGGATTATCCAGCATCCTGACTCGACCATCGCCCTCAGATAGTCTGGCCACCGTCCGCCTCGTACCGTCGTCACTCATTCCGTCGACGACGAGTATCTCCATCTTATCGGCGGGATAATCGTTGTCCAAGATACTCCTGATCGGCCGCTCGATGAAACTGGTTTCATTGCGAATAGGCATGATGACACTGACAAAAGGCAAAGCTTGCTCAGGCATCAGTCAGAGTCTCCAGCAGAACAGTTTCGAGACGGTCGGCAAGTTTGTCCCGGGCAAATTCACGCTCGGCGAGCACACGGGCGCTGCTGCCCATCTGGCGACATAACTTAGGATCAGCCGCAAGTTCTTCCAAGGCATCGGCCAGCGCCTGAGGGCTGTGCGGATCGAGGCTTCTACCGCAGTTGTGGCCCTCGATAGTCTCACCCAGCCAGCCCGGAACATTTATCAAAACGGGCTTGCCGGCAGCCAGGGCGTCGAACATCTTGTTGGGAGACCACGTGTGCTCTTTGGCGGCCCGGTAGATAGCCATGCACACATCGCAGGCGGCAACGATCTGAGCGAGTTCGCTCTTGTCAGGCACCAGGTCGCTAAAGACAACGTTTGTCAGTTTCAAGTCACTCGTCATCTTTTGAAGTTTGGCTCGCTTGCCTCCGGAGCCGTGCAGTACGAGCACGATTTGGTCTTTGCCGCGTTCGGATAGGATTCGGGCTCCTTCGATCACATAGTCGAGCCCGTTTGCCAGTCCCATCGCGCCGAAGTAAACGGCCGCGAATCTGTCGCCCAATCCAAGACGCTCACGCTGCGCCGAACCATCGATGTCGGGCCTAAAGAGGTCCAGGTCGCTGCCGTTTGGGATAACAGTCACCTTCTCGTCCGCCGTACCCGTTCGGACTATTCCCTCTTTCATACCGGGTGACAGTGCGACGATATGCTCGGCGCCCGCGTAAATCTTGCTCGCCATTCGTTGCAGCCACCATATGCCGACGGGATTTTTCAAAGCTCCGACGTTGACGAGCGCCTCGGGCCAGAGATCGCGGACCTCGAACACAAACGGAACGTCAAAGTGGCGGCCCAATGCAAGACCGGCCAGGCCTATAGTCAACGGAGTGTGCGTGGCAAAGACAACGTCGGGTTTGGCAAGCCCCCTGCCGATGCGAGCGGCCAACCTCGCAAACTGATAGAACTTGAGCATGCGCCGCCAGCCACTCATATTGGTGCCGAGCTGTGGATCATTGTAGGCCGCGGCGATCGCAAGGACGTGAATTCCGTCGGCTTCGAACTCGGCGTATTGGCTGCCGCCGGCCACGGCAAACTGGCGATTCGCCAGCCCCGAAGTCATCATAGTGACACGGTGACCTTTGCCCACGAGATGGCGGGCAAATTCGTATGACCGGGTGCCGGTCATTCCTTTTCGCGTCGCAAAATACTGGTGCAGATAGAGAATGTGCATTTTTATCTCGCAGGTTTCGGCGGCTTCCACAGATCCGGCATCGTTTTGGCTTTGCCCTTGAACAGAAAGGGCCATTGATAATACCAATCCGCGCGAGCCTCATCCAGCAGCAGTGAAGGATCGTAAGCAAAGCATCCCAGATCAGGGGCCTTACCCGCCGGCCGCTGCCGATTGAAGAAATCCCGTTCCGGAGCGTACTTCCTGGAGCCGTTTGCTATGGCGGGGCTGGCCTTTCTCAGGTAGAACGTGCCCTTCTTCATGTCCAAAAATAACGGATCGGCAGATACACAGTTGGGACCTGCCCCTGTGAGTCGTGGAAGGCAGAGATTGTAGTCGATCATGACCTTGCTCTTGCGAAGGTAACCGCCGTCAAGGTTCTCAATGGGTTGGGCTTTCTCGAATTTCCAGCCGGTGTTGCCCACAATAATGTTGTTTGCGATTATCTCGTCTCGACCATTCTTCACAGCAATACCGTTGCCATTCAGGACGATTGTGTTGTTTACGATTGTGTTGGAGCCAACGTCCGGCTTCGAATACAGGGCGATGCCCCATCGGTCGTTGCCGTGGATGAGATTGTTCTCCATCTTGCTGCTTGCTATCGCCGGGTACAGATGCAGACCCCAGCCCGAGTTGAACCTGACAATATTGTTGCGAATAGTCAACTTGTCGCCGTCGGCGTAAATTCCGTGACTAAACTGCACGTGCTCGCCGTTGTACTCAACGATGTTGTTCTCAATGACCGTCCCTAGAACGTCGTGGGCTTCTATGCCCTGAAGAGCATTGTTATGAATGCGACAGTTTCGTATCACGGTGTAGTCGGCGTCCGATTTTATGCCCGTATATCTGGCGCCGCTGCTCTCAAAGCCGTCTATTATCACCCAGTCACAGCCGCCCTTGATGTAAATATTGTGGACTGCAGAGCCGTGCAGGACAGCCTGGTACTTGTGCTGAGATTTGAGGATGGTCGGCTTCTGCGCCGAGCCCGTATGCTTGGCAGTTAGCGTGATCTGTGTCCCGATATAGATGCCGGGCTTGAATATGATAGTGTCACCACCAGCCGTATTTTTGAGAGCCATCTCGACCGACGGGAACGGATTTGTCTCAACCCCTGTTCCCGACGCCCGCCCTTTAGGAGAGATCCAGTACGTTGCCGCAAACAAATCACAGCAACCGACGAGCAAAATCGTGATTATGCCTATCTTTCTCAACATATCCTATCTCCGCTTTGCAGCAAGATCATTGTAGATTCCTTCGAGGCGTTTCATGTTCGTTTTCCTGTCTGCCGATTCGACGACTTTTTCGCGATTGCGCCGCACAGCGCCAGCGGCAAGCTCAGGGTGGTTGCAAGACTGCAAGATACACTTTGCCAAGTCATCCGGGTCACTAACCTTGTGAAGCATACCGTCAACATTGTGCTTGAGCCACGCCGAGTTGGCTCTTATATCCGAGACAACCGGAAACAGACCCATCGACATAGCTTCCAGTAGAGACAAACTTGCCCCATCCCATAGCGATGCCGAAAGATAGACGTCGTGCCGGCTGAGAACTTCCGGCAGATCATGATTGTCCAGTCTGCCATCAAAGTTTACGCTATCGTCTAATCCGACCTCTTTGACGCGCTGCGTTAATTCACCAAGCAATGACCCATTGCCGACAAAGGTCATCTCGAACCTAAGTCCTTCTTCTTTGAGCAGGATAAGAGCGTCGATAATTGTGTGATGATCGAATACCGACTCCAAGCGTCGGGTGCATACCAGCCTCAACACGTCGGAGGTGCCGATTTCAGGTCGCTCGATAAGCGAGAATCTCTCAGTGTCGATTCCAAGTGTAAGGGTCTCGATCTTATCCGAACTGATCCCCAGGCTCTCTACCATGCTTTGAAGGTCTGTCGAAACCGTATTAACACAATCAGAGAACTCGAATATCCTTCTCAGCAACGGCCTCCATATTCGAGACTCTATCCCGGCCGTCAGGTCGCTTCCATGCGCCGTAACGACCGTGGGGTGAAAACCGCAGACTAAGGCGGCCAGTCCACAACTGGTGACGTAGTGAGCGTGCACGATGTCGGGCTTGAGCTTGCTAATCAACCTGCGCGCCCGCAACATGCTGATCGGGTATTTCCACTTGCCTTCGCTCGAAATATCGGAGTATTTCCTGCCGATGCCAACGTTGTATGTCGGCACGCCGCGCTCGGGGCCGGGTGACATAGAGACAAAGCTCACGTCGTGCCCGGCCTGTTTGAAGTAGTCAATGTACGGCGGGATATGATTGAATGTCCCCAGAGAAATAAAGCAAATTCGCATCAGTGACCTCGCCTCTTACGAAGGTTCCCCCAATACGTCTCGATATGCCTGTAAGGTTCTCTCACAAATCGCCGAAGCTCTAAATCTATCCTCAGCAGCCTCTTTCCCAAGCTGCGCCATGGATTGAGCAAGTTCTTGGTCCGAAAGAATCTTCGAGACAGCTTGGCACATGCTGTTAGTGTCGTGAGGATCGACCAGAAGACCTGTTCTTCCATTCTGGACCATCTCAGGGATTCCACCCACTCTGGCTGCGACCACTGGGACGCCGGCGGCCATCGCCTCGGCAATACTCAGCGGGGCGTTTTCCTGAAACGACGGTACAACCAGGCAATTCGCTTTGGACAACTCGATCTGCACGTCTTTGATACTGATGTTCCCGAGGAAATGTACTTTGTTCTGGAGGCCGCTGCGCTCGACCTGCTGCTCGCACGTCTCGAGGTAAGCAGCTTCCGGAGCGCCGGCAACCCTGAGTTGTGAGTCCGGAAACTGCTGAGCGATTGGAGCAAACGCCTTTATCATTCCAAGGATGTTCTTCAACGGCCTTATCCTGCTACAGCAAAATATCCTGCCCGGCTCGAACGATCGTTCGATATCGAAGTAGGAATCGGCAACGGGATTCTCAATGAGCCAGGTCTTGTGAATCCTGTTGCCGGCCGGCAGAAACTTTCTCACATACTCGCTTATCAAAATAACGTGCGGGACCCGGCGACGCCCGTGCCCTTCTGTCAACTTCAGGAGCAACCACTTGAGCCCGCGAAGAATGCCCCACCGGCTGTCCCATATCGCATCTCTTTCGGCGATACCGTGTATGGTAAGAATGTTCGGCTGCTCACAATTGGCCGCCAGGAATGTGACAGCCTGAAAATGTACAATGTCAGGATCTATTTGTCTCAGGAGAGATCTTATCTGTCGCTTGCGTGCGAAGATGTCATAAACCGTACCGGGCAGAAAACTCCAGGACCCTTGTTTGCCCAATCGATAAACGTTGAAGTCACCCCATCCCTCACAGGTGATTTCGCCGACGTCGCTTTTTGGAACGACGACGGTCAGCTTCACATGGGGTTGCTTGACAAGCTCATCGACGAGATATTTCGCCACTCCGCAGATACCTCCGTCGATGCTGTGAGCTTCTTTTGGAAAAACTGTAACTATCGCTATGTGCATCTTGAAAAGTCTCGGTTAGGCGAATTGTTCCTGAAGTAGAAAATCTTCCTCGTACTCGGCGCAAGGCAGCGGTTCTTCCTCTGCCTCGTTGAAGAACCAGGCTATTCGTTCGCTTGCTATTACGAACGCGAGGAATACCCAATAATGCTTCTGGTACAACTGCCCCACGTTCAATCCCATTATCAATAGATACGTCAGAATCGCCCTGGCGTACAGTTTTTCGGCACCGAGCGGAATACGTTTTATCGTGAGCATCATCAAGACTATGAAAAACGTAAAAAGAACCGCCGCGGGTATTCCGTAAAGCCCGAGAGCCATGAAGAAGTCGTTGTGGGGCAGAATCCTGAGCCCGCTGGCCTGGAACCACCCGTAGTAACTGGTGCCCAGTGGTTTTCGAACCGCAGCTTTGACGGCTTGTTTGACGGGCATCATTCTGTAACTGATTGCTTCTTCGGCCTGATGGATGTCAGTCAATCGTGTTGCGACCGCCGCTTCCAGACCTCTTCCTCTGACAACCAATCCGGCTGAGACAGAAGCCATCAGGACGACAAGAAACATCAACGCCACCAGAGCGGGTCTGCGCACCACCTGTCTGATGAACAGCAATGGTGACAACATTGTGAACATCAACGCTATCAAAGCGCCGCGGGAGCCGATCTTCAGCAGCATTACCGGCAGAAACAGAATTGCGGCCAGGTACAACAGTCGCCAGAATATGCTCTTATCGCGAGCGAATAAATAGATCGCGGCCAGGAACGCTATCGCTGCCAGCGACGCCAGCATGTTCGCATCGGTTGCCTCGCCAAGCGTGGCTGCATATCTTTGCTCGGGCGAATCTTCCATCGCTCTTATCGCCGTACCTGTTATGAAGGTCAGCGCGATCGTTCCCACGGTCCCCGCGACGTATGCTCTCGATGCCCAGCGAAAGGTCTTTTCGCCGTTTGTCTGGAGTATCCAGTATACGATGAAAATCATCACCAGAAGCTGAACCTGTGTGAAGGCGCGCACCAGCTCATAGCCGAGGTAAGGGCCCGACAGCGATGCCAGAGAAACCCAAAGGGTGTATGCACCGGCGACCCATAACGCCTTGTTGCCGATACGTAACCCCGGGCGGGTCACCAGCAAATTCATGCCGAAGCTAACCGCAAGGGCCAGGCCGACTCCTCTATCGAGACTGAAAACTTCCCTGAAACCAACTCCGGCGCCGGTGGGCAGGACCAGCATCAGAATGCAAAGCCCGAAAGTGGGTTTTATGACCATGCCGATGAACGTTGGAACGGCTATTATCACCGCCCCGGCTACGGCGCTTTTCGCCAGAAAGATCACAGCAAACCCAATTGAGCAGATTACGATCCACATCGCAAAGAGCAAAATGTTTATCACCGGAGGCAGTTGGATGTCCGAAGTCCGCTCAGGCTGCTCGCAGAGCATTTCATCTTCGTATATTTCGTCTTCGTATTCGCTATACATGTGGAACTCCAGCAATTATGGTTCGCACTTGCGCAAGAACAGACAGAAACGAGCATACATCAGCATCTGACACAACATGTAACCGACGGCTCTCAGCGGCGGTCTCTGTCGTGAAAGATGCCATATGTTCTGTCGCTGCAATCGGCATATCTTCGACGAGTGCTCCTTCAACCTGTTCAGTTTCACCTCAGGCGCGGCTTTCGCATATCCTCTCAAGAACGTGCCGGCCATTTTCCTGGCATCCCAGCTCAACACGCTTCGATACGGAGCGCCGTGGAATAAGGAACTCACAAACAAGAGAATATCGAAGTAACGACTGCCAAACGTCGGAGTCCTGCCCACCATCGGCGCCGCCGAGAAGTCCAAAATGACAAGATCATCCGAAGGCTCATGAAAGCACACGTTGATACATGCAAAATCACCATGGATGAAAACGCCTCTCTCACAAGAGTTCATCCATTCGGCCGGCAGTTCGTGCTTCATCTCCTCGGGCAAAGTCAGTTCTGCGTGAACAACGGCCAGAGCCCGTCCGGCCTTTTCCAGCAACTCAGGCAGCCGCCGGTCTTTGCGAACCGCTAAATCGAGCAACGTCGCCAGGCCACTCAGTCTTTCGAATTCGAGCACGCCTGCCTCGGCATCGAAGTTGACCACCTTCGGAACAGAAAACAACCCCGTGTCTTTGCCTATCTCGAATGCCCTGGATGCCTTGGCCGCCTCGACCGCCAACAGCCTCGATTCTCCGGTCTTTCGCGCAATGTCGGCGACGAACTCCATCAGTTATACTGCTCCCGATTGAAAATTCCCGTCTTTGCGCGGGTAAGTAGCTTTACAATTACAGGTTATAGTTTCGCTCGCGGGAATTTACTACCCTTCAAGGGT
>CAZLTY010000167.1:0-10818 GCA_964562575.1 uncultured Pirellulales bacterium
CGGCATCACCAGCGCACTGTCAGCGCCAACGTACGCCGGTATCCCGCCGACACATCGGGACTTCACGGCGAACATTGCTATAGTGACCGGCCATAGAAGGGATGAGAAAGAGTTGGAAATCCCGAACGCGAGCACGATAGTTTTTCTCATGGGTGTGGCTAACATTCAGAAGATCATCGACTCTCTGCTCAAAGCGGGGTTCTCCCCTCAGACAAAGATCGCCGCTGTTGAGAACGGGACCCGATATAACCAAAGAGTCATCACCGGAACGCTGGAGAGCTTTGTCCGGACTGTTCACCAGGAAAAGTTAGGCACCCCAGCGATCTTCATCGTTGGCAAGGTAGTCGAACTTCACGAGAAGCTGAACTGGTTCGGCAGAAAACCGAGAGTGCTTGTCCTCGGCACACATCCGGAAAAATACACACACCTCGGCACGATCGTACACAGGCCGATGGTCAAGTGCGTGGGTCTTGAAGATTGCTCGCACCTGGACCGGGCACTGGAGGAGCTTGAAACATTCAACTGGCTGATATTCACAAGCGCCAACGGAGCGAAATATTTCTTCGAACGACTCAAACACAAAGGCCTCGATGCCAGAGCACTTGCGTCAATGAAGATCGCCGCGATCGGCAAGACCACCGCCGAGAGACTTACCGCCTTCGGCATTCTCGCCGACCTGGTGCCTGAGAGAGAATCAAGCACGGGTTTGCTGGAGGAATTCGGCGCGCTTGACATGATGAACAAGAAAGTGCTGTTGCCCCAGGCAAAAGTTGCCTCTACCGAACTGCCCGAGGGTCTGGCTGGGCTCGGCGCGGCGGTTGAGCAAACGGCAGTATACGAGACCGTCGAGATTGAGCCGGCGGATGTCGATCTCGAACATATCGACAAGATCCTTTTCACGAGCGGCTCGACAGCGCGGGCCTTCGTAAAGAAATTCGGCCAGGTGCCGGCGCACATCAAAGCTTACTGTCTTGGTAAACCAACACAGGCATCGGCGAAAGAGCACGGCATTGAGGCCGAGATTGTGCCGCAGCAGAACAAGTGACCAGACAAGGAAAACCAGATGGCCGCATATCGAAAATGTAAGAAGCTGTTTCAGGATGCAACCAAGGTGATACCCGGCGGAGTCAACAGTCCGGTCCGTGCATTCAAAGCGGTTGACTCAGAGCCAATATTCATCGATAGGGCGAAGGGCGCATACCTGTATGATGCTGACGGCAACAAATACACAGACTACTGCCTTTCGTGGGGGCCGATGATTCTGGGCCACGCGCGCAGTGAGGTCCTCACTCAGGTCAAAAAGGTCGGGGCAAAGCCGATATTTATTGAAAAGGCAAAAGGACCATATTTATATGATGCTGATGCAAACAAGTACATTGATTATTGTCTTTCCTGGGGCCCGATGATACTCGGCCATGCAAATAAAAAAGTACTTGATGAAGTAAAAAAAGTAATGGCCAAAGGGACAAGCTTCGGCATACCCACCGAGCTTGAGACGCAGCTTGCCGGGATGATTGTCCGGGCGATCGGTTCGGTCGAGAAGGTTCGCCTGGTCAGTTCCGGTACTGAAGCGGTGATGACGGCCATTCGCCTGGCGCGCGGATGTACCGGCCGGGACAAGATCATAAAGTTCATCGGCTGCTACCACGGTCACGTTGATCATATGCTCGTACAGGCGGGCTCCGGAGCGATGACTCTGGGGGCGCCGAGCAGCCCGGGCGTCCCGAAAGACTTCACGAAACACACGATCCTCCTGCCCTACAACAACACGGAGATGCTCGCCAGGGTGATGAACAAGTACAAGGGCCAGATAGCCGCCGTCATAGTCGAGCCGATTGCCGGGAACATGGGAGTCGTGCCGCCCAGAGAAGGTTTCTTGAAGAGTCTGAGGAAGTTATGCACGCACAGCGGCAGCGTACTGATCTTTGACGAAGTGATTACAGGCTTTCGAGTCAAGTACGGAAGCGTCCAGGACATCTTCGGCGTAAGAGCAGACCTGACGTGCCTGGGCAAGATAATCGGGGGTGGATTCCCAATAGGCGCCTGTGGTGGAAGAGCCAGACTGATGAACAAATTAGCCCCAACCGGTCAGGTCTATCAGGCCGGGACCCTTTCAGGAAACCCCGTCTGCGTCGCCGCGGGCATCGCTACACTGGAATTGCTCAAATCGAAAGCCATATACTCCGGCCTCGATCGTATGACCGACAAGCTCTGTGAAGGCATTGGCCAGGCCTTAACCGAGCGGGGCGCCGAGCATACCATAAACCGTATTGGCTCGATGTTCACCCTGTTCTTCAATGCCGAGCCTGTAACCGACTATGTCTCAGCGGCCAGATCGGACACCAGGATGTACGCAAAGTTCCATCCCGCGATGCTGAGAGCCGGTGTTTACCTGCCGCCATCTCAATTTGAAGCCTGTTTCCTCTCAGCCAGGCACACACAGAAGGACATTGACAGAACGATCACTGCCGTCCAACGGGCCGAATTATAGGGCTTCTGGCTCGCCCGCACCGCATGCAGTCAACATACAGAACTTTGCAGAGGGGCCTGTCGATACCCTACAACACTGCCTTTTGCGAGGCGGTCGAGGTTGTCTCGTGTTTCTTCTCCGGGCCGGCAAGTGATATGGGCAGACTCAAAAACCGATGCTCAGGGTGGCTCCAGGCAGCGGCAGCCACTGAAGTGTCCTCAAGCTTTTTCTTGATCTGCCTGGTAGCATCCGTCCATATGGAGAAAATGCGACAATTCTCCGGAGTGCCACCACATTCACAATGTCTCAAGAAGCAATCGTCGAATAACGGCCCGCCTTCGACAGCCTCGAACAGCTCAAGCAGGCTGATCTGCTCCGGCGGTTTGCCGAAAACATATCCTCTTTTCCTGCCCCTGATCGCCTTGACAAAACGGGCCTTGGCGAGCTGCTGAAATATTTTGGCAAGATAGTCGGACGGTATCCCCTCGGCCTTGGCGACCGTGACGGCCGTGACCGGCAACTGCGTACTGTGTCTTACCATGTACATCAGTGCATGCAACGCATAACTGGCAGACTTTGTAACTTTCATATTCTTCTGTCTCCAAAATACTCCAGCCAACTTATCAGGCAAGAACCGTGGGTTCTTCCCTGAACTGAAAACGCATCTGCACAACTGACCTGGCCTGCCTACAAGCCAATACATATATCGAAGCATACTGACCAGCACTAAAGGAATTTGTACGCAATCGGCGTGCCGGAGTCGGATCGGGGACTCGGGAATAACGAATATCCCGAATATCTGCTCCAAAACGGCGTTTTGAGTGGAAATGGATAAATAGAGCTTGCCACTATTGGGACCATGAGGCGCATATCCTTCCCATATGTGGCACTTGGAAGGCTCGAAGTTCTCGTTTCTAAGAAAATGCGTGGGGTCTAATTTCTCACTTTTGGCTATCGGCCCGGTGTACGGCAACTCGACCTCGAGTTCCTATGAGCGACGTCGGTGCGATCACGGCGTCTTCAGCTACCGAGGTTGTCGATCAAGGATCATCAATTCACCCTGGCGATCTGGTGTGAGGCTACTTGTTGTTTGCCTTCGAACGTTTGGGCTTGTGAGAATCAATTTCGAGCTCGTCAATCTTACGGTACAGACTCGACAATCCGACGTTCAAAGCCTTTGCCGCCTCGACCTTGTTCCAGTTGTGTTTGCTCAGCACCCGGCGGATGTACTCCTTCTCGTATGTCTTGGTGGCCGTTTGAAGGGTCTCGTCTTCTTTGCTCAATCCCATCGCGTGGGAGCCCAACAGCCCGATGTCGGATATCTTTATCACGTCATCTTCGGCAAATATGCTCGCTCTCTCGATCACGTTTTCCAGCTCTCGGATGTTGCCTTTCCAATCGTAAGTCATGAACAGCCGCATGACCGCATCACTGATCCCGGCGCACGTTTTGCCCATCTCGGAATTGAATTGCTTGATGAAGTGCTCGACCAGCAGGGGGATATCTTCCTTCCTCTCACACAGCTCCGGCAAATGAATACCGACGACGTTCATCCTGTAGTATAAATCCTCTCGAAACCGTCCGGCCTTGATCTCCTTCGGCAAATCCTTGTTCGTAGCCGCTATCAGACGCAGATCGATGTCGACCGGTTCTGTCGAGCCCACCGGTATTATCTGCCTGTGCTCGACCGCCCGCAGGAGCTTGACCTGACAGCTCATAGGCATGTGGCCTATTTCGTCCATGAACAGTGTCCCGCCGCGGGCACTCTCGAAAAATCCTTTCTTGTCCCTAATGGCGGAAGTGAAACTGCCCTTCTTATGCCCGAACAGTTCGCTCTCGAGCAGACCCTCGGGTATCGCACTACAGTTAACCGCCAGAAAATGCCTGCTGCCCTGAGCCGCCAGCGAGTGTATGGCGCGAGCGACTAATTCTTTGCCGGTGCCGCTCTTGCCCGTTATCAACACGTTGCTCTTGGTCGGGGCCACCTTGCGAATCATCTCAAAAACGCTCTGCACCGCGGGAGACTTGCCTATGATCTGGCTGATATCGAACCGCCGGGTCAGCTCCTGCTTGAGCTGCTTGTTTTCTTCCTGCAGATCGAGATACTTCATGTTCTGGCGGATCTTCGTCAATACGTCATCCATTACGACAGGCTTCATCACGTAATCGCATGCACCGAGCTTAATAGCTTCAACTGCCATCTCTATGGTGCCGTAGGCCGTTATCATTATTACTCGCGTCTCAGGTCTTATGCGCATTATTTCGCGCAGAACCTTTATGCCGTCGGCTCCCGGCATCCGGATGTCCAGGACGACAACGCCAAAGGGCTGTTTCATGACCGCGTCTATGGCATCGGTCCCGTTGCCCACCGCCGTGACCGACATGTCTTCTTCCCGAAGAATCTTCGCGAACGTTTCTCTGAAAGTCACTTCATCGTCTGCCAACAATATTTCTCTGTTCATTCGTCATCTCCTGCAATCAAGTTCTTCCTGGGCCTGAGAGGAATTCGGATTATTACCGTAGCGCCTTTGCCAAGTTCCGACTCCAGCTCGATCGTACCATCGACCTCGGTGAGAAGATTATAGCTTATGAAGAGTCCCAGGCCCGTTCCCTTGCCAATCTCCTTGGTCGTGAAGAATGACTCGAAGGCGCGCTTACAGACCTCGGACTTCATCCCGATGCCGGTATCACTGACTCTAATCTCGACCACATCATTCCTGCATTTCGTTTCTATCTTGAGATTATGCTCTTGTTCGGCATCCTTGGCGTTCATCGCATCCAGAGCGTTGATGAAGATGTTGAGAAAAACCTGCTCGAGGTGCTGCGGGTTCAGCCACAGCATCGGCAAGTCGGCTCCGGCGTTGTTCTCGATGGTGACCGACTGAGCACGTCTGTCAAAGTTGATAAGCGACAAGGTGTTGTCTATCAATGAGTTGACGTCCGTCCATCTATACTCGCTCGTAGCCGGCCGGGACAAACCCAGCATTCGCTTGAGGATGGTCGAAATGCGGTCAACATGGTATTGTATGATCAACAACTGTTCCTTCTGCTCATAGGCCGTAATTTTCCGGGCCAGGTACTGGGCCACCGACGAAATGCTCGCCAGAGGATTACCTATCTCATGCGCGATGCCTGTCGCCATTTGGCCGATCGCAACCATCTTCTCCCGCTGAGCCATCTCCACTCGTGACATCTTCAGCATCTCATTGATTTCAGTCACTTCTTCGGTTCGCTCGAGCAGATCTTTCGCCAGCTTCCTGTGCTCGGTTAAGTCCTGGCCGACAATCACATATCCCAACCTTTGTCCGTCAATGCCCAGAACGGGGCCGCTCTTGACCTCAATATAACGCCGATCTGGAGCATCGGTGTTGAAATCAATTCTCTCAGTCCAGCTCGCCGCTCTGTCTGCATCGCTCAAAAGAACCTTCATGTGCCCTGCCAGGGCGGGCAAAAAATCGTCAATCGAAGTGTCCTTCTGGCTGGTGTTACCGTTCTTCTTCCACAGCTTCGCAGCGGGATTGCAGATCGCCACCCCGGCGTCGGAGTTGACAAATATCAGTCCTTCCGCCATCGCGCTGATAACAGCTTGAAGCACGTCGTTGTTCCGCGCAGCTTCCAGCTCCTTAGCCGTCATCCGGGCGATGATCACTCTAGTCAAGTGTTGGACCAGCACCACCGTGCAGACGAACGCCGTAAAAGCACCAAGCACGTATACGCGATTGCTCCACAATCCACCGACTGGGGAAAACTTCAGCGGATAGTGCCCAAACCAGGTACCGCCGCTGAGCTCACTGGCGGCGAGCAGGCCAAACAGCAGTATGGCGGTCAGCCCCGCGGCGTAGGACATACTCCTTGGAAGAATGATCGTCGCTATGATCATGGGAATTACATAGAGCAGAAAGAACGGATTGGCCAGGCCGCCCGAGAAGTGCAGCACTGCTGTGAGCAGGACCAGATCGGTCTCAACCTGAATCATCGCCAGTGCAATATCTCTGCGGCTTGACCGGCTAACCTGCCTTGTAGCGGTGGCGAGGTACAGGATGTTCGAGAGCAAGAGCAACCCGGAACAGATATAGATCGGCGTGGCGTTCGTAAGGGCGGGAAAGACGTAAGTTCCCATCAGGCAAGCAACTATGATGCTCCCGACTGCGATCCACCGCAGCCGTATAAGCCAGAGTATCTGCTCTGCGAGAGCCTCGCGAGTACACCGGCTCGACTTGTCCATTAGATCACTGGCGGCTTCTGACTTTATACCCATGAGCCTTTCTTGCCCTTGACTGGGCGATATCCCGTGCTCCACAAATCTTCAAGGTCTGTGATTTACGTACGATCTTTGTCTGAGACGACAGAAATTGTACCTCAATTGCAGCAGGAAAGCAAGGGAAATTTCTCACTTTTGAGACGCTTTTTGGTGCACATCGCCCAGATCTGGTCCCTGAATCTCCAAGATCCAAGAAATTCCCAATCCTGTTCGGCCTCAGGCTACCTAGTTCACTCGATAAATCTTCCGAAAGGCATTCTACCAGCCGTTTACCGCAAACAGCACCTGCCTGGCCTCTTTGCTCGGTGTTCCGTAATTCGCCTGCCGATCTGCCAACAAGACTCCACCTTTCAACGGTCTCGGGAGCAACTTTGGAAAGGCGTCTTATACGGAGCCGTATGTTGAATATTCATTGCGCGTAGGACTTTGTTTCAGGCAGTCTGATAAAGATCTGAAGTAGTCCGAACAAGGGGCTGCATTTGACAGCGTTGCGCGTCGCAAATGAGCCTCTGTGTTCGTTAAGGCGTCAGATCATTCCGGCATTTGGAAGACTTCTCCGCAGCGCTCCAGTTCCGCCTTTCTTTCCTCGTCCAGGCCTATTTCACTGTCAGTCAAATAGCATCCCGGATCCGGAGCCCAGGGGTCAGCGAAGTGCAGGTCCGCACGGACCCTCAAAGCTCCACCACAGCCGTCAAAGAACCTGCAAAGTCTGCATCTTCCCTTGATATGATTGCGGCGGTCCTTCAAGCCGCGCATGAGCGGATCACCTGTATCGCTCCAGATCTCACCGAAAGCCCTCTTGCGGATGTCACCGAAGTCGTAATGCCACCAGAACTGGTCGGGATGCACCTTCCCATGAAAATCTATGCAGCCGATTCCCACTCCGCTGCTGTACATTCCACCGCCGTTCCAACTCAGCAGCTTCCAGACCTCCTCTGCACGAGCCGGATCTTCCTCTTTCAACTTCAGATACAAGTATATACCGTCAACGTGGTTGTCAACCGTCAGGATGTCGGTCGTTTTGCCGGCGTCTTTGTACTGTCTGGTCTTGGCCATTATCATATCCACGGCTTCCCTGCTCTGCGCGTGGGTCAGGTCATCGGTTGCCATCTTCCCGCCTCTGCCACTCGGGACGAAATGATAGAAGCAGGCCCGTTCGATATTCTCGCTCTCGAAAAAACCAAACAGACTCTCCAGATCCTGGACGTTCTTCTTGGTTAAAGTCAATCGCAGGCCAATCCGCACGCCGGCATCCTGACAATTCTTTATTCCCTCTACGGCCTTGTCGAACGCTCCGGATACGCCCCTGAATTTGTCGTTGATCTCGCCGATACCGTCAAGGCTTATGCCGACGTATGAAACGCCGTTCTTCTTGATCTTCTTGGCCATCTCGGCCGTGATCAGAGTACCGTTCGTTGAGATAACCGTGCGCAGGCCCAGCTGCCCGGCGTATCCAATCAATTCAAACAGGTCAGGCCGTATCAAAGGCTCGCCCCCGGAGAACAGGACCGATGGAACCCCGAATTCCGCCAGACTGTCCAACACGTTTTTTGCCTCGTCCGTCGAGACCTCATTACTGGAACAAGTGCCGCTGTCGTTGTAACAATGCACACATTTGAGATTGCACGCACTGGTTATGTTCCACACTACTATGGGGCGTCTCTCGGACGCCTTCTTGGGGACGACTTCACCTTCGCGCTCGCCGGAACCGGTTTTGCCGTAGCGAAGCCAATCGCCCGGTGTAACTTGATCACAATACAGTTTGCTTATATTAATCATGGACTAACCTCTGAAAACAAAAATCCTTATTACGCTCAGCCGTTTGCTTCGGGTGGAACATACGCACAGAAGGGCTCCTCGGCCATGTAATTACCCTCGGCAGCATACGCTCTGCCCCTGCATCCGCCACATATCTGCCTGTAGCCACATACGCCGCACTTGCCCTCGAGTTCGCTGCCTTCGCGCATCCGCGCGAGGTCTTTGCTGTTGTACCATATATCCGAGAGCTTATCGGCGAGCACGTTGCCGCAGTTCACGGGCAGATACCCACACGGGAACACGTCTCCCTGATGCCCGACAAACAGCACTCCGAGGCCGGCAAGGCAGCCTCTCGATGCCCCCCCACGGCCGCCACCGGGAACCGAGCCACCGCCGTGAGAAGCTTTGTCACGAGCCTTGTGCAAGCCCTGCTGCCTGATCACACGTTCGTAATGCGGGCCGCAGGTCACCTTCATTTGCAGTTCGCCGCGACCGTCCAGTTTGCAGATATCTACCATTTTCTGCTCGTACTGCTCGGGTGAGAGCATGTCGGTATCCGCCAGGGCCTGTCCGCAACCGACAGGGACCAACATGAAGATATGTACCGCGACCGCTCCGATGGATTTGGCAAGTTCATAGACATCTTCCAACTGGTGGGCGTTGTGCTTTGTCAATGTGATATTTATCTGAAACGGCACCCCCTGATCACGAAGATGCCCTATGCCCTCGATGGCACTCTCGAACGATCCTTCGAGCTGCCGCAGCTTGTTATGAACCTCGGCTGTCGCACCATCCAGACTCACCGATACTCTTGCAATACCACTTTCCTTTATTCGCCCGGCGATACTTTCATCTACCAGCGTCCCGTTGGTCGCCAGCGCGGCAGTTACCTCCGCCGACCGGGCCGCGGCCACCAGCTCAAACAAGTCCTCTCGGCAGAGCGGCTCGCCACCGGAGAACACCAGTACCGGCATCATTGGCTGGCCTCTGCCCAGTTCTGCCAACTGCTCTATCAGGGCCTTTGCCTGCGCCGTCGACATATCGGTATGGGCCTGCTCATCCGATTCTATCCGCCGACAGTGAGCGCACGTCAAATTGCATCTTATCGTGCTCTCCCAGAACAACAGTCTCAGAATCTGCTTTGAATGCATTGGGTCTTTCACGGCTGAGTACTCTCCTTACCATCCGGATCGGATATTATTTCTTCGGCCTGCCTGACAATAGTGTCCAGAAGCTTCGCCGCCTCGGTCGCGCCGTCTTCTTTGGCAACGACGTTGACATTTTTGATAACGCAATGCAGCAACTTGTTGACGACCCGGTTGACCATCTCTTCCATCACCTCCTTACAGGAGGCCTCCTCCCTGACTCCGACGAAGAACCGTTCGGTCTCGTTCCTGCCGATCTGGGCGAATTGTTCCTTCATCCGGCCGATCAAAGGCCCGATGTCCTTGGCCCCGAACCACTCCATAAACTCTGTGACGTTTTCAAGGACAATCTCCGCCCCCTTGGTCATGTCCCGCTCGCGGGCCTTGCGGTTCTGTTCGACCACAGCCGACAGATCATCAACGCTGTACAAGTAGAGTCCGTCCAGCTCGTTTACCGCAGGCTCGAAGTTACGCGGCACGGCTATGTCGACAATCAGGAGGTTCTCTTCCTTGCGCCGCGCCATTATCTGCTTGAACGAATCCTTTCTGAACAGATAATCCTGCACGGAGGCCGAAGCTATCGCTATGTTCGCCCCGATCAACTGCTCGTCGAGCTGCTCCCACTTGCGAGCCGTAATGCCGTATTGCTCGGCCACCTTCAAACCCCGATCATGAGATCGATTAACAACCGTGATGTTCCGCGCGCCTACCTGAAGCAAATGCTGGATGATCAGTTGGCCCATATCGCCGGCGCCGATGACCACAACTTTGGCCGACGAAATGTCGGCAAACAACTGCTTGGCCAATTCCACCGCAACACCGGCAACGCTCACCCGTCCGCTGGCGATAGTGGTCGAGGTATGTACCTTCTTGCTGGCGGCAAAAGCGCTGTGAAACAGGCGATTCAGAACCTTGCCCGTGGTTCTTGCCGCACAGGCAAGCTTGTAGCTGTCTTTGACCTGCCCGACTATCTGCGCCTCGCCGACCACGAGACTGTCTAAACTCGACGTGACCGTCAACAGGTGCCGAACTGCCTCTTGATCTTCGTAGGCGTACAGAAACTCGCGGAATCTGTCCAGTTCGACATCGTGGAACTCCGAGAGAAAACCGGCGAGCCTTTCGGGATCGGCGCCCTGACAGTGTCTTCCCGCACAATACAGCTCGACGCGGTTGCACGTCGATAT
>CAZLTY010000168.1:0-10770 GCA_964562575.1 uncultured Pirellulales bacterium
TACTCGCCGTCGCTACCGACCTGCAGGACCTTAGGGAGCGAATCGGCAAAATCGTCGTCGCCTACGACAAAAAAGGCAACGAAGTAACAACAGCCGACCTCGAAGTTGACGGCGCGATGACAGCGTGGATGGTCGACGCTATCAACCCGACCTTAATGCAGACCGTCGAGGGCCAACCCATCCTCGTACACGCAGGCCCATTCGCCAACATCGCAATAGGCCAAAGCTCAGTTATCGCTGACATGCTCGGAACACGCCTGGCAGATTACCACGTAACAGAAAGCGGATTCGGTGCCGATATCGGATTCGAAAAATTCTGGAACCTCAAATGCCGAGCCAGCGGCTTAAAGCCGAACGCTGTTGTCGTGGTCGCGACTATTCGCGCACTGAAGATGCACGGCGGCGGACCGACCGTCAAGCCCGGCATACCGCTGGCGGAGGAGTATACCAGCGAGAACCTCGCGCTGGTCGAAAAGGGCTGCGAGAATCTCATCGCCCACATCGAAACGGTCAAGAAGAGCGGCGTCACGCCGGTCGTTTGTGTCAACGGCTTCTACACGGACACCAAAGACGAGATAGCGCTCGTGCGCAGGATCGCCGAGAAGAACGGAGCCCTGGCGGCAGTCTCGCAACACTGGCTCAAGGGCGGCGAAGGCGCGATCGAACTGGCCGAAGCCGTGGTCGACGCGTGCGAGCAGCCTAATGACTTCAAGTTCCTCTACGAATTGGAGACACCGCTTAGAGAGCGAATCGAGTTGATCGCCAAGGAGGTTTACGGCGCCGACGGTGTGACATATTCTGACGAAGCTCTGGAGAAGGCCAAGGCGTTGGAGGCCGATCCGGTGAGCAAGACTCTGGGGACCTGTATGGTCAAGACGCACCTGAGTCTGTCGCACGATCCCGACCTGAAGAACAGGCCGAAAGGCTGGCAGCTTCCGATTCGTGACATTCTCGTCTATAAGGGCGCCGGCTTTATTGTCCCGGTCGCCGGAACGATCAAACTGATGCCGGGCACCGCGTCGAATCCTGCGTTCCGCCGTATCGACGTGGACGTCGAAACCGGAAAAGTACAGGGCCTGTTCTAGAAAGGGTAATCAGAACAAAAGGTGATCAGGATAACAGGTTATCAGGATGCAGGATATCAGGGTCTCAGAGTATCAGGAAGTCTCTGGCAAGTCTGCTGGGTTTGCGGACTCACCTGACATCCTGGTGGCCTGATATCCACAACCTGATACCCTGATTCCCTGATAACCTATTTTGAAGGAGTAACCGATGACAGCACAGATCATAGACGGTAAACAGGTGGCCGCGGATATGCGCGCCGAATTGAAGGCCGAAGTTGCCAAGCTCAAAGGCCAGGGCATCGTGCCAGGGCTGGCGGTTGTCCTGGTGGGTGAGGACCCGGCGTCCAAGTCCTATGTCACCGCCAAGGAGCGGGCCTGCGAAGAGATGGGGATTTTTTCCGACGACAATCGCCTGGACGAAAATACTTCTCAGAAAGACCTGATGGCGCTGGTCGAAAAGCTAAACAAGGATCCGAAGATCAACGGGATTCTCGTTCAGTTGCCTCTGCCCAAAGGTCTCAACGAGGCCGACGTCCTGCTGGCGATCGACCCGGCCAAGGACGTCGACGGATTTCACCCTGTCAATGTAGGCAAGATGGTGGTGGGTGAGAAGGCGTTCCTGCCCTGCACTCCACACGGTGTACTTCAACTGCTGATGCGCAGCGGCGTAACCATCGAGGGCGCCGAGACGGTAATCGTCGGGCGAAGCAACATTGTAGGCAAACCTCTGGCGAACATGCTCATCCAAAAGAACGCCACGGGCAACGCCACAGTCACGGTCTGCCATACGCGCACCAGGGACCTGACCTATCACACCAAACGCGCGGATATCGTCGTCGCTGCAGCCGGCCGGCCCAACACCGTTACCGCGGACATGGTCAAGGACGGCGTAGTGGTTATCGACGTCGGAGTCAACCGCGTCGAGGACGCGACGAAGAAGCGGGGCTACCGTCTGGTTGGCGACGTGGATTTCGAGGCGATCAAAGAGAAGGCCTCGCTCATAACACCTGTTCCCGGCGGAGTGGGCCCGATGACGATTACTATGCTGCTCTTTAACACGGTCGAATCGGCCAAGAGAGCCGCTGGCATCGCTACTTGACAATGATAGTCACATAGCTATTCGGCCCAAGAGGAAGTTGAAAGAGCTAGTCTTTGAAAGAAGAAGACGTCACTCGCTCGTAACAGTGGTGACGTCTTCTTCTTTTGATACAAGTGACTGAATGGCGAATTGCCTAATGTTCGATCACAGTCGCTCCCTCGGGAATCTCAAGCTCGAACAGTTCGTCCGGGAGACTCTCATAATACGTGATCTTTTCTGAGACAATTCTCGGCGGGCCTTCCCATTTGGCATTCTCCCACAGTTTCATACTGACCACTAACTTGCTTTCCACATCGAACTCGAACCACATGGACCTCGGTCCGTTATAGCGTTTGTCAAGCCAGGCAATTGTTAGAAAGGCCCGTTGTTTGCCTGTGACAGGTTCTTTGCCATAAGTCACGTCCCAATGGGTTATCACACCTGATTCATCAAAAGCTCTCAACTGTTCGAAGAAGCGGCTTCCAATCCAATGTTCCGGCGTTCCGTATGGAAGGTTCTTGATGACCGTATTGGTTTGCGGATCGTATCGCCATGTCTGGCGGCCGTTCGTAATGATAGTGGGGACACCATCCACTTCGTGTCGTTCCTTTTCTACTTTTGTCTGATCTTCATTGGCAACTGCCCACGTTTTCATGTCTCGCATCTGCAGGTTGTCGTCCTCGTCCAGGAATGACTCCGATCCTTCAACGAGAACTGCGTTGTACTTGCTCAGCGCCTCAATGCTCTGTTCGAGCGCCCAGGCGACGCTCGATGTTCGGCTGAACATGAGCACGCCGATCAAACACGCAACGATGAGAACGCCGGCGGCAGCAATTTTGGTCTGTGGACTCTTCATGATTGTTCTCCATATCTCCGGCATAGCCGGCACCTTTTCTGTAGTTTCTTTGTGAGCGCCGAACACATCTTCGAATACCTTCTCGTCGGCATCCGGATCAATGCCAAGCTCAGCGCTCTTGAAAAGTTGTCTTATCTCATCTACGGGTTTCATTTTTCCACCTCACCGTTCAGCAACGACCGCAGTTTTGTTATGCCATACCGATATCGGCCTTTGACCGTATTGACGGACGCGCTCTGTCGCATCGCAATCTGGCGAAACGTCATGTTCATTTCCATCCGAAGGCAGATCACTTCCCGCTGCTCGTACGGCAACTCCTGCAATGCCTTGCTCAGGAGCGTCAGTTGCTCGCCGAGGACCGCCCATTGCCGGGGGCCTCGTCGCGACGAGGCAAGCAGTTCCGCTCCGTCGAGATTAGTCTCACGATGCCGGTTGCTGTCACGAAGGTGATTTCGCACGCGATTGATCATGCTCGTAACCAGATAGTTCTTCAAGTTGCCCGTCAGCTTGATACGACCGGCCGACCGGGCGAATTTGACGAACACATCGTGAACCATATCCTCAGCCGTATTCGCATCACCGAGGAGCACGACAGCGAGCCTGAGCAGCTCGACCTTGTACTTGTCGTAGATCTGCCTCAGGGCTTCATGACGGCCCTGTTTGAACCTGAGAATAAGCAGCTTATCTTCTATCATCGTGCACGGTCACAAGAAGAATGATCAGTCTTCACCCTATTACACACCGAAACAGTACCTTCGGGTATACAAAATATGCATCAATAATCAATTACAGAGGCCACAGATTCCACGGATTTCACTGAGGGCAGGAAGAAGGTAAAAAGGGCAAAGTAGAAGGGGAAACAGCCATAGACGCCGTCCTGAGCCCTGTTGAAGGAGAACCTCAGAGAGCCAGAGACAATAGTCAATAGTAAATCGCAAATAGTCAATAGAGGAAAGATCCTGTCCAAGAAAGCGGGTAGAGTCCTGCCGGGAGATATGCCTTTAGGCGTAGGGGACATACACTACAAGGAAATCAGGGATTCCCCGATTTATTCAAAACAGTGGTCGAGTATAATAGAATAGGTAAAGTCAGTGGCCTGATGTCTGGTGGAGTTTGTAGATTGAAAGGCAGCTTGCGTCGGGAAATATCTTCGTTTCGAAGGTTGATGATTTGCCTGGGATGAAAATATCGGGTATACCGATGAGCCCCCTCCTTTGACGGTTCTCCTTTCAGCCGAGGGGCTCTCTCCCTTTGTTGAGGTTACATTGCCGGGCGCATTGCCTCGACCAAGCAATTATACTCTTTCCGCTTGATATTTCAACATTACATCAAGCTCATAACAGGATTATGGGCCCATCACCCGGTATAATGGGATTATTTATTGTCTCTTTCTTTTGCGGAAAGAGTATAGAATTGAAAAAGAAACGTCGCTATCGTTTCAAGAGTATTGAAAACCACCCACTTCCCTCACCACACTCGCTCAGTCGCTGCCACCCGTGGGAAATAGGTAAGCTGCCCCTCGATTTTCCGATTTTCTGTTCTGTGTCAACGTCCCGAATATTCTCCCTAATGTTTTCATTGCCACATGTATGTTTGATCTCTCCTATATATCACGTGGGATATACAATGCTTAACTGCATATGAAGAAGCCAAAGCAAGGCCATACTCAAAGAACAACTTCTTGTTTTCCAAAATTGCATCGATGTTCTGCGATCCTAAAGACTGTCTTACCTGATATATCGAGGACAGGTCATTTGCTTTGTCTTGTCCAATTTCTTCAACTACTAACAGAATATATTCAGGCAGGATTATCTGCACCTCAGCCTGGTTTTTTGCTGCATCAATGACATCAGTTATTGTTTCTTGAAAGACTTCAGTTGCATACTCACACAAATGGGCAAAATAGGCTTCGTCTTCATCATGCTTTTTACAAAATTCATCACAGGTAATTTCTATTTCTACAAATGGATTTAGCTCATCGTTATTCTCGGCTCTCTTTTCTGCCGCATAATCTAACCATTCTCCATATGTATCTTTAAAAGCAGCGTCATAGCATTCTTTCTCTCTGAACTTCTCCCAGTTTTCTCTATCCAATTTAGGGAATATAATGCCTACTGGAGGACATTTCGTAAGACCCGTTGAATTCTCCCGAGGCCTGCCATTTACCCAGAATTCAGATGGTTTGCCCATGGGTGGGGCAGGTCTGACAAACTTGACGCCATCAACTTCAAAATCCATGTCAATAACTGGTAGTCTATCCGGGTGCGAATCTCTATTCAGTAATAAGGCAGATGTCAGAAAATCATCGAAAAAACCGTTCCAACATTTATTGAGCTTGTCAAAACCGCTAAACCGCCTGCCAATATTGACCGGTATTTTCTCAAAAGGAGACATGACATAGGAGTCAAATCTGTCACTGTAAAAGTAGATCCCCCCAACGATTAAACAATCTATTTGTTTGGTAGCATAGGTCGCACGATTGATAGCTATTTCCTTGAATTCCTCATGGTACAAAGAACCGTAGCCAACGTTCAGTAGAATAGCAACTTTTGTTTTTCCCTTATGTTTCTGAGAAGTCTGCTTAAGCTGTTTAGCCGCCGTTTTGAGGCGAGCTCTGATCGGGGTTGACATCGCCTTGTAGTAATCACGTCTCCCTTTCTGTCCCAGAAGTTTGGGCTCTAAAACTACCACAGGCTTGCCGGGGAATTGGCTCTTAAATATGTCCGCAAGCTTTTGTTGCCTTTCTTGTTTCTCTAAACCTTCCTCCTCTATAAGCTTCAACTCTATTATTGCGTCATCAAGTATATAATCTGCATTATGCGGCTTCTCACGGCTATCATCTACACTAAGTCTTTTGCCGCCTGCAGATTCAATGATTCTGTCAAAATCGTCTTCCATAAGTTTGTATATTCTCATGTAATCCATTAAGAAGGTATTCCTTCATGGCAAGCAATGCATAAGGGAAAATCCGGGGTAAATGCGGAGACACCTGACTTATTTCTCCCTTTCATTCAGGCCCTTTCGTATCTCGCACAGGGCTCTCCAAACAGATGCGTCAAAACCGGCTCGTTCGGCATCCGTAACCTTTAGGATACGACATCTCAGTCGGTTTGTCACGAATTATCCGGGAATCGTTGGGCTGTCCAACAGAATGGGCAAATTCAACACAGGCCGGAGGGTTCTTGAGGTTTTACTTTGGTCTGGACTTTGCGAATTTCCAATACAGGGCCGGCATGAAAAGTAGATTCAGTAAGGTTGAGGTGGCCAGGCCGCCCATGATTACGATGGCCATTGGGTGTTCGATTTCCTGGCCGTGTCGAGTCTGCGAGTCTGCCGAGAGTGATTACAGCACCCTCAACCGTGTGATGGCAATCAAGAAGTGCCGCAGCGGGGCTGACTTCGGCGCGGTTCTCGTAATTAGCAAGTTTTTTACCATAAATTCTTGGTTATGAGAATATTTGTTTTCAATTATTTTTCGTTTTTAGTAATTTTTTGCTTCAAAGTGTTTGACATGATCTGGTTCATCTGTATTATATATGTTCGTCAAGGTTGGTTAGACCTACAATGATTTGACAAGGAGAGAAAGCTAAGGAAAAGAGAATTCCGGTGATTGCCGTGTTTCTTGGCGGTTGGCCCGAGCGCGTACTTCGTTGAGGACGCAACAAGGCAGATAGCTTATCTCCTGGTCGGTTATGTAGGTTTCCTGGCGGTGACCAAGAAGCCTCCCTCACAGCCCTCAGCGTAGCGATGTCGCCGCAGTTCCATCAAAGAACGCCAAGATCCAGGCACGTGGCCCGGGAGAAGAAATGGAAAGACAACAGTTGGATGTTGCAGGGCGACAGATTCCTACAGTCGGGAAGAGACGATGCAAACGCTCTGACTTGGGTGTCGCTTACGTCCTCGACAGCATTTGACTTTCGCGAATAATTTGATGGTTTAGTCCAATTGTGCCGAAAATGAGTGGCGGGGTAATAGGCCTGAGTCGGCCCGGCGTCTCCAAGACGACCAGATGCCGACTTGACGCCTGACGACCTCTTGAGGATGGGGTTGGTGCCCCACGGTTGGCAAGAGCCGGGACATGTGCACAGGCACAGAAGGCGATTGCCGGAGATCATCGGCAGAGGAGGTTTCGGACTGGCCTGACAGTGAGTATTGTGTGGCAAGCATCTGAAAAATTGAGGTGGAAACCATTTTGAGCGCAAAGATGAACAAGAATATTATTCTGTTGGTCGTCGCGACTGCATTGTCCCTGGCGTGCGCGGCCGGCGCAGCCGAGACTTCTGCCCTGGCCGGCGAGAACGCCAATCTTAAGCAGCGGGTAGAGAAACTCGACAAAGAGGTGGAAGAGCTCAAGAAGGCCTTGGCCCAGCAGGACCAGCCGACCGAAGCAAAGCCGCTGCGGCCGGTTTTGTCGAGTCTTGATATCCAACTGTACGGCTATCTGAAACTCGATGCCGCTTACGACACTTCGCGGACCGACGACGGCAACTTTGCCAAGTGGGTGGAACGCGAGAACACCAATTCCGATGACGACCAATTCAATATGACCGCAAATCAGAGCCGGTTCGGCGTGATGATCACCGGTCCCGACGGCGGCGCCATGAGAACGAGCGGTCGGGCCGAGGTGGACTTCTACGGCGGCGGCAGCCAGAACAAGGCGCACCTGATGATGCGTCATGCCTATATGAAACTTGACTGGCCCGAGGAGAGGTTCAATATTATCGCCGGTCAGACGTCCGACGTGATCAGCCCGCTTGTTCCGGCAACCGTCAACTACAGCGTTGCGTGGTGGTCTGGCAATATTGGGTACCGGCGCCCGCAGATACGATTGACCAAAGCTCTTGGTCTTGACGGCGACGTTGACCTGACGCTCGAAGGGGCGGTCGCCAGGACAATCGGCAGAGACAACACGTCTCTTGCGGGAACGCTTGACTCGGGCGAGGATGCCGGCCAGCCGAGCCTGCAGGGCAGGGCAAGTGTGACCGCTCCGGTATTTTGCAGCAGGCCGGCAACAATCGGTCTTTCCGGCCACCTCGGCAAAGAAGAGTATGACGTTGCGGCCAACGGTTCGGACAAGGAGTTCAGATCGTGGTCGCTGAATGTCGACTTGCTCCAACCTGTCAACAGATGGCTGACGATCAAGAGCGAGCTGTTCACCGGCGAGAACCTCGATGCCTATCTGGGCGGGATCGGCCAGGGCGTAACTTTGACCGGGGCGAACATGTACGATGAAATCGGCAGCAGCGGCGGCTGGATAGCCGCGGGCCTTGGTCCCTGGAGCCGCCGGCGCTACAATGTCGGAATCGCGGTCGATGACGTGGATCGCGGCGACGTCAACGAAGGTGCCAGGACCCTGAATCGCTCGGTCTTTGCAAATATGTTCTGCTCGATCGACAAGAACGCGGAGTTTGCCCTTGAGCTTTCGCACTGGAAAACGGACTATGCCGGCAACGGAGACGCCGACAGTTTTCGCATTCAGACTGCTTTTATCTACAAATTCTAAGGAGAGCGTATTCTTTAGCTTGACACGTACGTAGCGTGATTTTAGGATGCATGCTGCGAATCTTGAAAGTTATGAATTTAAGCTGATCACGAAATTACTCATCAAGGAGAAAACCATGACACAAGAAAAGGGTATTGATTCTCTTATGACGGAAGAACGAACATTTCCTCCGCCCGAACAGATCAAGGCCAACGCTCACATTAACAGCGTGGAGCAGTACGATGAAATGTGGGAGAAATCTATCAACGATCCTGATAGTTTCTGGCTGGAACAGGCAAAAAGTCTTCACTGGTTCAAAGAGCCGACCAAGTCTCTTGAGTACGCCTGGGACACGCAGGCGCGCAAGATCGAGCACACCTGGTTTGCAGATGGTCAGTTGAACGTTTCCTACAACTGTCTCGACCGTCATCTCGGAACGCCTGTCGCCAAGAAGACCGCGATCCTCTGGCAGGGCGAGGCCGAAGATGACGTCAAAGAGTATACGTATGAGCAATTGCACAAAGAGGTCTGCAAGTTTGCCAACGTCATGAAAGCCAAGGGTATCCAGAGGGGCGATCGCGTCGCGATCTATATGCCGATGGTTCCGGAACTGGCGATCGTGATGCTGTCTTGTACGCGGATCGGCGCCATTCACTCGATTATCTTCGGCGGTTTCAGCGCCGACGCGATCGAGGGCCGCGTAAACGACTCCGATTGCAAGATGCTCATTACCTCCAACGTTTCGCTTCGTGCCGGCAAGCACATCAGACTCAAGGATATTGCCGACGCGGCGCTTGAGAAGACGCCGACGATTGAGAACGTCGTAGTCGTCAAAGTCAACGACGAGCCTTGCGATATGAAGGATGGCAGGGATGTTTGGTATCACGATGAGATGGCGGGTGCATCCGAAGAATGCGAGGCCGAGCCCATGAATGCCGAGGATCCGCTGTTTATCCTCTATACGTCAGGCTCGACAGGCAAGCCCAAGGGTGTTGTTCACACTACCGGCGGATACCTGATGCACACCACTATCACTCACAAAACGGTCTTCAATATGCACGACGACGACGTATATTGGTGCACCGCCGACATCGGCTGGGTGACCGGACACAGCTACATCGTCTACGGCCCGCTCGCCAACGGCAGCACGTCGCTGATGTTCGAAGGCGTTCCCACCTATCCGGACGCCGGTCGCTTCTGGCAGATCTGCGATAAGTTCGGCGTCACCGTTTTCTACACCGCCCCGACGGCTATCAGGGCGCTGATGCGTCTCGGCGACGAATGGCCTGCGAAGTACGACTTGAGCACACTGAGGATTCTCGGTTCGGTCGGCGAGCCCATAAATCCGGAGGCCTGGATGTGGTATTACGATAAAATCGGCCGCGGCCGCTGCCCAATTGTCGATACCTGGTGGCAAACCGAGACCGGTGGATTCATGATTACCCCGTTGCCGGGCGCCCACACGCTCAAGCCCGGAAGTGCGAGCCGGCCCTTCTTCGGCGTCGATACCGTTGTCTTGCGCGACGACGGAAGCGAATGCGACGTAAACGAAGGCGGCAAGCTGTGCATACGCAAGCCTTGGCCCGGAATGATGCGCACCATGTGGGGCGACCACGACAGATTTGTGGACACCTACTTCACGATGTATAACGACATCTACTTTGCCGGCGACGGTTGCCGAATCGACTCAGACGGCGATTACTGGCTGATGGGCCGAATCGACGACGTCGTCAATGTCTCAGGCCACCGCATCGGGACCGCTGAAGTCGAGAGTGCTCTTGTCAGCCACGAGAAGGTTGCCGAAGCCGCGGTTACGCCGGTGCCCCATGAGATTAAGGGCCAGGGGTTGTACGCCTTTGTGACGCTTGTCGGCCATGTCGACGAAAGCGACGAACTGAAGAAAGAGCTTATCAAGCATGTGCGTAAGGAGATTGGCCCTATCGCCGCGCCGGAAGCTATTCAGTTTGCACCGTCTCTTCCGAAGACCCGGTCCGGCAAGATCATGCGGCGAATTCTCCGCAAGATCGCCGAGAAGAGTACCGATAACCTGGGCGACATCACAACGCTTGCGGATCCGAGCGTCGTTGAGTCTCTCATCAAGGGTCGAGGCGAATAGCTCGCAGTTTTGAAAGTCATTGAAATGGGCCGGACGCGTCTTCGCAGGTGCGTCCGGCCTGTGTTCTCGAATGTACGGAGCAGTTAATGAGTGCAGAAACCACTAAGCCGGAACTCGAATTCAAGAATCATGGCTGGCAAGTAACGTTTGCCGGAAAGGGGATCAACATGGCGC
>CAZLTY010000169.1:0-498 GCA_964562575.1 uncultured Pirellulales bacterium
ATGGTCTTGATCGCGAGAAATTACTACCCTGAAGGGTATAACAGTTTATGATCTTACTCGCGGGAATTTACTACCCTGAAAGGTATAAAACAATCGGAAAACAGAAACCTTAGGACTCATCCGGAAATAAGGTCCGATGGTATCCGCTCAGATTTAGGTTGGATTTGGTCGTGATCGATTGAGCGAAACCGGAAGCGTAGTGATCCTACGTTGAGGATCTCGCGATTGAGGAGCGGCCAAAGACGACCTGAAGATGAGATGGAGAACGCGGGAGTTATTTCCGGACGGGTCCTTAAAACCAGGATGCATGCAACAGGAAGAAGCGAAAGGCCGATGGCAATGCGAAACGTCCGGCTCATGCTTGGGATGGAATATGCTTGTCTTTGCAGTGAGCTACAGGCTTCCTAACGACTATTTCACGGGCTAACCCTACAAGGCCACAACAATTGATAATTGAGACGTGGCCCCGATAGCCCCCCTTAACGACTATTTCCAGGG